>JAZPXP010000083.1:0-2187 GCA_045543715.1 Acutalibacteraceae bacterium
CTTCACGAGTGGTATTTTAGTTGGCAGAATGCCAATTTTCTTTAGTATTTATAATTTATATTTGCTCCCTTGGCTTTTAAAACATTGCTTCAAATGGGATAAATATAAGATTATTACAATTCTTTGTATTGTTTTTTATACTTTCTATTTTTATTATCAAATGCATATAGCATGGCGTGGCCTTGAATATGTCAGCGAAATATTAAATATTCATTATTGGTGATATTATGAAAAAAATTTCAGTAATTGTCCCCATTTTTAAGGTTGAACAGTATCTAGAAAAGTGCATAAATTCAATTATCAACCAAACTTATCAAAACCTCGAGATTATTTTAGTTGATGATGGCTCGCCCGATAACTGCGGCGCTATTTGTGAAGAATTAGCTATTAAGGATAATCGTATTAAGGTTATCCATAAGGAAAACGGCGGTTTGTCCAGCGCTAGAAATGCGGGATTAGATATTGCTACAGGTGATTTGATAGCTTTTATTGATAGCGATGATTGGATAGAGCCAGAAATGCTTACCGTTTTAGAGCGGATTTTGAGCGAAAACAATGCCGATTTCAGTGTTTGCGGTATGATTACTGATTATGGGAATGCAGTTATCATAAATAAATTAAGTGTATCTAATGTTGTAAAAGTTAACAAATCGGAAATTTTTAATCTTATCCTTAATGCACCAACTTTCTATGGTTATGCTTGGAATAAACTATATCGGAGAGAAATAATTGGTGATTTAAGATTCGATGAAAGCCTTATGTCTTGCGAGGATTTGGATTTTTGTGTTCGCCTTGCCGCAAAATGCGACTCTGCTGTATATACTAATGAAAAGTTTTATCACTATATGCAGCATTCGGCTTCAATGACTGGAGAAACAGGATATAGTCCTAGAAAACTTTCTGTTTTAAAGGCTTATGAGAATATATTGCCTTATTATGAAAAATACAATCCTGAAAATTTAAGCATAATAAGAAAAAATTATTTAAAAATTGCCATCAATGTTAAGGGTAGAATGTTACTTAACAAAACTGATGATATTAAAGTTTTAGAAATGCTTGAAAGTATCATTCAAAATAATTACAAATTGGTTATCAAGGATAATAATATTAAGTTAACAACAAAATTTAACATCTTTATAACAAATAAATTTCCTGGTTTAATCCTTAGTATTAAGCAAAAGATTTTAAAATTACGGAGAGGGTAAAATGAAAAAAATCACCGCTATAACCTTTCATAGAGCGCAAAATTTCGGCTCAGCTTTGCAAACCTATGCACTAAGCCAAACAGTTTCAAATATTTGTGATGATGCATTATATCAGGTTTTGGATATTTCAAGCGATGCTCAAAAAGAGTTATACAGCCATTATAAAAAGGTAAAAGGATTAAGCGATTTAGTTAAAAATGCGGTGATTTTTCTAAATTCTAAAAAAATTCATTTGAGAGAAAATAAATTTAAAGCCTTTTTAAGAGATTTCCTTAATTTAACTAATGATACCGAGGCTGATTATTTTATAAGCGGCAGCGACCAAATCTGGAATGTTCGCGCTAAAGATTTCTCCGATTTTTATTTCCTTGATTTTGCTGAAAATGCCAAAAAAATATCTTATGCTGCTTCATTTGGTCCTTTGAAAATTGATTGGAATAAATATAATAAAGAGAAATATATCTCATTTTTGAATGATTATTCTGCTGTTTCGGTTAGGGAAGAGGGTAGCCGAGAAATTGTTGAATTGTTAACTGGCAAACCCTGTGATATTCATGTTGACCCAACCCTTTTGTTAACGGCTGATGAATGGCGTAAAATTCAGTCTGATGCTAATTATAAAAACGGTAAATATATTTTACTTTATTGTTTAGAGCCTTCTAAAAAGCAGTTAAGAATGGCTAAAATGATTTCTAAGAAGCTCGGTCTTCCTATTGTGGTTTTAAGATATAACAACAAGAATGATATGTTTAATACCTTTGTCAAACGCTACGATGCAGGCCCTCAGGATTTTTTAAGCTATATTGATAATGCAGCTTTGGTTTTAACCTCGTCTTTTCACGGAACGGCATTTTCCCTGATTTACGGCAAACCTTTTTATGTTATAGACAACAAAAATGATAACCGCATTTCTTCAATCCTTAAGAAAACCGGAACAATGGATAGAAATATTGAAGAAATTTCTGAAATAGAAAAGGTTAAT
>JAZPXP010000084.1:0-10470 GCA_045543715.1 Acutalibacteraceae bacterium
GGAACGGCATTTTCCCTGATTTACGGCAAACCTTTTTATGTTATAGACAACAAAAATGATAACCGCATTTCTTCAATCCTTAAGAAAACCGGAACAATGGATAGAAATATTGAAGAAATTTCTGAAATAGAAAAGGTTAATTTGTTATCTCCTGATATGGAAAAAATTGAAAAAGCAATAAATACCGAGAGAGAAAAAAGTTTTGAATATCTAAAAGGAGCACTTGACTTATGATGGAAAATCCTTTAATTTCCGTTATTGTGCCTGTTTATAATGTTGAAAAATATCTTGAAAGATGTGTTAATTCTATCATTAACCAAACCTATCAAAACCTTGAGATAATTTTAGTTGACGATGGCTCACCTGATAACTGCGGCGCTATTTGCGATGAATTTGCAGAAATGGATAATCGAATCAAGGTTATTCATAAGGAAAACGGCGGACTATCAAGTGCTCGAAACACAGGGCTCGATATCGCTACAGGCGAATATATAGCTTTTGTCGATAGTGATGATTGGCTCGAGCTTGATACATACGAATGGTTTATATCGGCTATTAAAGATAATGATATTGCAATTTGCGGTCATAGAACTGTTTCTAAAGGGTGTGAAATTGTTGTAGATATATTTGAAGATGAATTTTTAGATTACGATTCATTATGGACTGAAATCTTTGTTAAATTAAATAATGCCGCATGGAATAAACTCTACAAGGCATCTATTATCAAAGATTTAAAATTTCAAATCGGTATCCTTCACGGAGAAGATTTGATTTTTAATCTTAATTATATTAAGAATTGTAAGAGTGGGGTCATAAATAGAACCCCATTATATAATTACTATAAACGCGAAGGTTCAATCACAAGTTCTGTTTTTAGTAAAAATCGTTTTTTAGAAATTACGGCAAAAGATATTGCTTTTGAAATTGTTGAAAAATATAATTCAAATTTGATTTTGATTGCAGAAAAACATTGCTTTAGAGCTCGTATGAATGTTTTAAGGGCTATTTACAAATCAAATCTGCAAAATAATTATTATGAAGAAATTACAAATATCAAAAACCATCTTTTTGTGAAATATAAAAAGGTTAAAGGGAGTCTTAGTTTAAAAGAAAAAATTGAATTAAGATTATTTTCTTTTTGTTTGCCTTTATATATTACAATTGTAAAATATCTATTTAGGTAGTATTATATTTGTGAGGAAGTTTTCTATGAATATTCTTGTTATATCACATTTTTTTGAGTCTGATGTTGGAATTGGTTCTGTTAGATGGACAAGTCTTGCTCATCGTTTAGCAAAAAAACATAATATTTATGTTGTTACACATAGTTTAGATAAAAAAAACACTTCTGAGATTAGTGGTAATTTAATTAAGTTTTATGTAGATAATGAATGTAAATATTTTAAACACGGTGCAAAACGCAGAGCAAAATCAAAAGCACATATTGATGTTCCTAAAATTAGCAAAAATAAAATTAATTTCATTAAAACTTTTAAAAATTTTTTAAAAGCATCTTTATATATGTTCAGTATGCAATCAACTTCAAAGAAAAACGCAAAACACATTTCCGAATGGTTAAAATGCCAAAATGTTGAATTGGATTATGTTATTTGTACCTCACGTCCGTTTATAAGTTGCTTTTTGGCCTACTATTTATGCAAAAAGAAAAGAATTCCATGGCTTTTGGACCAAAGAGACCTTCCTTATTCCGATGGTGCTTCTAAAATGGAAATTACTTCTTTTAAAAACGCTTTTCATCATTTTGACAAATTTGTTTCTAAATATACTTTAGTATCGCACGGAATGGCTGATGATTTTCTCGAGTTTTGTAGGTTTGGTGAAACTGAAAAAAATAAAACATTCGTTCTTAATAACGGTTTTGCAAAAGAAAATATGTCGGCTTCTGCTTTCTATCCTAAACAAATGCCGCTTAGTATTGCTTATGCAGGTGTCCTTTATGATGGAAAGAGAGATGCTACTTTGCTTTTTGATGCTTTGAATAAAGTATTAGATAACACAAATTTAAGTATTACTGATTTTAGGATTGATTATGTTGGCAAAAACGGGGAAAGTTTATATTTAAATGCTGAAAAATACAGGCTTAACCAGATAATTTTCGACCATGGATATGTTTCTCGTACTAAGGCAATTGAAATACAACAAAAAGCTGATTTGTTACTTTTACTTACCTGGAATACTACTATGAATAAGGGAATTTTACCCGGTAAAATTTATGAATATATGATGGTTGAGAAGCCGATTATTTGTATAACAGCCGGTGAAATTCCAAATGGAGAAGCTGAAGGTATGGTCAAAGATATGAACCTCGGCGTTGCTGTGAATTATTGTAATTATGAACAAGGTGTTAATGAATTAGCTGAATATATTTCAGAACAAATTAAAAGAAAAAAGAGTAACGAACCTTTATTATTTAACCCTGATACTGCTAAAGTTCAAGAATTCGATTATGATAATCTTGTTAAAAAATTAGAATCTATTATGTTTTGATTTTGGTGAACTATGAAAAATGTTTTAATTCTTTCATCCCAGTATCCTTTCGGAACGGGAGAGACCTATTTAGAAGCTGAGCTTGAAATTGCTAAAGAAGAATCAAATATTTTTATTATGCCAATAGGCGTTTTTGTTGAAAATGACAACCATCGTTTGTTACCAGAAAATGTTACATTACTTTTTCCTGAAAAACCTAACTTTAACAAATTTTCAGTTATGTTTACTTCAATATTTTCAGCTCCTATGTTTTTTGGTATAAAAGAACTTATCAATAGCAAAAAATTCTCTTTTAACACTATTAAAGAACTATTTAAATTTGTTTATGCTTCTAAAGTTCATAAATTAACTATTCAAAATACTATTAAGGATAAAATCAAACTGGATGATTCTTTAGTTTTATATTCATATTGGATGAATAGTGTTTCTTTATCAGCTACATATTTTAAAAAATATGATTGCAAGGCTATATGCAGAGCGCATGGTGCTGATTTATACGATTACAGAACACCGTTTAATCATCAGTTTTTAAGAAAATATTTGATTAAAAATTTAGATTATATTTTTCCTGTATCTGAAGATGGTGTTAGGCATTTAAAACAAAAATCAAAAAATTCAAACAATATCGTTTCGATGCACCTTGGAACATTTGATAACGGAAACTCTGAATTTCAAATTGATAACGAATTCATATTGGTTTCTTGTTCCAATGCGGTTAAACTTAAAAGGATTGATTTAATAATTGATGCCTTATCAAAAATGGAGTCAAACAATATTCGCTGGATTCACTTTGGTGATGGTGTTGAACTTGAAGCTCTTAAATTAATGGCTAAAGAAAAACTTCAAAATTTAAATTTCGAATTTAAAGGTAATATTCCAAATTTGGAAATTAGAGATTTTTATAAAACCTCTAATGTTGATTTATTCATAAATGTCAGTTCAACTGAAGGAGTACCTGTTTCTATTATGGAAGCTATTAGTTTTGGAATACCTGTTATTGCAACAAATGTTGGTGGTGTTTCAGAACTGATAAAGGATAATTATAATGGTTGTTTAATTGACCCAAATTCTTCATCTGAAGATGTTAAAAAACATATAGAAAAAGTTATGGCGTTAAAAAGGGAAGAATATTTAACTTTTCGTAAAAATGCTAGAAATAGTTTTTTAGAGTTTTGGGAAAGTGAAAAACAATTCAAAAAGTTTTATAATTTTATAAACAAAATTTAAGGAGTTTTAATTATGGTTAATGTTATTGGTTTGGGTTATATCGGTTTACCTACTGCTCTTATGATGGCTACGCATGGCATTAAAATAGTTGGCACTGATTATAACAAAGATTTGGTTGGTGAACTTAAGGCTGGCAGAACAACCTTTAAAGAGGATGGATTGGATGAACTATTCAACGAAGCTTTGAATTCAGGAATTGAATTTTCAACTGAATATCAAAAAACAAATACATATATAATTTCAGTTCCAACTCCCTATGATAAATTTACTAAAAAGGTTGATGCTTCATATGTGGTTTCAGCCTTAAATAGCGTTATGGATATTTGCGAAAAAGGCTCTGTTATTGTTGTTGAATCAACAATCTCTCCCGGAACATTCGATAAATTTTTAAGACCTGCTATTGAAGAAAGAGGTTTTAAAATAGGGGAAGACCTTCATTTAGTTCACGCTCCTGAGCGTATTATTCCGGGTAATATGATTTATGAATTACTTCACAATAACCGCACTATAGGAGCCGATAACAAAGAAATTGGTGAAAAGGTTAAAGAGTTATATGCAAGTTTCTGTGAAGGTGAGATTGTTGTTACTGATATTAGAACTGCTGAAATGACAAAGGTTGTTGAAAACACTTTCCGTGCGGTTAATATCGCTTTTGCTAATGAACTTGCAAAAATTTGCCGATACGATAATATGGATGTTTATGAAATAATTAAGATTTGTAATATGCATCCTCGTGTTAATATCTTACAGCCCGGTCCTGGCGTTGGCGGTCATTGTATCTCGGTTGACCCTTGGTTCTTGGTTGGCGACTATCCGAGTCTTGCTAATGTTATTGATGAATCTATGAAAACTAATGACAGTATGCCTGAATTTGTTTTGAACCGTATTTACGAAATTATGAAAGAAAAAGGTCTTACTGACATTTCAAGAGTTGGCTTATATGGTTTAACTTATAAAGAAAATGTTGATGATTACCGTGATTCTCCAACATTGCAGTTATTAAGAAAACAAAAACAACATTTGGCGGAGCCTCTAAAGGTATACGACCCATTTATCAAAAATGACTTGGTTAAAAATCAGTATCATGATTTAGATAAATTTTTAGCTGATATTGATTTGGTTGTTATCATGGTTAGCCATAATGAAATTAAAGAAAATATGGACAAGCTTAAAGGTAAAATTGTTTTAGATACAAGAAAAGTTTGTGATTTAGTAGAAGTTTATAGATTATGATTTATTATTTGGAGATATATTTATGTGTTATGATAATTTAAGTAATTTGAAGAAAAAATACATAGAATCCTTACAAGATTTAGATACCTTTTGCAAGGAAAATAATATCAATTATCATATTTCTTGCGGCACTGCACTTGGCGCTGTGAGACATGGTGGATTTATTCCATGGGATGACGATGTGGATGTTGATATGCATATTGACGAATTCAAAAAGTTTAAAAAAATCTGGAAGAAAAAAGGCAATAAAGAAAAATATTTTTTACAGACAAAAAGTAGCGAACTAAATCTTTCAAGTAACTATTTCAAGATACGAATGAATAACACAACATTTATGGAGGAAATAGCTTTTAATGTTCCGATGCATTGGGGAATTTCCCTTGATATCTTTCCTTTTTTTAATGCACCAAAAAGTGTATTTTTTCAAAAAATCATGGTTTTCTTTTATCATCAAGCAGATAAATTTAGTTCATTGAATAAACGCTTTTATAAAATGAATACTTTTCTCAAAAAATGCACATCACTAATGACCTTATTTCTGTTTTCGATAGTTTGTTTAATAAGTAAATTATCAAATAATTCGGGTTTATTTTATTACCCTGCATCATGGTCAAAAATACTTCCAATAATAAATGCAAAATATTTGGTTCCTCAAAAACCGATAGTTTTTGAGGGTTTGGATTTGATGGGACCTAATATGCCGCATGAATATCTAACTTGGACTTATGGTGATTATATGAAGTTGCCACCTGAGGAAAAGAGATGCGGTCATACGGTCTGGATTCTTGATACCGAAAACGATTATACAGAATATTTAAACGGTAAATTACCTTTACCTAAAATTAAATGAGGTATAATTTTATGGAATATATATTCAGAAAAGTAGAACGTTTTTTATGTAGGAATTTTTATTTTAAGATTGCAAGATTTCTTCCTGTTTCTTATACGAGGGGAGGAAAACGTGCAAAAAAAATAAGAGCATTTTGTGCTTCTAAATTTTTGAAATATGTTGGCAAAGATGTTAATATTGAAAAGGGTGCTATGATTACTTCAACTATGGAGATTGGCGATCACTCAGGCATTGGTATCAATGCAAAAATTTATGGTAGAGTTATAATCGGTAATGATGTTATGATGGCCCCTGAATGCATTATCTACACAAGAAATCACGCATTTGATAGAACTGATATTCCTATGAATCAGCAGGGAAGCACAGAAGAAAATCCGGTTGTTATAGGTAATGATGTTTGGATAGGTGGAAGGGTAACTATTTTACCTGGTGTTCATATAGGAAATGGTGCAATAATTGGTGCAGGTTCGGTAGTTACTAAAGATGTTCCCGATTATGCAATGGTTGCCGGAAATCCTGCAACTGTTAAAAAATTTAGAAAATAGTTTTCGAGGTATTTAATGAACAGAAAAGTTGTTGTTTCGAGCCTTATTTGGCGCTTTGCCGAGCGTTGCGGTGCACAAGGCGTAAGTTTTATTGTTGGACTTGTTTTAGCCCGATTGTTAGCTCCTGAGGATTATGGATTAATTGCCATAGTTTCGGTTTTTACCACCTTTTTAAATGTTTTTATTGATAGTGGTATGGGCGGAGCTCTTGTGCAAAAGAAAAATGCTGATGATATTGATTATTCTTCTGTTTTTTACTTTAATGTTGTTTTTTCAGTAATACTATATCTGGCTTTTTTCTTTGCATCACCTTGGTTTGCCTCGTTATATGATGCACCGGAGCTAGTTCCTGTTTTTAGAGTTATGGGAACAACTTTCTTAATTTCGGGTATTAAAAATATACAAATCGCTAAAATACAATCTTCGATGGCATTTAAGCAGTTTTTTTATGCTAATTTAGGTGGAACTGTAATTTCGGCTGTTGTTGGAATAGCTTTTGCTTATTTTGGATTTGGCGTATGGGCTTTAGTTGCTCAATCATTGATTAGCAATCTCTTCGGAGCTATTGTTTTATGGATTGCTGTTAAATGGAAACCAAAATGGATATTTTCTTTTAAGAGGCTAAAAGGGTTGTTATCTTATGGATGGAAAATGATGGCTTCTTCCTTGATTTCGACAGGATATTCGGACATCTGGCAGTTAATTATAAGTATTTTATATTCGCCAACTGATTTGGCTTTTTATAACAGAGGAAATCATATGCCAAACCTGGTAATTAAGAATGTAAATTCAACGATTGATATCGTTTTATTCCCAGCTATGTCAAAATCACAGGATGAAAAAGAGAAGTTAAAGGCAATGACTCGGCGTTCTATTAAGACTAGTACATATATAATGGCACCTTTACTTTTAGGTCTTGCTGCAGTTAGTGAGCCTGTTGTTAAGCTCTTGCTAACTGATAAATGGCTTCCTTGCGTTCCTTTTATGCAAATTTTTTGCATAGTTTATGTATTCTATCCTTTAACCACCGCAAATCATAATGCTTTAAAAGCTATGGGTCGCTCAGACTTGGTATTGAAGCTTGAAATTGCAAAGAGCATTTTTGGATTAGCGGCTTTACTTGTTACAATGAAATTCGGAGTTTTGGCAATAGCCTTTGGTTTCCTGGTTACAAATTTATTCACACAGTTTATAAAAGCATATCCAAACAAAAAGCTTATGGGATATAGTTATTTAGAACAAATGAAGGATGTTATCCCTGCAATATTACTGGCAGTTTTTATGGCTATTATAGTCGGTCTGGTTATGCTATTAAAGGTGAACCCGTTAGTTACTTTGCTAATTCAAGTTCCTCTTGGAGCAGTAATATATATTGTTGGTTCTTGGATATTTAAATTAGACTCATTCACTTATATTTTGTCTATTCTAAAGGATTTTACAAAAAAGAAAAAAGCATAAATTTAACCCCCTCCGTTTTGAAGTGAACCCCAAAAGTTAGACACTTTTGGAGGTGCATATCATTTGGAGGGGGTTGTGTTTTAAAATTCAAAATCTGCGATTAGGGGAGAGTGGTCGGAAGAGTTGAGAGCTTCTTGTGAAATATCAACTGCAAACCTTGTTGCCTTAAGGTGCTTTCCGTAGGTGAAAACATAGTCTATTGTATGATGGGGTTTGCCAGAGCCCTCATAAATACCGTCTTCAACTTGGAAAAGGTCAACGCCTATACCGTGGCGGCAGGTGTGGGTATCAGTTGTAATATCAGCAGTGTACCGAACATCAACAAAGTCAAGCTTCCTCATCTTTTCATAAGGCTCGGCAATCTGAGGATTATCCTGATAGCCGTTATTGAAATCACCTGAAATAATAATAGGGCAACCATATTTTTCGAAAACCTTATCGCAGTTTTCTTTTAATTGGTCAACATTTTCAAGTCGCTGAAGATTATCTTCAGGTTTTTCCCATTCCCACCAGAAATGAGTTGAAACAACGCAGATTTTTTTGCCGGTTTCCTTTTCCTCTAAAACAGCATATGTTAAAGATTTGGAATCCCAATCATTAAATCCACGATAGGGAATAAACTCAGCTTCAATGCAATTATATTTATGCTTATTATAAAAAACAGGGGTGAAGTTCTTCGTTGCAGACTCAGGAGCCGCTTCTGCAAAAGTTTCACTTATTATTTCTTGAATAGGATCTTTACCTGAACGGCTTGTCGATGGATTACATTCCTGAAATGTACAAAAATCGGGTTTATAAAGCTTTATAAGTCCTAAAATATACTGATTTCTATTACCGATTTTTTCAGTTCTGGCAAAGTTTCCCCAGATATTCTGGTCATAAAGTCTTATCATAAAATCACCTCGAAATTTCTTTGTTTTGAGTATAGCATTCTCAGGAAAATTTGTCAATAAATCGCTAATTTTTTTGCCATAAAAAAGTGAAGTATTTTGTCGAATATTCGTTGACATATTACTCAGTAAAATGTATAATGAATTTGTATGTTAAAAGTGAAGAAAGGAAAAAATGATGGCTAATTGGAGAAAAATAGTTTCTTTGATTTTAACCTTTACAGTTATCTTAACAACCATTGCAAATAGTGTTAATTTTTCTGCTGCTGTGGTTACAACGATGTATATTGACGGAACCAATGTTGGAGTTAGAACAGGTGCCGGAACGGAATATGAACGTATTGAAAAGATATCTAACAGAACGGCTACTGTTTTAAACCCCACTCCTACAAGAGATAAGAAAAATGAGTATGATTGGTATAATGTTACATATCATAACGGCACTAAACAAATAACAGGTTGGATAGCTTATGATGCTTCCTATATCAGAATAGTAACGTATGACCCAGATGCTAGCTTTGAAGAGAAACTAAAAGATTTTCCTGAGAGTTACCACGATGGTCTTAGAGCTTTAAAGGCTAACTATCCAAACTGGGAATTTATTGCAGACCCTGTTAATATATCATTCAAGGAAATAACTTTCTTGCAGTCTTGTAATACATTAAAACAGGTATCTTATGATTATCCTAATAATGCTTCATGGCTTTCTATGACACCCGGTAACTACGAATGGTCTGATGGCAAATGGGTTATTAGTAACGGCGGCTGGGCCGGAGCCTCGAGAGAAGTTGTTGCATTTTATATGGACCCAAGAAATTTCCTTAATGCAGACGATATCTATATGTTTTTACAACAGGGATATGATAAAAACCGTCAGAACGAAGAGGGAGTTCGAAATATTGTTGAAGGTTCATTTTTAGCCAATAAATATACCGACCCTAAAGATACCGAATATGGCGGAGATTATGTTAAGGTTATTATGGCGGCGGCTGAAGCATCCAAAATCAGCCCCTATATTATAGCCTCTAAAATAAGGCACGAAATCGGAGCTAGCGGAAATAGTTCTATGATTAGCGGTAAATATTCAGGGTATGAAGGTTACTATAATTTCTTTAACTGGAAAGCCTCGGGAGGTACTGAAACCGCTGTTATAACAAATGGTCTTGCTTTTGCTAAGTCTCAAGGTTGGAACACACGCTCCAAATCGATTATCGAGGGAGCAAAAATGCTGTCCAACGGTTATGTAACGGTCGGACAAGATACTTATTATTTACAAGATTTTAATGTTCATAATTTTAATCCAACCGATGCTCATCAATATGCTCAGGCAGCGCATGATGCTTACAGCAAGGGCAGAAATCTTAGGGAAATTTATAAGGATAATTCTTCTTTTTCCTTAACATTTAAAATTCCCGTTTTCAAGGATTTACCCACCGAAAAAACCGTTTTGCCTGAAAAAAATACAAAGCTTAATAACTATTATTTAGGTTCTATGTCGGTTTCGGGATTAACTCCTTCATTTGATAAGTATACATTTAATTACACCTTAAATATCAGTGGAGATATTGCAATAAAAGCAACGCCGGTTATGTCAACTGCTAAAATAGTTTCCCCCTCAAGCTTTAAACTTAAAAAAGGCATTCAAACTGTAACAATTGTTGTTGAATCTGAATCAGGTTATACAACCGATTATAATATTTCAGTTAATGCCAATAAAGACTGTACACTTTATGTTAATTCAACGGGGACACTACCGGGC
>JAZPXP010000085.1:0-1661 GCA_045543715.1 Acutalibacteraceae bacterium
CTATAAAGCTTAAAGCCGATATATTTTCTCGCATCAACAGCGCGGACTGCGAAAACTATCATATAGCTAAGTACGGTTGCAATTGCCGCGCCCTGAACACCCAAAAATGAGGGTATCAAAATAAAATTAAAAATTATGTTAGTTGAAGCGCCGATAAGGGCGGTTATAAAGGAAATAACACTCTTCTTTTCAACTATATAAACCGTTCCCATAAATGATGTAAGTGCTGTAAAAACCATAGCCAAGGCTAAAACGGGAATGTATTCCCAAGCCGAATAGAATTCCTTGGTTGTAAGTATTTTCATAACAGGCTTTGCAAGGGCAATAACCGCTCCGCCCGCCAAAAACATAACCGCTTGGAATGAACGCCAGACCTGACCGAAAAAGAGAGCGTGTTCCTTTTTATCCCCTTCAGATTCGGTAACGGCAGAAAACTGCCAAGCCTGCATAAATACAGTCGAAACTAATGTAAGTAAGGTAGGCAGTTTATAAGCCACTGTATAAAGTCCGTTTGCCTCAGGGCTTATCATAGCGTTAACCATATACCTGTCCGAAACGCTGGTTATCCACCAGAAAATAGTTGCAGGAATAAGCGGTAAGCTATATTTAAGCATTTTGGGAAGCACCGATTTATCAGGCTTAGAGGTTACCGCTCTCCAAAGTTTTTCCTTGAAAATTAAGAAAACGGTGCAAAGCGTATCAGCCAAAGCTACCGATAACACATACCCTGTAACACCTAAATTAAAGACTGCCAAAAACAAAATGTTAAGAACTATAACCAAGGCAGTATTTATAATTCCTTGAATAGCAAAAAGTCCTGTTTTGCCGATGGCTCTTATATACTGTGAGCAAAGAGCGTGATAACAAGCGGCAAGGGTATAAACCACAATAAGCCATACAAAGCCCTTGAAATCTTTTATTAAATTAAGCAACGGCACAACTCCGCCAAAAAGCAAAGTGCCGACAGTTATACATAAAAATCCAACCGTGAAAACACTTTTTCTGTCGGCATCACTGTCCATAGCGAAGCGGAAAACACCCTCTGTTATCCCGAGTGAAATTATCGGGAACAAAAGGTTTGCCGTTTGGGTTAAAAGGTCAGCCGTGCCGTAATCGGCGGGGGTGAGATAACCCGTATAAAACCTTACCATCAAAAACACTAAAAGTTTTGAGGTGAAGGTGCCGATAGATATCAGCAAGGTGTTGGATAAAAGGGTTTTATATTTATTCAATATTATTCCTTCTCCTTATAATTACGCATTCCGAATTCCGAATTAGTTTATTGTTTCAACTTTAATCAGGTTTGTATTACCCGATTTTCCGTTGGTAACGCCGCCTGTCATAACAATTTTATCGCCCTTTTCAAGACCTAAGGTTTCCTTAGTTAGCCTTTCGGCAGTAAAGAAAAGAACATCAGTTGAGTTGTAGCTTTCGCACATAACGGGAACTATTCCCCAGGAAAGAGCGAGCTTTCGCCAGGTCTTTTCCTCGGTTGTTATTCCAACTATGCTAACATGCGGACGAAAACGAGATACCATTCTCGCAGTTATTCCCGAAAGGGAGCAAACCGCAATCGCCTTGGCGTCAATATCAATAGCCATACCGCAGGTTGCGTGGGAAATAGCATCAACCGTGTTTTTAATCTTGAACTCACGGTTTAA
>JAZPXP010000086.1:0-2437 GCA_045543715.1 Acutalibacteraceae bacterium
CTTAGATTTGCTCCGACTCTTCACCGCAA
Source organism: Acutalibacteraceae bacterium (assembly GCA_045543715.1). Lineage (GTDB taxonomy): Bacteria > Bacillota > Clostridia > Oscillospirales > Acutalibacteraceae > UBA737. The sequence goes on from JAZPXP010000086.1 coordinate 30, forward strand.
AACCTTGAAAGACACAAAGTATTCCTGCGCTTTTGCGACTTCGAGTGCGAAACAAATCAAAAGTTACAAAACTGCAAAGCATCTAAAACAGATGTATTTTTGATGGAATAAAAGACGAAAAGCCACGGCAACGCTGACGCGTGCCGTGGCTTTTTAACGCATTATTCCGCAAAAAGACACTGTTTTAGACGAATTATCCCTAAGCGAACGCTCCGTTCGCACCCTGTTTTTATTTTAGACTATTAGATTTTACTAGCCTTTTTTCTTTTAACGCCGATAACTATAATTGTTGCTATTGCGCCAAGTAAGAGAAGAACAAGTAATCCATCAACAATGAAGAGCCAGATTGAAGGAACAGTAGTTGTTACCTGCTTTGTAATCTTGAGCTTATCGGTTATACCTTCATTCAAGTCCTCATCACCCAAGAAATCGCTACCATCTTCAAGGTCGAAGTCAAAATCATCTGAAGAGTCGTTCTTATTATTGTCATCATCCGGTGAGAAGTATTCAAGCTCGCCTATAGTTGACCAATACTCATCTTCACCATTGGTTGAAGCAAGCAATGCTACTTTCGAATCAACGGTATAAGCAAATGTTGCCTGAACATATCCTTCTTCCGCATAATTCTCAATCAATTCGATAACTTTCGGATTGGTAGCATCACCAACTGCCAACCCTGATTCAACCATTTCTGCAGTTGCAGGGAATTTAACCCTGACTTGTCTGCCTTCTATGTTTTCAACCTTGTTACCGAAGAAATCGAAGAATTCAACTCCATAAACATCATCACCAACCACCTTATAATAGGGTGATTTATTAAGTGAGGTTTTCTGCCAGTTGCTAGCCTTATACTTAACAAGTCTGGAAGAAAATACAGATGTTATGATATCAGACTCATCAAGACGAACAATTTCCCAAGAAATTTTGGTTTCAGGGTCTATGAAAGTCATAAGATTATCTTTCTCGAAATCAGGCTGCATACCAACAACTTTTGTTCCGAAGATTTCAATCTCTGAGAACGCAAGACCCATATTCTCTTTGTTTATAAAGTCGCCTTCACCAGTAGCAGGGTTATAATTGTTCTTTGTAACCTCAACACGAACATAACGAGCAAGTGTTGGCTTAAAGCTTACAGAATATTTACCTTCTTTTGGAAGTCCTGTAAAGGTAGTTAAAGGCTTAGCATTAAAGTCCATAGCGCCTTCATAGGTATTAGAAACATAGAGCTTAAGTTCCAATGGCTGGTGTCTGGTCATATATCTTGTGAAATAAACATTAATTTCATCGATATTCTTAAGACCGCCGAGACTAACTAAAATATTAGCACTGGACTCGCCGAGAACACCAATATAGGTCGTAGCAGCGCCGAAGTAATCCGAATCAAATAACATTCCGCCATCCTTAAAAACATCATAGGTGCACGCATTAGTCTTGAGGTCTCTAGCGAATAGGCTGACATGTGTAGATTCTAAGGTTCGGGAAATAGCCTTACGCTTAAGCAACTGATTTTCAAGTCCTATAACCTGAACATCCTTAACGGTTACCTTGTTGCCATTTGTAGCAGCGAAGGAAACGCGGATATATCTGGCATTAAGAAGCTTTTCGTTTGCTGCCACCTCAAAAGGTGTATCAGAACCGTTATAGGTTCCAATCAAAGACTCTTCAGCCCAAACCTGACCGATATTGGAGGCCGCATAAACTTTATAAGAGAGCTTTTTACTTTCTGCTAATACCTTAATTTTGCTAATCTCAACATCGTTGCAGAGGTTGAATACCAAATCAAGTTTTTTGCCATTAGTTGAGAAATCTGCGATGGTTGTTTCATCACTATCGCTTATATAAATATTTTCTTTAGCGGTGAAATCTTTCTCGCTAACCTCGGTTGTTACACCCTTACCATCGGTAAGATAAGCGCTTACTGGGAGGTAGGAAGAAAGATTTGTGGGCTGGTAATCAATAACCGCCTCTTTACCGTAAAGACCGAATTCCTCGATACGAACACCAAGCTGTTCGTTCTCGTAGGCGGTTGCATCTATAATGCGGATCGCAATATAGCAAGCGTTAACCTCTTTATCGAAATTAACATACTGCCATCTTGAAAGACCGTCTCTCTCGAAATCGTAATCATATACCTTGCTTTCAGCTGCAAAAAGTTCATCCAATTCAATAGAAGCATAAACCTCATATTTAGCGGTATAATATCTTTCTTTCCAGTTTTGTGGAACTGAAATACCCGCAAGGAAGAACTTTTCGATAGTATAAGGAGTTTCTTCATCGATTTTATATATAATATCGAATGCGCCGTCATCCCTATAGTCTGAAACAACCATAAATTCATCGAATTTACCGTCAGTCATACTCTTGGTTTTACTTAGCAAGGTTGGCGTAGCAATACCGTTGTTGCGAAT
>JAZPXP010000087.1:0-18520 GCA_045543715.1 Acutalibacteraceae bacterium
GGTCAGCTTCGAGAATGTTACGCTTTTGCCGAAAAGCAAGGTGTTTCAATTATTGATACCTATATCGACCGAGCATTATCGGCAAAGACAGACAATCGACAAGTCGGAGGCCAAGCGGTCTTAGGAAGACAATTAGAGCTCCCAACTCCTTGGCTCACAGAACGACATGGCTACGATCCGACTTTATTTCTCAGATGCTTCGGGAGGTGAAGGAAGAATGATTGGAGTTATTTACGCAAGATATTCTTCGGACAGCCAACGCGAAGAAAGTATTGACGGTCAGCTTCGAGAATGTTACGCTTTTGCCGAAAAGCAAGGTGTTTCAATTATTGATACCTATATCGACCGAGCATTATCGGCAAAGACAGACAATCGACCGGCGTTCCAACAGATGATAAAGGACAGCGATAAGCAAAAATTTGATCTGGTTATCGTTTCGAAACTCGACAGATTTGCCCGTAACCGATACGATTCGGCTCGTTATAAAAACACATTAAAAAAGAATAATGTTAAAGTGGTTTCTGCGACGGAAACAATATCCCAAAACGCTGAAGGCATATTGCTCGAATCAATGTTGGAGGGTTATGCAGAATACTATTCGGTTGAACTTTCCGAAAAAGTTACACGAGGTATGACCGAGAATGCGCTAAAATGTAAATTTAATGGCGGTACAGTCCCTATCGGTTATGTTATTAACAAAGACCAAATGTTTGAGGTAGATCCTGTTAAAGCACCGTATGTGGTTGCTGCTTTCCAAGCATACGCGGATGGTAAAACAATAAAAGAGATTGTGGAAATGCTAAATGCAAAAGGCGTTACCACTTCTCACGGAACGAAAATAACCATTAATATCGTAACGGATATGCTAAAAAACCGAAGGTATATCGGTGAATACAAGTTCCGAGATATTGTTAATAAAGACGGTATACCAAGGATAGTCCCGCAGACGTTATTTGATAAGGTGCAGCGTGAGCGTGCGAAGAATAAGAGAGCAACAGCAAGACATAAAGCTGAAGATGATTACTTACTGACAACAAAACTGTTTTGCGGTAAATGCGGAGTCTATATGACCGGTGAAAGCGGAACCGCACGAAATGGTACAGTTCACCGATATTACAAATGCAACAACGCTAAGTACAAACACACTTGTGATAAAAAGACGGTTAAAAAAGAATGGATTGAAGACATTGTTGTTAAGTACACTCATGAGATGATGATTGATGATAATGTTATTGAGGACATCGCAAGTATTGTGTTTAGAAATGCAAAGAAAGAAAATCCCGCAATACAACTACTTAAACAACGGCTTAGTGAAACAGAGAACGCACTGAACAATCTGCTCAGAGCAATAGAAGAAGGAATTATTACTCCAACCACAAAACAAAGAATGATAGAGTTGGAGCAGACAAGAGATGAGATTAAACTAAAACTCATCAAGGAAGAAATGAAGAAGCCCACAATCACGAAAGAGGGCTTAGTATTATGGCTCAAGCATATTCAGAACATGAGCTTAGAAACGAAGGAACACAAACAGAGACTGATTGACATTTTTGTAAACGCCGTATATCTCTACGACGACAAATTGGTGATAACATTTAATTATAAAGATGCAAGCAAAACCGTCACTCTAAAAGAGGTAAACGGTTCGATTATAGAATGCTCAGGTGCACCAAAAATCCAAGTCTTCGGACTTGGATTTTTTTATTTACTTTTTTAAGATTATATGTTAATATAGTTTATAGGTGTGCAAAACCATAAAATTTTCCGCAACAAGATGATATAAATTGAAATTTAGATAATTTTGGAGGGAACTTATGTGGTGTCCAAATAAAAACGAAGGATTAACTATCGCATCTTTAAACACTGTTTTCAGACGAGAACTGATTGAGAACGAGATATTCTCGGGCGAGTGCCATGATTTTTGGGAAATGCTTTATGTTGAAGAGGGCAGCCTTAATGTTGCCGAAGATGAGCAAATCTTTAAAATGAGCAAGGGACAGATTATTTACCATAAACCAATGGAATTTCACCGATTTTGGCTTGATGAAGGAATGAAAGCTAAAATCATTGTTATCTCATTTTCTCTAAACGGAAATCAGGCTGATGGTTTAGGCAACGGTGTTTTTAATCTATCGTTAGATATGGTTCAAACTTTGTTTGATATTATAGAAGATTTTACAAAAATTTTAGATTGCAGTGATTATGGTATTATCCCCTCTGTAATAGAGGACTCACTACATATCCAAAAAATCAGTGCAAAATTTCTTTGCTTCTTAATTGATAATATTAAAAAGGCTGCGAATTCAACCTATAAACTCCAAAGCACAGCTATCTCCAACTATAAAAGAATTATCCGTGTTTTAAAGGACAATATTTACGAAAAACTAACGGTTGAAGATATAGCAAAACTATCTCTCTTAGGGGTTAGCAACCTTAAAAAAACCTTTTCAGCCTATGCAGGTTGCGGTGTTATGAGTTATTTCAACTCTCTTAAAATAATTAAAGCTACCGAATTATTAAAGGAAAGCGAATTAAGTATTGCTGCGATAAGCGAAAAATTAGGGTTTACAAGTCCCAACTATTTTTCGGTTGTTTTTAAAAAGGGAACCGGTCTTCTCCCCCTTCAATACAGAAAAATTCATTCTACCGATATAGCCGAAGAATAAAAAGAACTTGAGGTTTATCCTCAAGTTCTTTTTTATATCTCCGCAATTGTAACTCCGCTTTCGCCTTCACCAAAGGTGCCAAGGCGGAAGGATTTAATTGCTTTATGTTGCCTAAGATGCGACTGAACGCTTTTCCTAAGCACTCCCGTTCCCTTTCCGTGAATAATTCTGATAGTCTCAATCCCCGAAAGAAGAGCGTTATCTATAAAGCGGTCAAGCTCTAAAATTGCCTCATCAGATGCCATGCCGCGAAGGTCAAGCTCGGCTAAAACCTCTCGCTCACTTCTTGATTTAACACCCGTTACCTTACGGGTTTTCTTAACCTCGGTTGACTGAGAATTCTTAGGCTTATAGCGAAGATTTTCAAAATCAACCCACATTTTTATAGCACCCGACATAACGAAGGCTTGCTTCTTATCCATTTTAACATCGATAACAGTTGCATCTCTGCCGATATCGGCAACAACAACTATATCACCCTTTTTGATATCGGTTACCGCCTCGCCAGAGCTTTTTTTCTTTATAACGGGGTCGGCAGTTTCTTCAAGCTCTTTAAAGGTTTTGTTATATGAGGCTTTCGCCTTCATAGCCGTCTCGATAGCGTTTTGCGAGGTTAACTGCTTCTTTTTCTCTTCAAGCTCATTGAGCAAAAGTCCCGACTTATAACGTGCCTCCTCAATAATTCGGTTAGCCGTTTCCCTAGTTTTTTCCATCAGCTTTTCCTGATTTTTGCTAAGCTCATTATCTCTAAACTCTGCCTTTTTCTTGAGAGCCTCATACTCGCTTCTAAGCTTTGCCGCTTTCTTATGCTCACCCTCGGCAGAACGGCGGGCGTTCTCAAGTGCTTCAACAACCCTTTCAAACCTTGTATCCTCTTCCTTGACCTGATTTTTAGCATTTTCAATTATGCTTTCATCAAGCCCCAAACGCTTGGAAATTGCAAAGGCATTAGAGCGGCCGGGCATACCTATAATCAGTCTATAAGTAGGCTTTAGAGTTTTAACATCAAACTCGCAAGAAGCATTTTCAACCGATTCGGTATCAATAGCATAAGCCTTAAGCTCAGGATAATGGGTTGTTGCAACCGTTTTGGTTTTGAAAGCTGAAAGTCTCATCAAAACCGCCTTTGCAAGAGCGGCGCCTTCTACGGGGTCAGTTCCTGCGCAAAGCTCATCAAAAAGTGCTAAGGAATTATCATCAGCATTATCTAAAATCGAAATGATATTCTTCATATGCGAGGAAAAGGTTGATAATGACTGCTCAATACTCTGCTCATCGCCGATATCGGCAAAAACCTTACTGAAAACAGCAATTTTACTTCCATCATCGCAAGGAATCATAAGGCCGCACATAGCCATAAGGGTTAGAAGTCCTATTGTCTTAAGGGTAACGGTTTTACCGCCTGTGTTAGGACCTGTTATAACGAGGGTTGAAAAACTGTTGCCAAGCTCAACCGTTATCGGAACAACAGATTTATAGTTAATAAGCGGGTGGCGGGCATTTTTGAGATAGATTTTGCCGCCGTCATTTATATCAGGAACGATGGCTTTCATCTTATAGGCAAGGCGTGCCTTAGCAAAAATTAAATTAAGGCTTGCAAGGGATGAAAAGGACATATTTATGCTATCGCAAAAAGAACCGGCTTCTGCCGAAAGTTCAGCTAAAATACGCTCTATTTCTTCCTGTTCACGAAGTCTTAAAACCCTGATTTCGTTATTGGTTTCAACAACCGACATAGGCTCTATAAACACGGTTGAGCCTGTTGAAGAGGTATCGTGAACAATACCTGAAATCTGCCCCTTATGTTCGATTTTTAAAGGAACAACATATCTTCCGTCCCTTTGAGTAACGATTGCTTCCTGAAGATATTTAACGGTTGGACCGTGAATAATTTTATCCAGAATATCCCTGATTTTAGCCGTTTTCGAGGCTATTTTTCTGCGGATATCATATAAAGCAGAAGAGGCATTATCATTAAGCTCTTCGCTATTTTTAATTGCAAAATTTATTTTTTCTTCTAAGTATTTATTTGGAACAAGAGAGGAAAAAAGATAATCAATATTAGTATCAGTTATTCCCGAACAATTAGCTCGCCATTCCTTAACAGAACGGATAGCCCTCAGGGTTTCAGCAATCTGCAAAAGCTCAGGAATTGAGAGAACTGCCGATGCGTTAGCCCTTGTAAGAGCCGAGGAAACATTAACCGCTCCGCTAAAGTTTGGAGCTGTATATCGGGACATAAATATATAAGCATCATTCGTTTCGTTGAGCTTTGTTTGAACCGCCGAAAGCTCTGTTTCGGGCAGAATTTTTCTTGCCATTTCAGCAGAATCCAAAATGGTTGTTTCATTTGCCAAAAGCTCAAGAATTTTATCAAGCTCTAATGTTTTTAAATATCTTTCGATATTATAATTCATAACTTACTCCTTGATAGAGTTGAAAAACTCTAAGGTTTGAAATTTTTGGTCGGTCTGCATAAGCAGATATCTTTCTGTTATTGAGGATAAAATTTTCGCATCTTCATCAGGAATAGAAAAGGAATATAGCTTATTCATTTCAGAAAAAGCAATATGCCTTAAAGCCGAAAGAATGGTTCTGTTAACAGGGGTATCCCCATCTCTTTTTCCGCACTCACTACAGGAAAGAGAGCCATCAGCTAAACTGAAATACATAATGTCATCCTCAAATTTCGAACAGTTTTGACAAGCCACAAGGCTTGGCATATAGCCCGAGGTCGAGGCAATTCTGAACTCAGTTATTGCTTTTATAAGAGTTGGAAAACGCTTTTCTTTAGTTAAAAAATGCAGAGAATTTAAAATTAGCCTCAAAAGCTCTTTGTTTTCGACATTTTCTTCACCGAAGGTTAAGCCTAGCTCGCAAAAATACTGAGAAAGCGAAAGAACAGTTAAATCACTTCCCATACTAAAAAACTGCGAAATAGCAGTTGCTTCATATATGCGGTTTGTTCCCTTTTTGTTTAAAATCGTGAAGCTCGAATATGTAAGCAGCGAGGTTGCCGCTCCCTTTTTTGATTTTATGTTCTTAGCACCCGAGGCAAAGGCTTTTATAATGCCGTAATCACGAGTGAAGAGAGTAACCAAACGGTCACTCTCCCCCACGTTCATTTCCTTTATTACCAAGCCCTCGGTGGTGAACCGTGTCCCAAAATCCGCCATTTATTTCCTTCTCCTTGCAGGAATTTACATATGAGAGATAATCATTAACCTTTCCGCTTTTAATAAAGCGAATCCAATTTTTTTCAGTTTCCATATACCCACTTCCTTACAAAAATATTGTACGGATTTTATATGGAAATATAAAAGGAAAAATCAGTCAAGCCCGAAAGTATGGATAAGACCTCGGCGATTTCGCCAATCCTCCTTAACCTTAACCCATAATTTAACATTAGCCTTTATGCCGAAAAACTCTTCGATATCGTGTCTCGCCATTGAGCCGATTTTCTTAAGCATTGCTCCTCCCTTGCCGATAATTATACCTTTATGGGATTCCCTTTCGCAGATAATAGTGGCTTCAACCTCTACAATAGGCTCACCCGAGGAGGTATCCCTTTCAACAAAGCGTTCAAGGTCAACTGCAATACCGTGCGGCACCTCTTTATCAAGAGTTCTGAGTAGCTTTTCCCTTATCATTTCAGCAACCATAACCTTTTCGGGTTGGTCTGTAACATCTTCATCGGGGAAATAATGAGGTGATGCTTTCGCAAAGCCTTTAAGCTCAGATAACAAAAGCTCAATACCATCACCCGTTCTCGCAGAAAGCGGAATAATCGCATCAAAACTAAAGGCATCATTATATTTAGTTATAATCGGGAATAAATCTTCCTTTTTCTCCAGAAGGTCGATTTTATTTATAACAAGAACAGCTTTTAATTTTCTTCTTTTAAGCTCTTTTATAAGCTCTGCCTCAGCAGGCGGAATTTCGCCCTCTTCGGTTTTAAAAGAGGTAACCGCCTCAACAACTAAAACAGCCGCATCAACATCCGCCATACCGTCCCCAACTGCCTTATTCATATTGCGGTCAAGCTCGTTTTTAGGCTTATGAAAGCCTGGAGTATCGATAAAAACAGTCTGTATTTCCTCACGGGTTAAAATGCCCATAATCCTAGTTCTCGTTGTCTGAGGTTTGTTTGAAACTATTGCAACCTTCTGACCTAAAATCTTATTCATAAGCGAAGATTTTCCAACGTTAGGTCTTCCGATTATAGTTATAAATGCAGATTTTTGTTCCATTTTTTCTTCTCTCAAATTTTATTAACAGCAAGACCCAAAGCCTCTAAAATAAACTCTTCTTTTTCTCTCATAATAGTCTGCTCAAGTCCGCCGTTTACATGGTCATAACCAAGCAGATGAAGCATTGAATGAACGGTTAAAAAGGCGATCTCACGCTCAAGACCGTGTCCGTAAAGCTCAGCCTGATGAATGGCGTGGTCAACCGAAATTACTATATCGCCAAGCATTTTAGCCTCGGTTTCGGGGTTGATATCAAACTCCCTGTTTTCACCAAGCGGGAAAGACAAAACATCAGTAGCCTCATCAATATTTCTGTGTTCCCTGTTAATTTCCTTTATCATTTCATCGTTAACAAGGGTAACATCAACCTCGAAATCGCCCTCCAACTCCTCAAACTTAAGAGTTGCATTGCATGCCTTTCTGATTAGCAAGCGAGTTCCCGTTGGAAGCTTCTGATTTTTATATCTTGAAATTATATTTACCTTAACGCTCATTTCTTTTCTGCACTTCTTTCATAAGCTTTTATTATTTCCTGAACTAATCGGTGGCGGACAACATCCTTACCTGTTAGTTTTGATATTGCAATATCATCAATATTTTTAAGAATTCTTATAGCATCCTTAAGTCCTGATTTCTTGCCATCCGGCAAATCTATCTGGGTTATATCTCCCGTTACAACCGCTTTTGAATTAAAGCCCAAACGGGTTAAAAACATCTTCATTTGCTCACTTGTTGTATTCTGAGCTTCATCGAGGATAATAAAGCTATCATCAAGCGTTCTTCCCCTCATATATGCCAAGGGAGCAACCTCGATATCTCCTCTTTCCTGACATTTCTGAAAATTCTCAGCTCCAAGCATATCAAAAAGAGCATCATATAAAGGTCTTAAATAAGGGTCTATTTTCTGTTGCAAATCACCGGGCAAAAAGCCCAACCTTTCCCCCGCTTCAACCGCAGGTCTGGTTAAAATAATGCGGTTAACCTGTTTAGCTCTGAATGCCGTTACAGCCTCAGCTACAGCTAGATAGGTTTTACCCGTACCTGCAGGACCAACACCGATGGTGATAGTGTTATTCCTTATAGCCTCAACATATTGCTTTTGGCCTAAGGTTTTAGGCTTTATCGGCTTGCCCTTTGAGGTTATGCAGATACAATTTGCATCGGTTATATCATTTATTTTGCTATCTTCCCCATCCTCAACGAGACTCGCTACATAATTGATATTCTGGTCGGTTATCTGCTCGCCCTTATTTATCATAGTTATAAGCCCCTCAACCGTTCTCTTAGCATTCAGCACATTATCAACCTCGCCCTTAATTTTTATCTGGCTTCCGTGCGAGGTAATAGCAACATCATACCTTTTTTCAATCCTTTTGATATTCTCATCAAAATTTCCGAAAAGGTTAACTATCTGCTCAATTCTTTCAATATCAACAGTTTGTTCAAACAATTAAACATTCTCCTAAAATTTCTTTTAATTAGTATACCATAAAAACTGTGGATTTTCAACAGTATTTCTTTTAATTCACCTTGCAAAAATACTAAAATTTTGTTATAATGATTGTAGTTTTAAGGAATGTGATAAAATTGAAAAGAGTTATAATTTTAGTTTTAAGTGTTCTGCTTTTTATTTCTTTTTGCGGTTGCAAGGGTGAGGAAACTGAAAGCCGAGCCGATGTTATAATAAATATGCCCGAAGATAATTCGGTTAACGGTTATAGGGTTTCTGCTCCTCAAAGCTCTTCTATAACTTCAAGCAGTAATGAAAATAAAGCTGAACCCAGCGAAACCAAATACTGTGTTAACATTAACAGCAAGGTTTTTCATAAAATCAGTTGCTCCTCGGTTTCAACAATGAAAGAGGAAAACAAAGCATTTTTCCTGAATAGAGATTTACTAATAGATGAGGGATATACACCCTGCAAACGCTGTAATCCATAAAATAAAGACCTGTCATACGACAGGTCTTTATCTTTAATTTTTAAGCATTTCCTTAACCGAATCAAAATCATCAGTTATTTCTTTTTCAGGTGCACTTGTGATAAGGCTCACAACAACAATAGCAATACTTGCAACGATAAATGCAGGCAATAATTCATAGATATCAAAAACAGTTCCTGCAAATATATCCCTTATAACGAACTTATAGAAGAATACCATAATTCCGCCCGAAAGCATACCTGCGAGTGCACCCCACTTGTTTGCACGCTTCCAGAAAAGTGAGAAAAGCATTACAGGACCAAAGGTTGCACCGAAGCCTGCCCAAGCAAATGAAACAATACGGAAAACTGAACTTTTGGGATTTAAAGCTAAGAACACAGCCACAACAGAAATTAAAATAACACAGATACGAGCCAAAATAATAGAGGCTTTCTGACTCAACTTAACCTTAAAGGTTTTCTGAACTAAATCCTGAGAAATACTTGAGGCAGCTGCCAAAAGCTGAGAATCGGCAGTTGACATAGTTGAAGCCAAAATTCCCGAAAGAATAATTCCGCCAACTATAGCAGGAATGTAACCATATTTACTTATAACCCCTGCAATATCAACAATAACGGTTTCTGCAGCCGATGCATCACTATAAGCAGGAACTATTCCGTTCTTCATCAATGAATAACCTACAACACCGATAAGAATAGCAACTGCCATAGAAATAACAACCCAAACAGATGCTACTCGGCGAGAAAGTTTTAGTTTCCTATCATCCTCGATTGCCATAAAACGAAGGAGGATATGTGGCATTCCAAAATATCCAAGTCCCCAGGCAAGTGTTGAAATAACAGGCAAAGTGCCATAAGACATAATCTCTCCTGTTTCAACCTTAAATCCCTCAAAAATATTTAAAAATCCATCCATAGAGGAAACATTTGCAAAAACATTTCCAAAGCCGCCAACAACTCCCTCTCCAAAGCCTACAACAACAAAGAGCGCAATAGTCATAACAATACTCTGAACAAAATCAGTTGTAGATGCAGCTAGAAAACCGCCAAAGGTACAGTAAAGAACAATAACAATAGCACTAAGCACCATAGCAGTTACATAATCCATTCCAAAAAGCGAAGAGAAAAGCTTTCCGCAAGCCGAAAATCCCGAAGCAGTATAAGGAATAAAGAAAACAACTATAAATACTGCAGAAATGGTTGTTAATAAATTTTTCTTATCTCCGAACCTTTTTGAGAAAAACTCAGGCAAAGTAATTGCATTTATTTTCTGAGAATAAAGGCGAATTCTTCTTGCAACAATAAGCCAGTTAATATATGTACCAACTGCAAGACCTATCGCAGTCCAAGTAGCCTCAGCAAGACCTGTCATAAGAGCAAGACCAGGAAGTCCCATTAAAAGCCAGGAGCTCATATCAGAAGCTTCTGCACTCATAGCGGTAACTAATGGGCCTAACTTTCTTCCGCCTAAATAAAAATCATCCGAACTCTTGTTTTTCTTTGATAAAACAACACCTATACCAAGCATTCCGATAAGATATACTATGATGGTTGCTATCATACAAATATTAGCAGAATTCATAATACTTCCTCCATTTTAAAATATACTCGTATATAATACCACATTTATCCGCCAAAGGCAATATTTTTTTATTCGGCATATTACGCACTTAAAAACTAATATTATTATTAGAGGTGTTTAAGATGTCTTTTAAGAAAAATATAATAGCCTTTTTTGTTATAAGCATTTTGGGAACTATCGGTCATTTTATCTTTGAATGGACAGGGCAAAAAGAAATTATAGGACTTTTCTTTCCCGTTAACGAAAGTGTTTGGGAGCATTTGAAGCTTCTCTTCTTCCCAACCGTTATCTATTCCATCGGCGAATATCTTTTATCGGAGGAAAAACCAAAAAACTATCTTCCCGCAACAGTAATAGGTCTTATTTGCGGTATGTTTTTTATTGTTGCAGTATATTATATTTTAAACGGCGTTCTGGGATATGATATTGAGTTCGTAAATATCGCTTCCTATTATGTTGCCGTTCTCGTTTCAATTATAAAGAAAAACAAGGTTATAAAAAGCGGAAAATACCATTCGAAAACCGCAAATATCTTTTTTGCAATAATCTTAGGTATTTTCGCCATTCTATTCCCCGTTTTCAGCTTTAATCCCCTATCCTTCGGAATTTTCACACCGCCTATGACAGTATAAAAAAGCCACGCTTTTGCGTGGCTTTAAATTTAGATATCTTCGCTTATTTTAAGCTGGTCGTCTTCCTTAGCATACTTTGCAACAACCTTTTTAATACGGTCCGCAGGGTCAAGAAGACCGCTTATGGAATTATCATAATTAAGGGTGTCAACTATAAGTGCAATATATTTTGACATATTAACACTGCAATACCACTCACGGTCCAAAAGTTCTTGAGGCTGGAATATAAGGTTGGTGGTGAAAATCTTATCAATAAGTCCGTTCTTATAAAATTCATCGAACTTATCGTAACCCTCAACAAAAAGGCCAAAGGTTGAGAATACGAAAATTCTGCCCGCACCCTTTTCTTTAAGCTTTGCAGCTATATCGAGCATAGACTCACCGGAAGAAATCATATCGTCAACTAAGATAAGGTCCTTACCAACAATATCATTACCCAAAAATTCGTGAGCTTCAATGGGGTTTCTTCCGTTAACAATAACGGAATAGTTACGGCGTTTATAGAACATACCAAGTTCTAAGCCTAAAACAGAGGAATAATAAATGCATCGGCCCATTCCGCCCTCATCGGGAGAAACTATCATTGTATGCTCTCTATCAAGCTTGATATCGGGAACGGTTTTAAGAAGAGCTTTAATCATCTGATATGCCGCCTGAACATTATCAAAGCCATCAAGCGGGATTGCATTGTTAACTCTCGGGTCGTGAGCATCAAAGGTGATGATATTCTTAACACCCATATTTACAAGCTCCTGCAAAGCCATAGCGCAGTCCATTGATTCACGGCTGGTTCTTCTATGCTGTCTTCCCTCGTAAAGCATCGGCATAATAACGGTTATTCTTCTTGCCTTGCCGCCAAGAGCCGCTATAACACGCTTTAAGTCTTGGAAATGGTCGTCAGGACTCATTGGAACGGTCATACCGTACATTTTGTATGTAACATTATAATTGAAACAATCGCAGATAATATAAACATCAAGACCTCTTGCAGTGTGATTAAGAACTGCTTTTGCCTCACCTGTTCCAAATCTTGGACAGTTAGCCCCAACAACAAAAGATTCTTCTTTCGGGATTTCACGCCATTGTTTCAGGTAATAGTCAACCTTTGAGGAAATATCCTCACAGCCCTTCATACTAATGATTGCCAAATCTCCAAAAGGCGAATGCTTAAAATTGATACTTGCCATATTAAAATTCCTCCGCATTATTTTCTAAATCTATTCTACCACAAAATCTTCGACAGAAAAAGCCTTTTTTTAAATATTTTATAAATTTATTAAAAACTTCACTTTATTATTGAATTAAGAGAGGTATTTTGGTATAATTGATGTGTATATATGAAAGAAAGAGGAATGAAAAATGGCTAAGGTTTTTCTTTTAGCGCATACCCCCAACCCAGAGCATACTGTTGCATCTGCTGCAAAGCTTTGTTACAGCAGCTCTTCCATCAGCAATTTAACCGATAATCTGACCGATGAAAAAGCAGCCTCCTTTGTTGAAATGCTTTCGGAAATCGGGCACGAAAGCCCTATCGAGCATGCAAGTTTCACCTTTGGAATTGAGGGAGTTTCCCGTTCACTCTTAGCTCAGATTACAAGGCACAGAATGGCATCCTTCTCGGTTAAAAGTCAGCGTTATGTAAGAGAGGGCAGCTTTGAATATGTAACTCCTCCCGAAATTGCGGCAATTCCCGAGGCTTTGGAGATTTATGATGAGATTATGGCAGAGGACCAGAAAAGATATGACCGCCTCTCCGAAATATTAAAAGAAAAACATATAAAAACATTCTTAGCTGAAGGCAAGGACCAGAAAACCGCTGAAAAGTTAGCAGAGAAAAAGGCTATTGAGGACGCCCGTTTTGTGCTTCCTAATTCCTGCGAAACTCAGATGGTTATGACAATGAATGCACGCTCTCTACATAATTTCTTCAAACACCGTTGCTGTGCACGTGCTCAGTGGGAAATTCAGGATATAGCAAATCAGATGTTAGCTTTGGTTTGTGAGGTTGCTCCTAATCTCTTTAAGAATGCAGGTCCCTCCTGTCTTAACGGACCTTGTCCCGAAGGCAAAATGTCTTGCGGAAGAGCTAAGGAAATTAAAGAGTATTACAGGAGTCTTAAAAACAATGGGTAAACTTATAGTTATAGAAGGGCTTGACGGTAGCGGAAAGTCAACCCAGCTTGAGCTTTTAAATAAAAGGCTCTTAGAAATGGGAATTGACTGCAAGAGCGTTTCCTTCCCTGATTATGATAACCCCTCAAGCACGCTTGTTAAAATGTATTTAAATGGTGATTTCGGCAAGAAACCTGGCGATGTTAACGCTTTTGCCGCCTCGGTTTTTTATGCGGTTGACCGCTATGCCTCTTTTAAATCTGCTTGGGGCGAATATTATAATAATGGCGGTACTGTGGTTTCAGGGAGATACACAACCTCAAACGCCATTCATCAAGCTTCAAAATTAGATTCAAGCGAATGGGAAAGCTTCCTTTCCTGGCTTTATGATTTTGAGTATAATAAAATCGGTATTCCAAAGCCCGATAAGGTTATTTTCCTTGATATGCCGATAGAGGTTTCGCAGAAGCTTCTTTCAAAACGCTACGAGGGCGATAACTCTAAAAAGGATATCCACGAAAGTGATACAGAATATCTTGAAAACTGCCGCAAAGCTGCCGTTTTTACCGCTGATTACTCTGGCTGGGAAACTATTCCCTGTTCTGAAAACGGCGTAGCTAGAAGCATTGAAGAAATCTCTGATGATATTTTAAAAAGTGTTCTTGATATTTATAAGGAGAAAAAATGATTTATATATTTTTAGCAGAAGGATTTGAAGAATGCGAAGCCTTGGCTCCTATTGATATTTTAAGAAGAGCAGGCCTTGATGTTAAGACGGTTGGTATCGGTTCTAAAACTGTTACGGGCTCTCATAATATTCCGATAGTCTGCGACTTAGAGGAAACCGAGCTTTCAACCGAAAACCTTGAGGCTATAATTTTACCGGGCGGAATGCCGGGCACAATAAACCTTGAAAACAGCCCGACTGTTCAAAAATTTCTCGAATTTGCTGCCAAAAATCAGCTTATTATTGCCGCCATTTGTGCAGCACCCTCTATTCTCGGACATAAAGGTCTGTTAAAAGGCAAGAAAGCCACCTGTTTCACAGGCTTTGAAAAGGACCTGACCGATGCAACAGTTGTCGACTTACCCGCTGTTAAAGATGGTAATATAGTAACTGCTTATGGTGCCGGTGCCGCCTTCCAGTTTGGCTTCCTTATTCTTGAAGCCTTGAAAGGCAAAGAGAAAAGTCAGGATATGAAAAAGCAAATGCGCTATATTTGAAAGGAAAGTAAAATGGAGCAAAAAAATAACTTTAATTCTGAAGATAGCTTTGTTATCGGCAAAGGTTTTGAAATCGCCGAAACCGAAGAAAAGGAAAAGAGAAGAAAAAAACGCAAAAAGAAAACTCCATCAACTGCTAAAAATGTTATATGGGTTATAAGTATTGTTGTGATTTCTGTTGCTCTTGCCTTTTCAATTATCTATGCGGGTGCCGATTTTATGGGAATCGGCTTTGGCAGAGGCGAAGATGTTAGTATGAACATAGAGAAAGGAACACCTGCTTCTCAGATTGCTAATGAGCTTAGTGATGCAGGTGCTGTTAAAATCCCCGTTTTATTCCGTCTTTACTCAAAGCTTATGGGGTATGACAGTCAGTTCAAATATGGTCTCTATAACTTTAATACCGAATCAGGTTATGAAGGTTTAGCGCAAATGCTTATAAACGATGGTGCTAAAGCCGAAACTGTTACTATTACCATCCCCGAAGGCACCGGCATTAACGATTTCACCAAGAATGTTAATGGCGAAAATGTTACTGTTCCCGGAATCACAACTATTTTAGAAAAAGCCGGTGTTTGCACAAGGTCCGAATTTTTAGAAGCTCTTGATGAGGTTGAGAGAGATTCAAAACTTTTACAATGTGCTGATGATATTAAAACTTATCACACCTTAGAGGGTTATTTATTCCCCGATACTTATAGTTTTTATTCTTATGATGATGGCAAGGCTTGTGCCAAATTAGCCATTGAACGTATGCTTAATCAGTCGCAAACAAAAATAACTGATAAAATGTTTGAACGTGCCGATAAATTGGGATATTCAATGAACGAAGTTCTAACTATGGCATCTATCATACAATTAGAGGCAGGTATTGATGCTAAAACCGATGAAGCAAAAGAACGCCTTCAAGACAATATGAAGGGTGTTGCCAGCGTATTTTATAATAGACTGAATTCCGCAGAAACAGGCGGAACATTAGGCTCATCGCCTACTTTATTTTACGGAGATAGTTTCAAACACGATGACGGAAGATATAATACCCAAGCCGATGATGATTTTTCTGCCATTAAGGGACTTCCTCCAGGACCTGTTTGCTCGCCTGGAACTGATGCTATAAATGCGGCATTATATCCCAAAACTTCCGATTATTATTATTTTGTAACCGATAGTTCCGGTAATTTTTATTTCCATAAAACTATGGCAGAGCAAAACGCAACCATAGCAAAACTCAAGCAAGGAAAACAATGGATTTATGAATACTTCAACTGATATTATAAAACTGCCCGAGCTTTTGAGCCCTGCAGGTGATTTAACGAGGCTTAAAGCTGCCGTTGATTACGGTGCTGATGCCGTTTATCTCGCAGGCGAGGAGTTTGGTATGCGAGCTGCCGCCTCCAACTTTGGCGAAGAGGATTTAAAAAAAGGTATTGAATATGCCCATAATAACGGTGTTAAGGTGCATATCGCTTGTAATACTATTCCTCATAACGCTGAAATGCCCCGACTTCCCGCATTTCTCGAAATGCTTGAGGAGTTCGGTGCGGATGCTATAATTTCAGCAGATTTAGGCACTATGAGACAGGTGCAGAAATATGCTCCAAGCTGTGATTTGCATATTTCTGTTCAGTCAGGCATCTGCAATTATGAAACCGCCCGTGCCTTTTATGATTTGGGAGCTAAGAGGGTTGTTTTAGCAAGAGAATTATCCCTCCAAGAAATAGCAGAAATTAGGGTTAAAACCCCTAAAGAGCTCGAAATAGAAGCCTTTGCACACGGTGCTATGTGCGTTTCTTATTCTTCCAGATGTCTGCTTTCGAGCTATATGACAGGAAGAGATGCTAACAGGGGCGACTGTGCTCAGTCTTGCCGTTGGAGCTATTCCCTTATGGAAGAAAAAAGACCCGGTCAATATTTCGATATAACTGAAACTGACAAGGGCACTTATATCCTCAACGCCAACGATATGTGTATGGCAGAGCATCTCGATAAAATGATAGCTGCGGGGGTTGACAGTATTAAGCTTGAAGGCAGAGCAAAATCCCACTACTATGTTGCGGTTGTTACAAACGCTTACAGAGGTGCTCTTGATAGCCTTAAAACCAATCCTCAAAATTGGCAATGTCCATTATGGGTTAGCGAGGAGCTTAATAAAATTAGCCATAGAAACTATTCAACAGGCTTCTATCTCGATTTCCCAAAAAATTCTCAGACCTATGAGAATGCAGGATATGTAAGAGATTATTCGGTTGCCGCAATTGTTGATGGTTATGATGACGGAATGATTATCGCAACCCTTAAAAACAAATTTTTAAGAGGACAAGAGTTTGACTGTTTAGAGCCTAAGGCTTCACCCTTTAAGGTTGTTGCAAATGAGCTTTTCGATGGCAACTCAAACCCTATAGAGTCTGCACCTCATCCTATGATGACGGTTAAAATCCCCTTTGAGCGCCCTGTTAAAAAAGGTTCTTTACTTCGAATGAAATCAGAATAATGTTTAAAAAATCCCTTTCGGTTAAAACTTATTTACGAAAGGGGTTTTATTTATGGATAATATTATATTTTGGCGGATATTTTCCAAAAGAAGCGCTGTTTGTTTTTTTCTAATTTTGCTTCTCTTTTTTGTTTCGGTTTTAAGGGTTGGTGTAACCGCAACAGCCGATTATTCGAAAACAGGTTATCAAGGTAACTCTTTAAGACTTACCATTTCAAAACAAAGAGGCACTATTTACGACTGCAATATGGTGCCGATTACCAATTCAACAAGAAAAATTATAGCCGCCGTTTCCCCAACACCTAGGGCTGTTACCGCAATTTCTTCTGTTCTAGAGGGCGAAGAGCTTCAAAATGTTTTATCATTACTCAGAAACAACAAACCTGTTTTATGCGAGATAGATGAATGGCTTGAGTGCGATGGAATTGTTTGCACCTATGCTTACGAACAATCCGATTATATCCCTGCCATTCATCTTATAGGCTATACTGATATGGACTTTAGGGGTGTTTCAGGTATTCAGTGGGCTTATGATAATATTCTCTCTAGCGATGAGGAAATCTATATTTCTTATGATTGCAACGCCAAGGGACAAATTCTAGAAGGGGCTACGCCGCAGCTTGTTAATAATACCTCTATAGAGGCAGGCGGAGTTGTTTCAACCATAGATATAAATATCCAGACTATAGCCGAAGAAGCGGCAAGCGCTATTGAAACAGGCGCGGTTGTTATCGCCGAGGCCAAAAGCGGTAAAATAAGAGCTAGTGTTAGCCGACCTGATTTTAATATGCAAAACCTCGAGAAATGCCTCGAAAGTGCCGATTCTCCCCTTTTAAACAGAGCGATTAATGCCTATAATGTCGGCTCGGCTTTTAAGCCTTGTGTTGCAATTGCGGGAATTGAAAGCAATAAAAATAATTTTATTTATAACTGCACAGGCTCATTTGAAATTATCGATAGATTTTTCCGTTGCCACGATTTAAATGGACATGGCAATATGAATCTCCGCTCAGCAATAGCGCATTCCTGCAACACATTCTTTTATAATTTTGCCTTTCAGATAGGAAGCGAAAAAATTTATGATACGGCCTCTTCCCTGAGATTTGGGAAGTCTCTAGAAATATGCGATAATATAAAAACTGCAAATGGAAATCTTCCCCAAAAAGAAAAACTCAAGAATTTAGCGCAGCTTGCAAACTTTAGCATTGGTCAAGGAGAACTACTACTTTCCCCCGTTTCGATGCTAACCCTTTATTCAGCTATAGCAAACGGCGGTGGTTACTATGTCCCATCAGTTATCGAGGGAACTCTAAAGGATGGCAAATTCACCGAATACCAAAAAGGCAGTAAAACTCAGGTTATGAAAAAGGAAACTGCCGACATTTTAAAGGAATATTTGGGTGCCGTATTACTTGAAGGAACGGGTATAACAGCTCTTCCTAAAACAGTTTCGGCTGCAGGAAAAACAGCAACCGCCCAAACAGGCAAATATATAAACGGAATTGAGATTTGTCAGGGTTGGTTTTGCGGTTTCTTCCCCTTAGAAAACCCTAAATATGTTGTTATAGTTTTTTCAGAAAACACAAACCGACAAGCTCTCACCTCAAACCAAATTTTCGCCCA
>JAZPXP010000088.1:0-2341 GCA_045543715.1 Acutalibacteraceae bacterium
CTTGAAGATGATGAAAAGGCTATGTTCCTTGAGGAACTTGGTCTTGAGCGTTCAGGACTTGACAGAATGATTCAAAAATGCTATTCCCTTTTAGGTCTTATTTCTTATCTTACCGCAGGAAAACCCGAAGTCAGAGCCTGGACCATCACTAAGGGCATCAAGGCTCCTCAGGCGGCAGGTAAAATCCACTCTGATTTTGAGCGTGGTTTCATCAGGGCTGAGGTTATTGCCTATGATGACTTTATGAACTGCGGCGGCAATATGGTTACTGCCAAAGAAAAAGGCCTTGTTCGAAGCGAAGGCAAAGAATATGTTATGAATGACGGGGATATTGTTTTATTCCGTTTTAATGTTTAAAAGCTTTAAGTTTTCTCATAATAATCTTGGGTGATTATTATGGAAACTAAAAACTCTATGATTATTTTTTCAATAGGAGCTTTGGGTTACGGACTTATAGAAATTCTCTGGCGGGGACATACCCATTGGTCTATGCTGACAGCGGGCGGCTTTTGCTTTTCATTTTTTGCCAAAATCGGCGAAAAACTGCAAAACACCTCACTCTTTTTAAAAGCAGTTATTGGAAGCGGTTTTATAACCGCCATAGAGTTTATTTTCGGAATTGTTTTCAATATTATTTTAAAGAAAAACGTTTGGGATTACAGCAAAATGCCCTTTAATATTGCAGGACAGATTTGCCTTTTATATTCATTTTTCTGGGGTATTCTCAGCATTATATTTATTCCCTTAGCTTGCTCATTAAGCAAAAAATTAAGGAAGGGTTGATATAGGTGGATTTTTTTCATAGAACTTGGGCGGAAATAGACCTTTCCGCTTTGATACATAACTTTAATATCATAAAAGAAAAAGCGAAAAATTCCAAAATTATGGCAGTTGTTAAAGCCAACGCTTACGGGCATTCGGTTTCGGATATCGCACCCGCTCTCGAAAAGGCAGGCACCGATAGCTTTGCCGTTTCAAATATTGACGAAGCCGTTCAGCTTCGTGAAATCGGCATTAAAAAGCCTATACTTATTTTAGGGTACACACCTATTGATGCTGTGAAACTTCTTTCAGAAAATGATATTTCGCAGTGCGTTTATTCTAAAGAATATGCATTGGCTTTATCCGAAAAAGCAGTTGAGGAAAACATAAAAATAAATATCCATATAAAGCTTGATACCGGAATGTCCCGTTTAGGCTTTGATTGCAGAGATAATAGCCTTAACGGTATTGCAGACGCTATAAACTCTGCCAAGCTTTCAAACCTTATTTTCGAGGGGATTTTCACTCATTTTTCTGTTGCTGACAGAACCCAAAAAACTGAGGACGGTTTTACTGATGAACAGTACTTCCGCTTTGTTTCAGCGGTTGAGAAATTCGAAAAGAGCGGTCTTAAAGCTAAGTTTCGTCATTGCTGCAACTCTGCAGGAACACTGTTTGACAGTGAAAAGCAGCTTGATATATGCCGCCCGGGTATTATTCTCTATGGACTTACCCCCTCTTCCGATTTAGATTTAAAGGAAGATTTTATTCCCGTTATGACCTTGAAATCTGTGGTTTCGGCGGTTAAGGAAATCAGAAAAGGCGATACCGTAAGCTATGGCAGAACCTTTAAAGCCCAAAACAATATGACTGTAGCAACTGTTACTGCTGGCTATGCAGACGGTTATCCAAGGCTTTTATCCAACAAGGCTTACGTTTTGATAAACGGACAGAAGGCAAAGATTTTAGGCAGAGTTTGTATGGACCAGATGACAGTTGATGTAACAAACATCGACAATGTTAAAATGGGTGATGAGGTCATCCTCTTCGGTAAAGACTTATCCTGTACCGAGCTTGCCTGCCTTTGTGAAACCATAAACTATGAGATTGTCTGCGGCATATCACCGAGAGTGCCGAGAATTATTTGTGGCCTATGAAAAAATATATTTTAGCCTTAGACGAGGGCACAACAAGTGCCAGAGCTATTCTTTTCGATAAAAACGGAACTGCCGTTTCGGTTAGTCAGCACGAGTTTACCCAGATTTATCCAAAAGAAGGATATGTTGAGCACGACCCTCTTGAAATCTATTCAGCACAGTATTCAGCTCTTACCGAAGCGATTGCCAAAATCGGTGCAGAGCCTACTGAGATTGCGGCAGTTGGAATAACAAACCAGAGAGAAACAGCAATTGTTTGGGATAAAACAACAGGAAAACCCATTTATAACGCAATAGTCTGGCAATGCAAACGCACCGCACCTCTCTGCGAAGAGCTTAAAAAACAAGGTCTTGAGGATTACATAAGCAAAACTACCGGACTTCGTATTGATGCTTATTTCAGTGCTACTAAGATTAAATGG
>JAZPXP010000089.1:0-3113 GCA_045543715.1 Acutalibacteraceae bacterium
CAGGAAAGAATGGAAAACGATTTGCTCATTAAAGAGCCTATTGATAAGGTTGTTATGCATTATGCTCAGAATGCCGAGAAGGCAGGGCTTGACGGTGTTGTTTGCTCACCGCTTGAGGCCGAGAAGGTGCATAAAACCTGTAGCGATAAGTTCTTAACAGTTACCCCCGGTGTTCGTTTTGCTGATGGTGATATCGGCGACCAGAAGAGAGTTATGACTCCTGCTGAGGCCAAGAAAATCGGAAGCGATTATATAGTTGTAGGCCGTCCAATAACTGCCGCAGAGGACCCCGTTGCAGCGTATGAAAGATGCTGTGCAGAGTTTATTGGATAAATCGAGTTTATCCATAAGGGTTGAATTTTTCTAGTCAAATCCACCTTCTCCGCTGGAGAAGGCTTATAAAGGAGAATTACCATGGCTTTTATTAATTGCAAGGAATGCGGTAAACAGGTTTCCGATATGGCTAAGGCTTGTCCAAATTGCGGCTATCCTATAAAGAAAAAGGGCAGAGGTTTTGCAATCGCAAGTTTGGTTTTAGGTATAATTTCTTGTGTATATTCACTCCCAATGCTTGCAACTATTTCTGAACCAGATATGCCCAAAGCCGCCACAATAGCAATGGCTGTGTACATAATGATTTTTGGAGTTTTATCTTTTATTTTTGGAATTGTTTCACATTGTAAAGGTTGCAAGCTCAAAAAGAAAACCGCAGGGTTAATATTAAGTACTGTTTCTATCGTTGTTTTGATAATTGTTATAATTTTAACTGCTTTATAAAGGAGAATTAAAATGGAAAGCTATAAAAGAGAATTTATTCAGTTTTTAGAAGGTGCTGGCGTTTTAAAATTTGGTGATTTCACCGCTAAATCAGGCAGAAAAATCCCCTATTTCATAAATGCTGGCGATATTAAAACAGGCGACCAGATAAGCAAGCTTGGCGAGTTTTATGCAAAGGCTTACTTTGAAAAGGTTGGAAATAAAAAAACCGTGCTTTATGGACCCGCTTATAAGGGTATACCGATAGCAGTATCGGTTGCGGTTGCTCTTTCAAAAGAGGGACTCGATGTTCCTTTCTTTTTCAACCGCAAGGAAGAAAAGGACCACGGTGAAGGCGGAGTTTTTGTTGGCTATAAGCCTCAGGAAACGGAAGAAATAGTTATAGTTGAGGATGTTATAACTGCGGGTACCGCTATCAGAGAGAGTATGCAAATCCTTTCCTCTTTAAAGGGTACCAAGGTTGCTGCAACCTTTGTTATGGTTGACCGCAAGGAAAAGGGTAAAACCGAAAAGAGTGCAATGGCTGAGGTTGGCGAGGAGTTCGGTTTCCCCGTTTATTCGGTTGTTGATGTTTATGATATTATTGAGTATCTCGAGGAAGACGAGAAAAACAAAGAAAATGTTGAGCGTATAAAGAAATACTTGGAAGTTAACGGTGCAAAAGCATAAATAAATGCGTAATTCGGAATTATTTTAATTAAATAAAAGGAATTGAATTTATGAGAAGTCTTATTGATATTTTAGAGCTTTCGCTAGAGGAACTCGAGGGTCTTATTGCTAAAGCCGAGGATATTATCGCAAATCCCGAAAAATATGCCCATAAGTGCGATGGCAAGAAGCTCGCAACCCTGTTTTTCGAGCCCTCAACCAGAACAAGACTCAGCTTTGAGGCGGCTATGTATGAACTCGGCGGAAATGTTCTCGGTTTTTCGGAGGCGCAAAGCTCATCTTCAGCTAAGGGTGAAAGTGTTGCCGATACGGCAAAAACAGTTAGCTGCTATGCCGATATTATCGCTATGCGTCATCCTAAGGAGGGTGCTCCCTTGGTGGCATCAATGAATGCTTCTGTTCCGGTTATCAATGCGGGGGATGGCGGCCATAACCACCCAACCCAAACCTTAGCCGATTTATTAACAATTCATCGTGAAAAGGGAAGATTTGATAACCTAACGGTTGGTCTTTGCGGCGACCTAAAGTTTGGCAGAACCGTTCATTCCTTAATTGCGGCACTTCGCAGATATAAGGGTATTAAGTTTGTGCTTATTTCTCCTTTGGAATTAAGACTTCCTGATTATGTTAAGGAGTCTCTTAAGAAGAGTGGAATAGAGTTCTGCGAGACCACCGATTTAGAGGCGGTTATGCCCGAGCTTGACATATTATATATGACTCGTGTTCAGCGTGAGAGATTTTTCAACGAGGAAGATTATTTAAGACTCAAGGATAGCTATATTCTAACCCCTGAAAAATTGGAGAATGCAAGGCAAGACCTTTCTATTCTTCATCCGCTTCCAAGAGTTAACGAAATCAGCGTTGCTATTGATAACGACCCCAGAGCCTGCTATTTCAAACAGGTGCTCAACGGCAAGTTTATGAGAATGGCACTTATCCTTATGCTTCTGGAGGTAGAATAATGAATATAGATTCTATTAAAAACGGTATTGTAATTGACCACATAACTGCGGGAAAAGGAATGAAGATTTATAAGCTTTTAGGGTTGGATAGCCTTGAGTGCCCCGTGGCTCTTATAAAGAATGTTCCAAGCAGAAAGATGAGCAAAAAGGATATCATTAAAATTGATGCCGATATCGAAATCGATACCGATATTTTAGGCTTTGTTGACCCCGATGTTACGGTTAATATAATTAAAGATGATAAGATAGTTGAAAAGAAAACTATCGAGCTTCCTGAGAAGCTTACAAATGTATTGATTTGTAAGAATCCCCGTTGCATTTCGGCAACTGAGCAGGAACTGCCCCAGATTTTCAAGCTTGCCGATAAAGAAAAGCGTGTTTATCGCTGTCTTTATTGCGAAACAAAAGCAAAATAATTTTGAAGGGACTCGAAAGGGTCCCTTATTTATATGTATATACATATATAATATGGGAATACTCTTATATAAAATGTGGTTGAAATGACCGCAAAAACGCTATATCTTGTGGCGTAAAAAAATATGAAAAAAACTTTTAAAAAAGTTGAAAAAAAGTGTTGACAAAGGGGTTTTAATGTGGTAATATAATCGGGCGCCCTTGAGAGAGAGCGCAAGAAAACGGACCTTGAAAATTAAACAACGAAGAAATAAGGACCCTAAGATTCTTATGAGAAATCAAAGTAATCGA
>JAZPXP010000090.1:0-12771 GCA_045543715.1 Acutalibacteraceae bacterium
ACCTGGTCGCCAACATTAACAACATCCTCAACCTTTTCAACTCTCTTTACATCAAGCTTGGAGATATGAACAAGACCTTCTTTTCCGGGAGCAATCTCAACAAATGCACCGAATGTCATAAGTCTTGTAACCTTGCCGTTGTAAATCGCACCGATTTCGGGGTCGTTTGCAATAAGGTTAACAATTTCAATAGCCTGGCGAGCCTTATCAATATCAAGACCTGCAACATAAACATGTCCGTCTTCCTCAATGTTGATGGTACATTCGCACTGCTCCTGAATAGACTGAATAACCTTACCCTGTTTTCCGATAACATCACCGATTTTGTCAGGGTTGATAAGGGTTGTAAGCATCTTGGGAGCATACTTTGAAAGCTCAGCTCTCGGCTCGGGAATACATTTAAGCATAACTTCATCAAGAATGTGAAGTCTTGCCTTATGTGTTTTAGCAAATGCTTCTTTAATAATTGCAGGGGTAAGACCGTGAACCTTTAAGTCCATCTGAATTGCAGTAATACCGTTATGGGTACCTGCAACCTTAAAGTCCATATCGCCATAGAAATCTTCAAGACCCTGAATATCAACCATGGTCATAAAGTCGCCGTAAACGCCTTCATCACCTGTGATAAGTCCGCAAGAAATACCTGCAACAGGAGCCTTAAGCGGAACACCGGCAGCCATAAGTGCTAAGGTTGAACCGCAGATTGAACCCTGTGAAGTAGAGCCGTTTGAAGATAAAACTTCGGATACAACTCTTATTGCATAGGGGAAATCCTCAACGCTCGGGATAACGGGAACAAGGGCCTTTTCAGCTAATGCACCGTGTCCGATTTCACGTCTTCCGGGGCCACGTGAGGGCTTGGTTTCACCAACAGAATAAGATGGGAAATTATAGTGATGGATATATCTCTTTGTGGTTTCCTCATCAAGACCGTCAAGCTTCTGAGCTTCACTTACGGGAGCTAAGGTTGCAATTGAAAGCACCTGAGTCTGCCCGCGGGTGAACATACCCGAGCCGTGAACTCTGGGGAGGAGGTCAACCTGAGCGTTTAAAGGACGGATTTCATCAATACCACGTCCGTCAACACGCTTTTTCTCGTCCTTGAGCCAGTTTCTAACAACATGCTTTTGAATGAGATATAAAATCTCATCGATTTTGCCTTCCTGACCTTCAAACTGAGCATCATATTTCTCGTGTAAAGCGTTGCTGATAGGAAGTAATGCAGCATCACGAACAAGCTTGTCATCAGTATCAAGAGCCTTTTTAACATCCTCGATGCAGAAATCTTCCATCTCTTTGAAGATAACGGGGTCGGGGTCGTTGGACTGGAATTCAAACTTCGGCTTGCCAATTTCAGCAACAATACCGTTAATAAACTTAACAACTTCCTTATTAACCTCGTGGCCAGCCATAATGCAGTCAAACATTAAGTCATCAGGAATTTCATTACCGCCTGCCTCAATCATAGCAACCAAATCTTCGGTTGAAGAAACGGTTAAGTTAAGGTCAGAAACAGCTCTCTGCTCTAAAGTGGGGTTAATAACGATTTCCCCGTCAACAAGACCAACGCTAACGCTTGAAATAGGTCCTGCCCAGGGGATATCGGAAATAGCGATAGCGCAGGATACACCGATAGCAGCGGCAACCTCAGGTGAACAGTCAGGGTCAACCGACATAACAGTTGCAACAACCGAGCAATCGTTTCTCATATCCTTGGGGAATAAGGGACGAATAGGACGGTCAATACAACGGGAAGCCAAAACAGCTTTATCCGAAGCCTTTCCCTCTCTTCTAGTGAAAGAACCGGGGATACGGCCAACGGAATACATCTTCTCCTCATAATCAACAGAAAGGGGGAAGAAGTCAACACCCTCACGGGGCTTTGCCGAAGCAGTAACGGTACAAAGAACCTTGGTTTCGCCATAGGTTGCCATAACTGCGGCATTTGCAAGCTGAGCCATCATACCTGTTTCGAGTTTAAGCGGTCTGCCTGCAAGTTCGGTTTCATAAACTTTGTAGTTTTCGAACATTTTAAATCTCCTTTTTTAATTTTACATTACTATTTTCTAAAGAGACTTTTGTTTAGCAATAAATCCGAAACCTTGATTTCAAGATGCCCGATTTATCGCTAACCGCAAAAATCTCTTATAGCCTTTAATTTACAATAAGGCAGACCGAATATACACACGGTCTGCCCAACTGCATAAATTACTTACGGATACCGAGACGTTTGATAAGAGAACGGTATCTCTCAATGTCAACCTTCTGCAAATATGCTAAAAGGTTTCTTCTGTGACCAACCATTTTAAGAAGTCCACGATAAGAATGCTTATCCTTCGGATGTTCCTTAAGGTGAGCGTTAAGCTCGTTGATTCTGTTGGTAAGAACTGCAATCTGTACCTCAGGTGAACCTGTATCACCCTCGTGAGTTGCGTACTCAACCATAATCTGCTGTTTGGTTTCCTTTGTCATTTCCTGTTTCACCTCTTTAAATTTTATCCGCAAACCAAGCCTTAGGTCGTTGGTGTTCCCATTGGGCAGACACCCAAAGCTTAGTAAACGGTAATCATTAGTGCATACTAACACACACTAACCTTTGGTATTTTATCATATCTTTTCAAAAAAGTAAAGGATTATTTTATAAAAATAAAAAAACTGTCTGAAATTAAAAATTTTTAGTCGAAAGTAAAAATCCCGACTGCTTACGCAATCGGGATTTTTGGTGACCCGGACGGGATTCGAACCCGTGTTACCGCCGTGAAAGGGCGGTGTCTTAGGCCTCTTGACCACCGGGCCTTAAATGGTGGCTGTGATAGGATTCGAACCAATGACACTGCGGGTATGAACCGCATGCTCTAGCCAACTGAGCTACACAGCCAAATTTAAGCGACTTGTATATTATATCCAAGTCGCCTTAATTTGTCAATACCTAATTTTTATTTTTTCACTTTAACTGTAAATTCCTTTGAACACCTCGGGCAAACTGTTTTATGCGTTCCGATTCTATGAGGGAGCCTTAAAACAGCCTTACAAGCAGGACACTTTTTATATATGTGAAACTTATCAGCTTTTCTCTGGTTATAGGTTTCTATTCTACTTTTTATTTTATCCGTTTTTTGCTTAAAGTAACGGTTTTCCCTTCTTCTTGCTTCTATATTTCGGGATAAGGCTCTGAAAAAAGCATAAAATATTAAGGTATATACTAATATTTGAAGTATATTCCATATATAATAAACACGAAAAACTTTTAAGAATATATTTATTACCGAAAGAATAACCGCAAGAGCAAGCAAACCAAAGCTTAACTCATCCGTTCCGTATCTTCCGCTCATAAATTGCATAAGTTTGTATCTAAAATTCATATATCAATATCCTTTGTTGTTATTATATACATATTATAAATCGTAATTTATTGCTATTTGTTAATAAAACATAAATTTTTTGTTTCCTATTGACAAAAAAATAACAAGTGTATATAATATATAATACTAATTTTTAGAACAATTTACTATTTTGTAAAAAGGAGCTGTGGTCAATGACCAATTATATTGTATTGCTCACATTTCTAGGTGCTGTTTTAGCACTTCTTTTCGCAGTATTTACTGCGAAAAAGGTTCTTTCTTTCTCTGAGGGAACTGACAAAATGAAGAAAATAGCTTCTTCAATCAGAGCAGGCGCAAACGCATATCTTAAGAGACAGTATACAGTAGTATTAGTATTCTTTGCTGCAATGTTTGTTATACTTCTCGCCATGGCATTCTTCGGTTTGCTAACCTATTTCGTTCCATTTGCTTTTATAACAGGCGGTTTCTTCTCCGCTTTATCTGGCTTTATCGGAATGAAGATAGCAACTGCTTCCAACTCAAGAACGGCTAATGCTTGCCGTGAAGGATTGAACAGAGGTCTTCGAGTTGCATTCTCTGCCGGCTCTGTTATGGGCTTCACCGTTGTTGGTCTCGGTCTTCTTGATATTTCCATCTGGTTCTTCTTACTCAAGAATGTTTTCGGTCTCGGTCCTGCAGAGGTTTCAAGTGCAATGCTAACCTTTGGTATGGGTGCTTCTTCTATGGCTTTGTTTGCCCGTGTTGGCGGCGGTATCTTCACAAAGGCTGCCGATGTCGGTGCAGACCTTGTTGGTAAGGTTGAGGCAGGAATCCCTGAGGATGACCCACGTAACCCCGCAGTTATTGCAGATAACGTTGGCGACAATGTAGGCGATGTTGCAGGTATGGGTGCAGACCTTTATGAATCCTATGTTGGCTCAATAATTTCAGCTTCGGCTTTAGGTGTTGCGGCATTTTCATCAAGAACTCATATAAATGATTTTTTCGCTATGGCAGTTCCTATGCTTTTAGCGGCTATTGGTATTATTTGCTCTATTCTTGGAACATTCCTTGTTAAAACAAGGGAAAATGCTTCACAAAAGGATTTACTCCGTTCTTTAAGCCGTGGCACAAACTTCAGTGCAATTATTATTGCAGTTGTTGCATTCCCGATCGTTTGGTTCTGTCTTGACGGCAAAAACTCTATCGGACTTTACTTTGCAATTCTTGCAGGTCTTTTATCAGGTGTTTTAATCGGTCAATCTACTGAATATTTCACCTCTGATACCTATAAACCCACAAAGCATTTGGCTGCAAAGTCTGAAACAGGCTCCGCAACCATTATCATCGGCGGATTAGGTCTTGGAATGCTTTCGACCGCACTCCCTGTTATTATAGTTGCTATTTGTATTCTTGTTGCATACTTTGCTTCAGGCGGAGCGAGTGATGCAAACTTAGGTCTTTACGGAATCGCTCTTTCGGCTGTTGGTATGCTTTCAACACTTGGTATAACCCTTGCAACCGATGCTTACGGTCCTGTTGCTGATAACGCAGGCGGTATTGCTGAGATGGCAGGTCTTGAGCCTGAGGTTAGACAGCGTACAGATGCACTTGATGCTCTCGGAAACACAACTGCCGCAACAGGTAAAGGCTTTGCGATTGGCTCTGCAGCGCTTACCGCTTTAGCACTTATGGCATCTTATGTTAATAAGGTACAAGAGGTTGCAGGAAAAGATATTGATATCAACTTTAACCTCACAAATCCCACCGTTTTAGTTGGTTTGTTTATCGGTGCTTGCTTACCCTTTGTTTTCGCAGCTCTCACTATGGAGTCTGTTGGTAAAGCAGCTCAGTCGGTTGTTATTGAGGTTCGCCGTCAGTTCAAGGAAATCAAGGGTCTTATGGAAGGCAAGTCAGAGGCTGACTATGCTTCCTGTGTTGACCTTTGCACAAAGGCAAGCCTTAGAGAAATGATTTTGCCGACAGTTGTTGCTATTGTAGTTCCTGTTGCAACAGGTCTTATCCTCGGATACCACGGTGTTGTTGGTATGCTCGCTGGTGCAACTGCAAGCGGCTTCTTAATGGCAATCTTTATGTCCAACTCGGGCGGTGCTTGGGATAACGCTAAGAAGTATATCGAAAGCGGCGTTCACGGTGGCAAGGGCAGCGAACAGCACAAGGGTGCAGTTGTTGGCGATACCGTTGGCGACCCATTCAAAGATACTTCAGGACCCGCTATTAACATCCTTATCAAGCTTCTTTCAATGGTTTCCATTGTATTTGCGGCTTTAGTTGTTAAATACAGTATTTTTTAAAAATTTCAAAAAAGTGCTTGACAAAAGCATTTATATAATGTATAATTCATACGTTGCAATC
This sequence comes from Acutalibacteraceae bacterium, assembly GCA_045543715.1. Lineage (GTDB taxonomy): Bacteria > Bacillota > Clostridia > Oscillospirales > Acutalibacteraceae > UBA737. Next base: position 5,700 of record JAZPXP010000090.1, read on the forward strand.
CAAAGACAGTAGGTGGTCAAAGACCGTAAGTTTATCGCCTACCGAGGTTATGCGCTGAATGAACTGTATGTTTTTATGTTTATTTATGCCTATCCTCGTTTGGATAGGCATTATTGTTTTCTCGGAGGTGAAATACTTTGCCAAACGCATCAGTTTTAGAGAAAAAGCAGCAGCAGGTTGCAGCTTTATCCGAAAAGATTTCCGCAGCAGTTACAGGTATTATCGTTGACTATAAAGGTATCAACGTTGCTGATGATACTGCTCTCCGTAAGGAGTTGCGTGAAAACGGAGTTGATTATTTCGTAGTTAAGAACACCATCCTCGGTCGTGCTATTGACGGCACTTCTGTTGAAGAGATGAAGTCTGTTCTTGAAGGAACTACTGCTATCGCCCTTTCTAATGAGGACTATACCGCAGCAGCAAGAATTCTCAGCAAGTTCGCTGAGGGCCACGATAATTTCAAAATCAAGTCCGGTTTCCTTGATGGAAAGGTTGTTGATGTTGCAACTATCGATTCTCTTGCTAAACTGCCTTCCAAGGAGGTTCTCCTTGCAACAGTTTGCAATGCCTTCCAGGCACCTATCGCGGCATTCGCCCGTGCAGTTCAGGCTATCGTTGATAAAGACGGTTCTGCTGAATAATTATTAAATTTTTAAAAAACATATTATGGAGGAAAATAAAATGGCATCTGAAAAAATTACAGCTATGATTGAAGAGCTTAAAACTCTTACCGTTCTTGAGCTTTCTGAGCTCGTTAAAGCAGTTGAGGAGGAATTCGGCGTATCTGCAGCAGCTGCAGTAGCAGTAGCAGCTCCCGCAGCAGGCGGCGCAGCAGCAGCTGAGGAGAAGACTGAGTTTGACGTTGTTCTTAAAGAAGTTGGCGCTGAAAAGATTAAGGTTATTAAGGTTGTTCGTGAAGTTACCGGTCTCGGCCTTGCTGAAGCTAAGGCTCTCGTAGATGGTGCTCCCAAGACCTTAAAAGAGGCTGCTTCTAAGGAAGACGCTGAAGACATCAAGGCTAAACTCGCAGAGGTTGGCGCAACTGTTGAGCTTCAGTAATTTAAATTTTGATGGGGAGCAAAAATGCTCCCCTTTTTTTAATTTTTTTCAATAAAACACTTGACTCTTTAAGCCTTTTGTGATATTATATTTCTTGTTCAAATGCAGGTGTAGTTCAATGGTAGAATTCCAGCCTTCCAAGCTGGTTACGTGGGTTCGATTCCCATCACCTGCTCCAGAAAAGAGCCCACATTTGTCGTAGACAAGTGTGGGCTCTTTTCAACTAAATCCACCCTGTCGGGTGGGTGAAATCATCTTTAATGATGAAATCCCCTTCGGGGACGAAATCCGCCTCGGCGGCGGATGGGTGGATTTAATTTCATCTGCTATGCAGATTTCATCCGAGCGTTGCTCGGATTTCATAACGCTTTGCGCGATTTCATTGAAAGTTATGACGTTTTATGATATAATTGACACCAAAGGGGTGATTTTGGTGGCTGAAAACAAACTCGCAGATATGTCAACAGAATTTGCAGTTCAAATATTAAAACTAACTGATAGCATTAAAGGGCATTATTCTCTATCCAATCAACTCGAACGAAGTGGAACAAGTATTGGGGCAAATATTCGTGAGGCAAAATATGCACATAGCCGTCCTGATTTTATCGCTAAGTTACAGATTGCATTAAAAGAATGTTACGAAACAGAATACTGGATCGAAATAGCACAAAAAGCAGATATTATATCAATTGATTATGCAAAAAGTATTTTACACGATTGCGGGTCAATTCGAAGAATTCTCATCTCCTCCATCAACACCGCAAAGGAGAATGCGAAATGAAAAACAAACTGATAATGTCAGGAGTTATAGCCGCTGTATCTCCGGTTCCTATGATAGTATTTACCGTATTATGGTCATGGATATGGTTTTTTGGAATAGGTATGGGATTGTTAAACTATGATACGATTCCGCAGTGGATACTTGTTTGTTCATTTTTACCTTTGTTTATTAGTCCGGCTTTTGCTTTGCTCGGAATCGTGCATGGTGTGAGAAGAATTAAATGTGAACAAGCATGGGTGGGAATCCTTTTGTCTGTGTTGGGATTGATTGAAAACTTTGTTCTTATTTATGGTATGTACTATATCGGTAGCAGATTTTAGGTATAATACTTTTAGTCTTTTTCACCTCGGTTTATAATACTTTTAGTTACTCTTTCGCAATAAAAAAAGCCAAGTCTTTCGACTTGGCTTTTTTTATACTATATCAAATACTTCAACTATTCCGCTTTTGTGGTAAAGGGATGGGGTGATAAGAAGTGAATAGCCTCTGCCGTTATCAGCAGTCCATTCAACAGGCTTATGTCGGGGAACCGCTGTAGCACCAAGGAGCATCATAATAGCCCCACCGTGCATAATAACTGCCGAGCTTTTTACATCATTACTCAGCATATCCATAACAATCTGATTAAGACCTATGCAAAGTCTTTTAACGAAATCAGAGTTATCCTCACCCTCTGGAGCGGGAATTTTACCAGCAACCCAGTCTAAAAACAAGGGGTTACCCTCAAGCTCTGCTGCAGTTTTGCCCTCAAAAGCACCAAAATCATATTCCTTAAGGTTTTCAACCTTTATGATTTCCTTATCGGGATAAAGAACGGCACCTGTTTGTCTGCAACGAAGCATCGGGCTTGAATATACCCTTTCAACCTCGGGATATTCCATATTATCCTTTAAGAGCCTTAGCTCGTTAAGTCCCTCAGGGGATAAGGGCAAATCGGTTTTCGAGCCGATATACTGACCTCTAAAATTAGCGTCTGTTGCACCATGTCTTATAAGGTGGATTCTTAATGTTTTCATTATAAACACTCCAAAAGTTCGGTTATTATGGCATTTGAAACAAGCATTCCTTTGTCGGTAAGGCTGATATTTTCTTCCCTTTCCATAAGTCCTGCTTTTTTGAAATTCTCGCACTTAAAAAAGAAATTTTCGCTTAAGCTTTCACTGAATTTTTCAGCATAAGCATTAGGGGAAAGTCCTTTTTTAAGCCTTAAATTCAGCATTATATATTCTTCCCTTGTTCCGCCAAAATCATCAAATAAAGGCTCATTCCCGTTTAAAAAATCTTTAAGCGAGCGGGGATAGAAATATCTTTTGCCATCAATAAAGGAATGAGCGGCAGGTCCTAACCCTAAATATTCATCGCCTTGCCAATATTTTAAATTATGGCGGCTCATCATTCCGTTTTTGCAGAAATTTGAGATTTCATAATGCTCATAGCCTTTTTTCTTCAGATAATCGCAAACAAAAAGGTATTGCTCGGCTATCATATCATCATCGGGAAGATTTAAACTGTCCTTCTGTTTGAAGAAAACAGTATTTTCTTCTATTTTTAAGATATAAGCCGAAATATGCTCGGGGTTTAGTTTGCATAAAACCTCCAAGCTCTTTTCAAGACTTTCTATAGAGGAATTGGGAAGCCCTAACATTAAATCAAGGGAAATGTTATCAAACCCTAGGCTTCTGGCTTCATTTACAGCATTTATTGTATCCAAAACGCTATGTCTTCTGCCAAGGACTTTTAGTTCATAATCATTACCGCTTTGCATACCTATAGAAAGGCGGTTGATTTCAGCTTTTTTTGCATACTCTAAAACACTTTTGATATCGCCCTCAGGGTTAACTTCGAGGGTGATTTCACTGTTTTTTGAAACCTTAAAGGCGATATTAACAGTATTAAGTATAGAGATAAGTCTATGCTTCATTAAAGAGGGAGTTCCGCCGCCTAAATAAATAGTATCAATGGGGCGGTTAAAAGAACCGCCCCATTTTTTTATTGCAGTAAGAAGAGAGGATGAATATTCATCCAATAATTCCTCGGTTACAAAAGAGGAATAAAAATCGCAGTATTTACACTTTTTTTCGCAAAAGGGAATATGTAAATAAAGTCCAGCTTTATTAGTCAATGATTTCACCAATGCAGCTTCCGGGAACGCAAGCTGCGTTTGCTTCATCGGTATCAATATGCATAGCAAGTGCATAGCTATCGCTAACACGAGCTACAACATCGCCGAAGATTAAGGCTCTGTCAGCAGTAGGGATTTTAACAGAAACAATCTGCTTATCAGTAATGCCGTATTTCTCAGCATCGGCAACGGTCATATGAATATGACGCTTAGCAGCGATAACGCCCTCACAAATCTCAACTTCGCCTTTAGGTCCTACGAGCTTGCAAGCACCGGTTCCCTTAATATCGCCCGACTCTCTGATAGGAGCTGTAACACCGATAGAACGAGCATCTGTTAAGGAAAGCTCAACCTGAGTATCGGGACGAACAGGACCTAAGATAGAAGCCTTCAAGGAAGCCTTGGGGCCAACGATGGTGAGCTTTTCCTCACAAGCAAACTGACCGGGCTGAGAAAGGTCCTTTTTATTGGTAAGCTCATAGCCTTCACCAAAGAGGATTTCAAGGTCCTTCTTTGAAACGTGTACATGGCGAGCGGAAATTTCAACTAAAACTTCTTTTTTCATTATAATTTCTCCTTAAATTTTAAATCTATCTATATTTTAACATAATTTCATATTATTTCAAGTGCTAAACTCTATTTTTTTGCCTTAACATTTGAAAGGGGATTAGAATCAACCGCTTGTTTAATCTGCTTGTCTGAAACGTGGGTGTAAATCTGGGTTGTGCCAAGGTTTGCGTGGCCCAAAATATCCTTTAAAACCCTGATATCAACATCTCCGTGCTGATACATAAGGGTTGCGGCGGTGTGTCTTAGCTTATGGGTTGAATAGCCCATATCACCAAGACCTGATTTTTCGAGGTAGGTTTTAACGATATGCTGAACGGTTTTGGGGCTTATTCTCCTGTGATTTCGGCTTATAAATAAAGCGTTTCTTTCGGTTATCGGAATACCGTCATTTGGGCGGACAGCAAGGTAATCATCAATTGCTGCTTTGCAGGCGGAATTAAGATAAACCATTCTTTCCTTATTTCCTTTACCTGTAACGGTTATGGTGCCGTCAGAAGAGATATCCTGCAGATTAAGAGAACAAAGCTCTGCAAGGCGGAGTCCGCAGTTTAAAAATAAGGTTAAAATGCAATAGTCTCTCTGTTTATTAGGTCCATCAACCGAGTTTAAAAGCTCTAAGGAATCCTCAAGGGTTAAATGCTTAGGAAGACTCTGCTTAACCTTGGGAGATTCAAGCATTAAAGCGGGGTTATTTTCAATCTGATGAGTTTGAGAGGACATATACTTGAAGAAAATTCTAAGGGTTGAGGTTTTTCTCGCTCTTGTTGCCGTGTTATTTCCTCTTTCATTCTTGCAGAAAACAAGAAAGGCATAGAGGTCTGAAATAGTAACACTTTTAATAAGCTCGATATCAACCGCCGAAATATCTATTTCTTCAAATTCCTTGTCGCTTGGTGCTTTCCCTCTGACAATCAACAGATAGCGGAAAAAGGTTTGCAAATCAATAAAATACCCCTCAACTGAGCGGGAAGATTTTCCCTTGATAGTTTCATTATATGTAAGAAAATCCCTTATAATAGGGGGACAGCTTTGCAACACTTCAAGTTTCATAATTGCAACTCCATAACAATTAGTATATAATTATTTTAGCATATATTTCAGTCTTTTTCAATCTTAAAGAAATCTTAATAATTTAATAACTTTTTTCTTAAAAATATTTGTTTTATAATTCATATAAAGGCAGGGGTTAAAGGATGTATAAAATTCTGATTTGTGATGATGAAAAGGATATAGTTTCAGCCCTTAAAATCTATTTGGAGGCAGAGGGCTATGAAACCTTATCTGCCTATAACGGCGAAGAGGCTTTAAATATTATAGAAGAAAAAGAGGTTCATCTTTTGCTTATGGATATAATGATGCCTGTTCTTGATGGTATTTCAGCAATGGTGAAATTAAGGGAAAAATCAAATATACCCGTTATTCTTTTAACTGCAAAGGGTGAGGATACCGATAAAATCTTAGGTCTTAATGTTGGAGCGGATGACTATATAACAAAGCCGTTTAATCCTGTTGAGGTAATAGCGAGAGTACGTTCGCAGCTTAGAAGATATATGCAGCTTGGCGGAAACACACAATCAAAAAACGATTTTGTTATCGGAAATATCGAGCTTAACGATAGCGAGAAAAAGGTTTTGGTTGATGGTGAGGAAGTGAATCTCACACCTACAGAATTTGAAATATTAAAGCTTTTAATGAAAAATGCGGGAGCGGTTTTATCTCCTAAAGAGATTTACAGAAAAGTCTGGAATGATGAGGCTTATGGAGCCGAGAGTACAGTTGCCGTTCATATAAGGCACTTAAGGGAAAAAATCGAAATCAACCCTGCCGAGCCGAGATACCTAAAGGTTGTCTGGGCACACGGTTATAAAATGGAAAAGGGAGATTAGCAATGTTAAAGCTAAGAGATAGTCTTATAGCTAAAATAACGGCAGTGATTTTGGCATACATAACTGTTTTAAGCGTTGTTGTTTCAGCGGGGCTTGTTTTTGTGATGGGATATTATAAATTTTATTTCAGCAATGAAGAAACAGTTAAAAAAGAAATACTTACTGATATGGCTAGAAGTGAAATATATTATATGGACTCTCTGATGCACAGAGGGACCGATTTAAACGGTTATTATGCTGATAAGAATGTATATTTTGTTGTTACCAATACCGCAACGGGTGAGGTTATAGCCTCTAATTACAGTGGGGAAGATTATATCGTTTCAGCAAGTGAAGAAATGTTATTTTCTCAGTGGTTTAGTTATGAAGCTGATGTTGAGTTTAATGAAAAATCAGATAAAATAACCTATTTCGAGGATGGTTTTGAGATAAGAACCAGCTATAATATTGAACTTTATGTTGCTGAAAAAATGACCAAAAACGATTTGTTTTCGGTTGTTTCTGAAATTGTTAAAATAGGCTATAATCTTCGTTATGCTATGGTTTTCATTTTGCTTATATCTCTTATACTCTGTATTGCAGTTCATTGCTTCCTTTATTGCTCGGCGGGGCATAGGGACGGCGAAATCAAGCTCAATGCTATTGATAAATTGC
>JAZPXP010000091.1:0-9384 GCA_045543715.1 Acutalibacteraceae bacterium
TTTTTTATCTGCTTTTTGGTGCCGTTTTCAAAGGTGTTTTTAAGATTTGGAATTAAAGATTCACCAAAGAAATTGATATAAAGGAAGTTGCCGTAATGAGCAATATGAGACTTATATTCCTCTTTCATAGAAGGATAAACATCAAGCATTTTCTTGGCAAAGCCTGTAACGGTCATATTACCCGATTTAGAGGCTGTTGGCAGCTGTATACCATTAGTATTTGCACTTCTTTTAACTGTTACTCCTAATTCTTTTCGAATAGATGCGGCAAAATCAATACCAACACTCTCGGCATCCTTAGCGGTCTGACTATCATCAAAAAGCCAGGCATTGATTTCTTTAAATTCACCGAAAGTTTCTTCATCTATATCGGCAACTGACAAACGATACATCTGCTTTTCATCATCAAAATTAACCAAAAACTTTTTAGTATCGTTAGAAAATTCACCATTCTCCCCTGCCTTAAAACCATTGTCTGAAAGAATGGGCTCTATTTCCTTAATAACCTCATTTAAATATCTGTTATCCAATTAAATTCACATCCAATTATTTGTTTTTTATATTTTAACATATATTTTTCTATTTGTCATCTAAAATTTATTGCAAGAGTGTAAATTTTAATGTATAATTATTAAAAATTAAGTTTTGGAGCAAAATATGAACTTATCCGATATAAAAACTGTTGAAAATCTGCTTAAAAAAGCAGGATTTTCCTTCAAAAAGAGCTTAGGACAGAATTTCTTAATAGATAGCTCGGTATGTCCAAGAATGGCAGAGGCTTCTTGTGATGAAAATACGGGTGTTTTAGAAATAGGTCCGGGTTTTGGTGTTTTAACAGCAGAGCTTTCAAAGGTTGCTAAAAAGGTTGTAACTATTGAGCTTGATGAACGTCTTAAGAAAATTTTACCGATAACTCTTGCGGACTGTAAAAATGTTGAGGTAATATTTGGGGATGCTATGAAATTAGACCTTGAAAAAATCATTAAGGAGCATTTTTCAGACTGCGAAAGGGTTGTTGTTTGCGCTAATCTTCCCTACTATATCACTTCACCAATAATTATGATGCTGCTTGAGAAAAAATTACCTATTAAAAGCATAACTGTTATGGTTCAAAAAGAAGCAGCCGTCAGACTTTGTGCTGAGGTTGGCTCTCGAGAAGCTGGTGCTGTAACGGCGGCGGTTAGCTATTACGCTGAAAAGGAAATTCTTTTCGATGTTTCGAGAAAAAGCTTTATGCCCTCTCCGAATGTTGATTCTGCAGTTATAAAGCTTAATATTCTTCCCTCTCCGCCTATCAAAGTTAAGGACGAAAAGAAATTCTTTTCTTTAGTTAAAGCCTGTTTTGCTCAAAGAAGAAAAACACTTGTTAACACCGTTTCAAACACTTTAGGCATTGATAAAGAAACACTTAGAAACGCCTTAACAGAACTTGAGTTGAGCGATACAATCAGAGGCGAAGCTTTAACCTTAGAACAATTAGCAAGACTTTCAGATAAGTTATAAAAGACGGGGTTAACCCGTCTTTTATTTTACCTTAATTTCATTTGAGAGATTAAATGAATATATAACCTTTTCCTTTACATTTTTCTCAAATATTTTTTCACAGGCAAAGCCATAGATATTTAGCTGTTCACTATAGGTTTCGGCTAAAGTTTCAAGACTTGCTACTCTATCGGTTTTAAAATCAAGAATAACAATACCATCCTCTTCTTCGAAACAGATATCAACTGCGCCCTGAATTATAATTTTTTCATTTCCTTGCTCTTCATCTAAATGAGGAGCAATTTTTTTAGCTTTAACCTCGGTTAAAAACCGCATTTCTCTTTGAACATTATTTGAATTTTGTATTCTCTTAAAGAGGTTACTTTCAAAAAATGCCTTAAGTTTTGCTCTGTCAATAACCTCAAACTCATTTTCGGTTATAAACTCCCACTCATAAAGCCTTGAAAGTTCAGCTTCGATATCATTCGCCTTGCTAAAATCAAAGAACTGCATTACCTTATGCATTGCTGTTCCCTTTTCTGCAGCAGTAAGTCCTGTTTTACTCATAAATGACGGTTTGCCAGAAAAAGCAAATTTAGCGCTTTCTGCACTATTTGCAAGTTTTGAAACAGACGCCTTTGATTCAACTCCTAAAAGTTCTTTATATGGGTATTCGAATGCGAAATTTTCTTTAAGAGCAGATATTATTTTAGTATTGGGCAAGGCTTCAGTTTCGAAATCATAAATTAAAGAATTATCTGGAACTGAATTGCCATCAATTATCGAAAGTGAAACTTCTGAATTTGTTTCTTTAAGTAAAAGACTTGTGCCAGTTGGTCTTAGAGCCTTTCCGTCTTTATGCAAAAGTAACGCTAACATTAACCAGTCGTTATATGATTTTGTTCTTGAAAAAAGATTAGCATCGATTTTGGAGTTTGAAGCCAAAAGCCAAGAAATCAATTCCTGAGCCTTTTTTTCAACACTTGAAAGTGTTGCCGTGAACAACAGTCTGTCCTGAGTTCTTGTTGCAGCAACATATAAAAGTCTAAGTTCCTCTTCGAGCCTTATTTCTCTTGCTCTTTCAAGAATAATCTCTCTGCCTATCGTTGTATAAGGCTTTTTATCCTCTTCATCAAAATACTTAAATCCAACACCGAGTTCGGTTGAATAAAGTGTTGATAAACGAGCCTCAAAATCATTAAAATCGGCAGAAACACCAGCAACAATGCAAATCGGGAACTGCAGACCCTTTGAGGCATGAATACTCATTATTTTAACACTGTCCCCACCTGTAGAAGCAGAAGCAGTTCCAAGCCCTGTTTCAGACTGTTTGCGGACATATTTAACAAAAGAGCCGATAGAAGCGAAATTATTTTCGCTATAGGTTTTAGCGTATTCAACAAGCAGCAGAAGATTGTTTCTGCGTCTTAAACCATCATTCATAACGGTTACTAAATTAAGATAATTCGTTGCGCTTAAAAGCTTTGAAATTAATTTAGGTAACGAATAAGTAACACTCATTATTCTAAATTTTTCAATTTTTTTAAGAAAATCAGTGCATTTTTCATTGCCATTTTTAGCGTTGAAAACCAAAGCCTGATATAAATTGCCGTTTCTTTTTTCTATGCGGATTTTTGCTAAATCTTCCGGAGTAAAAGCGAAAATCGGAGATATTAAAAGACTTAACAATTCAATATCGGTTTCAGGGTTGTCAATAACCGATAAAAGAGATAAAAATGTTGCAATTTCGGCGCACTCAGCAAAGCCTTCAACACTATAATTTGCAGGAATTCCCTGCCTTTTAAGCTCTTCGGCAATAATTGGTGCTTTAGTTTTTGCCGAGCGTAATAAAATCGCAAAATCAGAAAAAACAGGTTTTCTCAAATTATCGTTATCAAGCTTTATTATTTCGCCCTCAGCCATTGTATTGCGGATATAATCCGCAATATGCCTTGCCTCAATAACGGCAGTTTTTGCAGCGTTTTCCTTTGATTCTATAATATGATATTCAGTTGATATCTTATTAGTTTCGGGGAAAGTGGCTGCGGGGAAAAGTTTTTCTTCTTCGTTATAAACAATATCACCAGTTTCCTCATTCATAAAGAGTTCGAAAAAGAAATTTATAAAATCGCAAACTGTTCCCTTGGTTCTGAAATTATTGCCGAGAATTATCTTTTGAGGATTGTTAGAATTAGTTTCGTCAATAGGAATATACCTTAATTTCTTAGATAGGAAATTCGCAGGATTTGCACCCCTGAAACCATAAATACTCTGCTTAACATCGCCAACAACAAAAAGATTTTTTTCATTGTTTGAAATTATTTTGAAAAGCATATCCTGAAGGTCGTTGGTATCTTGATATTCATCAACCATAACCTCTTCAAAACGGCTTAAAATATCACAATTTTCCTCATCGCATAAAAGTTTTAAGGCTAAATGCTCGGTATTATGGAAGGTAAAGGTGTTGCTTTGTTTATACTCCTCAAAAACCAAATTTTCAAACTCAATAAGGATATTGCCAAGTAAATCCATAAGTCTTGAAATCTTTAAAAACTGATCGTTTATAAAAGCATTATCAGCATAGAAAATCTTTTTGAGTTTTTCAATCGGTTTTGTTGTTATGTATTTATAAATATCCTTAGCCGAGGTTATTTCAGGAATAGAATTAACACCTCGAACACTTGGCAAAGAAAGAGCCGAAAAATCAACTAACTTATTAAATAAAATATCCCATTCATTCGATAAAACAGCCTCTTCTAAAGCATTGTACTGCTCGGCAGTATCTCTGAAAACAGGAAGATAATTTTTAGTTGCGATTTCAGAAACAGCAACTAAATCTATAGCCTTCGCTAAAGAAACCCTTGCCGACTTTACCGCCTCCAAAGCCTTTGAAAATGCAGATTTCCACCAAGGAGAATCGCAGTTAAAACCATCTTGAGAATAGAACTCTTTAAAGCTTCTAAACCAATTTTGAGGGTTGGGTAACTGACGGCTGTAATCATAGAGCTCTAAAACAAAATCTATAAATTTAGAATCATCATACTCAGCACCAATTAAATCAAGAAGTTCGAAAAAATCGGGGTTATTCTCTTCTAGATAATGGTTAACAATATCCTTAGCAATCTTCTCATTGACAGGCTTTAATGAGTTATTATCACTCATTTTAAAATCGGGAGAAATATCTAATCTCTCGAAATTTTCTCTAACCAAATCTATACAAAACGAGTCAATAGTACAAATTTTTGCCGAGGGCAATAAATGCTTTTGAAGTAATAAAGAAAGGTCATCAGGGTTATTACGGCATTCCTCATCCAGTCTTTTTTCAATTCTTGAACGCATTTCAGCAGCAGCAGCATTGGTAAAGGTAACGATTAAAAGCTTATCAGCAGAAACACTATCGGTTTTTGAGCATAATTTTTTAATAACTCTCTCAACCAAAACTGCGGTTTTACCCGAGCCTGCAGCGGCAGAAACCAAAATATTACCCTTAGCAGTGATAGCTTTTAATTGGTCGCTTGTAGGATTAAATGCCATCAGTTTCTGCCTCCTTCATTTTTTCAAATACCTTTTCGTTGCTCAAATTTTCAACCCTTGGAACAGTTTTGTTTTCAATACGGCAAACACTTGCGAAATCACAGTATTTACATGCGGGCGACTCTCTGCCATCAAGGGGTGAAATTCTAATATCACCACTCGAAATAAGATTACCGGTTTTCCTCATTAGCTTTTCAATATAATTAAAAATATCGGTAAAATTCTCAGCTTCAATAAATGAGCCTCGCTTTGAAATGCTATTATCCTTTAAAACATATGGTTTTGGAACAAACTCACCCAATACATTTTTATCCATAGCCTTAATTAAATCAATATCAGCAGTCAAAAGTCCGTTCATAGCAAGACCCTCGTCCTTTATGTCTCTTGAAGACGGCTGATATAATATACCTGCGGCGGCACTGTCATCAAGACCGTTTCCCCTCGTAACTGCATAGAGATATATAAGCATTTGAAGGTTAAGACCAAACAAAACATCGGGCAGTTTGAAGGATTTTGAGCCTGTTTTATAGTCGATAATTCTGATATATCCGTTGTATTCATCAACCCTGTCAATACTGCCAACAAGTCCGATTTCACCATTATCAAATGGGAATTTAACAGTTTCAACCTCTTCCCCGTTTCCAATTTTAAGCTCGCATTTTTTAGGCTCGAATAGGCTTTGAGAAAGCTCCGCAGCAACATGGCGGACAACATCCTTTAAGGAACGGGAAATTCGTGAAATAAGGAAATCAATTCTATTGTTTCTGATATTCGCAAATCCCTCAACCATATCAAGATATTCCTCGATGTATTTATCGGTAAGAAAATCCAATTCATTTTCAGATAGACTAGAATAGTTTTCTTTATTATCGGTTATAAATCTTTCAAGAACAAAATGTACTATCGTTCCCCTTTGCAAAACATCAAATTCAGCAGGCTGAATTTTCTTGGCTCCAATCCCATATTTTAGAAAAAAGGAAAATCTGCAACGGTTGAAGGTATCAAATTTTGAAGCAGACATTCTTATCTTATTTCCGAAAAGCTTATTTGCGGTATCACTACTTAAGAAAAGTTCTTTTTCTTTACCAAAATCATCAATAAACTCGGTTTTTTCTGACAATACACTCTCTTGCAATGCTTGTTTAACAGCATTACTTTCTGGTGTATTTTCCTTACGTCTAATGCAGTATTCGCTAAGAGCAGTATTCATAGTTTCAGGGCAATTAGAAAGGCTTAACTTTTCGTCAGGTTCGCACAAAATTTCAGCATTAAGGGAACTCAAAACCGTTTCAACGAAAGAAGACGGCTCACATTTTTCGCCCGAAATCGACTGATTATGATAGCAGATATAAACCATTTCGGAAGCGGAACAAAGGTTGCAATAAACAAGGTATTCTTCATCTATCGAAGAATATATAGAATTATCTGCAATTTCTATTCCGTTTTCGATGAGGCTTCTTCTTTCGGTTATGTTAAATATACCTGAACTTGAAGTGTTCATCGGAAAAACGCCTTGGTTTGCTCCCAAAATAAATGCTATCTTAGGCAAAGAGGGTCTAATTCTATCTGCCGAGCCAAAGGTAACCTCATCAAGAGTTTGAGGCACAATGCCAATATCAGAACTTGAAACCGCCATCTCTAAAGCTTCAAAAAACTCTTGCTGATTTATGCTTTCTTTACCAAGGCATACAACAAGGCTATCTAAAATACGCATAAATGCGTCATAAGATTGTTTTAAAGCATCAGACGAGAAAATATCCCCATCTGCTGCAAAACGCTCAGAAAGGCTTATAAGCTTGTCCTGAACAGAGCAAGCATCAAACAGTTCAACTAAAGCTCTTGCCATATCAGAGGCCGAGCCATTAAAGTTTTCCTTAAAATCCAATAAAGATTTTATTGCTTTTTTGCGAAGAATATTAAGCTTTTCAAGTTCCTCGGTATTATCGTTACCTTCGCTTGTTAATCCCTTTGGATTCATATTCCAATCATTCAACCACTGGGTTGACTCGATATTCCAAAGGTAACAATAATTCTCAAGAGCCGAAATTTCCTCTGTATTAAGGGTGCCAAGCCCTGTTTTATGAAACCTTAGGATATTCTCGGTTGAAAGCTTCAAAGCTTTAATGGCGGCAAAAGAAGCAACCGAGAGCGGAAAAGAACTCAATGGCATTCTATTATCATAAAATACCGAAATATCATTATTCTCACAAGCGGAAATTACTGCCTCTTTATAAGTTTCAGCGTCCCTAGCAATTATAACAAAATCTCTGAAACGGTAATTTTTAGTTCTGACCAATTTTCTGATAGTTCTAGCAGTAAACTGCGCTTCATCATAAATAGTTGAGGCGTTGCAAATTTTAATATTTTCGGAAATTTCATCCGAAACAGTATTTTCTCCCGATAAAACATTTTCAAGCCTTATAATATCGGTCGAGGAATAACTCATATCGGATAGAACAATAGGCTCCAAAATCTTTTTACCGTTTGATTTTGCAATTTTTTCAATCCGCTCTATTGCCATTCTGATATTGGTATAAATATTAAAATTCTTGGTGTTCTCGGGATTATTAGTAAAGGCTATATAAACACTTTCAGCCTGCTTTATTATCCTTTCAAGCAATTTATATTGCTGCCCAGTGAAACCCTTAAAGGAGTCGATAAAAACCGTCTTATTTTCAAAATATCTAAAGCTGCCAAGCTTATTATAAAGCTTAGTTAGCTTGTCCGCAGGGTCAATGAATTTTTCACCGACCAATAAATCGAAAGCGTCATAAATTTTTGCAATGTCCTCTAATTTATATTTAAGGGTTGCTTTATCACAAATATTTGCAGTTTCTCGCAAATTTTCAGGTGATACCGAATTGATTTTAAACTCACCGATGGTATCAAGCATTGTTTTCGCAAAGCTTATTGAATTAGAATATTTTCCCCAAAGGGTTAAATCATTCTTAACCGATAGCAAGGCTCTTTTCATGAAAATAACCTTGTCGCTCTCCCCTAAATCACGGGCAACAAAGCCGCCTGTAAACCTGTTAACCTCGTCAACAAGGCGCGAAAAAGAAAGGACCCTAACTTTTGAAGAATTTTTGTCCCCCAAAAGTCTCAAAACAGCTCGTTCGCTCTCAAAGGTATATTGCTCAGGAACAATGAGAACAGATTCGCGGTTATTTTCAGCCAAGTCCTTTATTTTATTTAAAAGAGTGAATGTTTTGCCGGAATTTGGTTTTCCGAAAACAAACTGTAACATTTCATCACCAACACTCAAATAATTACTAACTGCAAAATCAATTGCAAGCAAACTGCAGGCACCGAAAATACGGCACTTGAAAGAACCGTATATAAATTAACGGGAATAAAAACCCCTGTAAGCTTAGCGCTTAAATCGATAAGACCTAAAGCCCCAATACCTAAAAAGGCATTGAAAAACAATCGGCTAAAAGGCTTTTTATCTAAAAGGGTAAATATTAAAATCAAAAAAGTAAACAGAATTAAAATAACTAATAAAAATTTTTCAAAAATATCCATATTATCACCAATAAATTTTATGAATTTATTGGCGGTAAAATTACTAAAAAGGCAACCTCAGCAGAGTATTTGAGGTTGCCAATTATATTATTCTTCCGAATCGTCCTCTTGAGGCTCAGAATCAGTTATAAAGAAATTTCCGTTTATAGAAATATCGTCAAAATCGTCAGCATTATCTATATCGCTATCATCAAAATTCTTTTTATTTTTAACAAGCTTAATGATTAGCAAAACAATAAGAGCGATTACAGCCAAAACAACAAATATAAATCCGCCAAGAATTATCTTGGAATTTGTTGAAAGAGAGTTAAAGCGACCCAAAATGCCTTTATTAACGGCGGGCTCTTCAATAATATCTTTTTTAGGCTCCAATTCGGGATAACGCTGTAACACATTCTCACGAGAATCAAAACGGTAGAAACCGTATTTCGAATCGGCATAGCAATAGATATAGAAGAAATCAGGAGTAGCGGTATTACCGTAACATTTAATATCAGTCTCGCCGATTTTTGTATTAGTAACATAATATTCCTGAGGCATAGCTAAGCCATCAGGCAAATCAGCAAGAATATAAGTATAATCACCCTGAGTAACATAGGTTAATTGCTTGAAAGTTTTATTAGCCTCGTCATAGGTGCATATAACGCTTCCCTCACCCTCGGGAGCCTTTAAATAATAAAGCTTATATTCGCCTTTTTCATCTGTTGCAACAGAGATTTCAGCTTGGTTATAAGTTGCAGCAACTGCAGAAAATCCCTTGAATAAGGTAGTTTCTGAAAGGTCGGAAATAATAGTATATTTTTCAAACTCGCCCTCAGCAATTTCTAAAGGATTAACCTCAGG
>JAZPXP010000092.1:0-8200 GCA_045543715.1 Acutalibacteraceae bacterium
AGGCACTTAACGCCATGCTATCTACTCTGCAAAATATAAGTTTATTATATATAATTTTTTCTATTTGTCAATAGTCTTTATCAAGTCTTTAACAACTTCACCTGCAATAATTATACCTGCCGCCGCAGGAACAAAAGAAGAACTTGCAGGAACAGGTCTTCCGTTTTCCGTTAAATCAGTCTTTGTAGGCTCTTCTTTAGAATAAACAACCTTTAGCTTCTTAATCCCTCTTTTTTTAAGCTCATATCTCATAACACGGGCAAGGGGACAGACTGAGGTTTTATAAATATCGGCAACCTCTAAATCGGCAGCATTAAGCTTATTTCCTGTTCCCATAGAACTGATAATCGGTGTATCCTTTTCTTTTGCTTTCATAACAAGTTCGATTTTAGATGAAACACTATCTATCGCGTCAACAATATAGTCGAAAACTCCAAAATCAAACTCTGATGAATTATCGGCAGAATAAAATAAATTGTGCCGATTTATGATAATCTCAGGGTTGATTTCTTTCGCTCTTTCGGCTATTGCATCAACCTTACATTTGCCGATAGTTTTATGAGTTGCAATGATTTGACGGTTAAGGTTGGTTATATCAACAGTATCACTATCAAAAACATCGAGAGTGCCAATTCCTGAGCGGATTAAGGCTTCTGCTACATAACCGCCAACTCCACCCAAACCAAATATTGCAACTCGGGAATTTTGAAGTTTATTAAAGGCATCTTCGCCGATTAGTTTTATAGTTCTTTCAAACTGATTGTCCATAATTTATCCTTTTTTTAGCTCATGAACATCGAGAACTTCACATGTATCATTCTCCAAATATTCAAGAACATCTTCCATATTTTCAAATGTTCCATAGAGGGTTTTACAGTTATCTTTAATAAATTTCTCTTCAATAGAAAAATCCAAAAATTCGTTGAGCTTTTTATAGTAACCGCCGAAATCATAAATTGCAATCGGCTTTTTGTGGCGACCTAACTGTTTAAGTGTTAAAACCTCGAAAAATTCCTCGAATGTTCCAATCCCACCGGGAACAATAACAAAAGCATCAGCTAAATCTTCCATTTTTGTTTTTCTCTGTGCCATTGTTTCGGTGAAGATTAACTCATCGCATTCATCATAGATTTCTTCAATGGTTTCTTCACGGAAGAAGTGTGGGATAACTCCCTCAATCTTACCACCGCCTCTTTTAACTCCACGAGCAGCGGCACCCATAAGTCCATTACCGCCTGCGCCGAAAACGAGTGAATGACCTCGTTTAGCCATAAGCTCACCAAATTTCTCGGTTGCTTCAATATATTTATTATCAATTTCAAAACTGGCAGCGCCAAAAACACAAATTTTCATAATTTTCTCCTTATAAAATTATTTTTCCCACTTATCGCAAAGTGAAATGATTTGTTCAGTAAATTTGCTAATATCCTTGTTTGAGCCTTCCTTATAACTTTCAATAATCGCAAGCAGTCTTCGGCCTGCATTGAAAAGCCTATTGAAGACGATAGATTCTTTTTTATTGTTATTTTTGAATGAAGGCTTTGCAATTTTATTTTTATTTCCGGAATCTAAGCAAATTCCTGAAATTAAGTCATATTCTGCTCCATTATATGGGGCAATAGCCTTAATTGCGAGTTTTTCTTCAATAAACTCTGCAAATTCATCGCAAACAGTATCGCTTCCATGATTAACGAAAATTGTCTTTGGTTTCTTTTTAAATCCTGAAATCCAATCAAGAAGCATATCCCTGTCAGCATGGCCGCTGATACCTTCAAGCTGTTCAATTCTAGCATTAACCTTAATCTCTTCGCCAAATAGTTTAACCGTTTGAGCTCCCTCAATAATAATTCTGCCAAGAGTTCCAACCGATTGATAACCAACAAACAATATAGTTGAGTTTTCACGCCATAAATTATGTTTTAGATGATGGCGAATTCTTCCAGCTTCACACATTCCGCTGGCCGAAAGTATTATCTTTGGGGTTTTATCAATATTTATAGCTACCGAATCATCACTTGTAACTGAAAGGTTAAGATTTGGGAAAACAATGGGGTTAATTCCTTTTTTTAGCAAGTCGATGGTTTCGGAATCAAAATAATCATATAAATCACTGCTATAAATATTTGTTGCTTCAACTGCTAGGGGGCTATCAACATAAACAGGGAAATTTTCATGACCGTGTATCAAGCCTTGTTCCTTAATTATTCTAATTAAATACAATAGTTCTTGAGTTCTGCCAATTGCAAATGAAGGAATTATTATATTTCCACCCATATCGAAGGTTTCTTGAATTATATTAGTCAATTGACCAATATAATCTGGCCTCTCACCATGTAATCTATTACCGTAGGTTGATTCGATTACAATATAATCTGCAACATCGGGTTGAGCTGGATCGCATATTAATGGTCTCGAATGATTTCCTAAATCTCCCGAAAAAACTATTGTTTCGGTTTGGCCGGCTTCGGTTACAGTCAAACTTATACTTGCCGAGCCAAGTAAATGACCAGCATCGATAAATTTAATTTCAATTCCATTTGCAAGTTTATAAATTTTGTTATACTCACAACCAACAAACTGCTTGAGGGCAAGTTTTGCATCCTCAGCCGTATAAAGAGGCTCGTATAAACCCTTTCCTGAACGCTTTGCTTTGCGGTTACGCCATTTAGCTTCAAATTCCTGAATATGAGCAGAATCAAGCAACATAATATTACAGAGTTTTTTAGTTGCTTCTGTGGAATAAATATGACCTTTAAATCCTGCAGCAACCAAAGCAGGAATTTTGCCTGAGTGGTCAATATGAGAATGTGTCAGTAAAATATAATCTATTTGGGCGGGAAGAACGGGAAGGTTGCAATTTTCATAAATATCAGGGCCTTGTTCCATTCCGCAGTCAATCATAATAATCTTGCCATTAGCGTTAATTATAGTGCAAGAACCGGTAACCTCATGAGCGGCGCCCAAAAAAGAAATTTTCATATAACTCACTCCTTTTAGTTTTTATAAATTTTACCATATTTATTGCTATTTTTCAAGTTGTAAATACTAAGAAAATATGTTATTATTCTAATAGAAGTAATGAGGGCGGTGATTTTTTTGAACATTAAAGAACTAAAGCAAAAGGCGAATAGATTGCCGTTGGAACCTGGCGTTTATATTATGAAAGATAAAAACGGCAAAATTATCTATATAGGCAAAGCAAAGGCTCTTAAAAACCGTGTTACTCAGTATTTCGGCTCAGGAAATCAGCATACCGAAAAGGTAAAAAAAATGGTTTCAAATGTTGATGACTTTGAATATATTGTATGTGATAGTGAGTTTGAGGCTTTAATTCTTGAAAACTCGCTTATCAAGCAGAATCAGCCCCATTATAATATTTTACTTAAGGATGATAAGGGTTATTCTTATATAAAAATTACAGGAGACAAATGGAAAAGAATCGAAACCGCAAAAATGGTTGATAATTCGGGTGAATTTATCGGTCCTTTTAGTTCTGGATTTATTGTTAAAGAAACTGTTGATGAAGCAAGAAAGATTTTCAAACTACCTGATTGCCATAGAAATTTTGATACTCCTTCAAAGCCTTGCCTTAATTACCATATAGGGCTTTGTTTTGCACCTTGCAAGGCAAATATTTCACTTGAAGAATACAATGAGCATATCGACTCTGCTAGGCAGTTTATTTTGAAGGGTGATAGCGAGTTCACAGTTGAAAAACTGACCGAAAAAATGAATGAAGCGGCAGAAAATCTGCAGTTTGAAACAGCCGCAAAGCTAAGAGACAGAATAAACGCAATTAAAAAGATAAAAGAAAAACAAAAGGTTGTTAGTATTTCTTATAAGGAACAGGATGTTTTTGCAACAGCTCTTATCGGAGAAACTGCTTGCGTTGCGGTTTTCAATTTTAGAAATTATAAACTAATTGATAAAAAACATTATTTCTTGGAGGGCTTTAGTGATAAGGATTCTGTTTATAACGAGTTTTTACAACAGTATTACTTAAATAGTTCTGATATTCCTCTAAGAATTGTTATTGATACGGAATGTGAGGAATTTTCTGTTACTGCAGAGTGGCTAAGCAGTAAAAAGAGAAGTAAAGTATCTTTTATCTATCCAAAGCAAGGCGAAGTGCTTAAAACTCTTCAAATGTGCCTTAATAATGCTGCCGAAAGCCTCTCTGAGCGTACCGAAAGAACGGGGAGGGAAATGACCGCTCTAAACGAATTGGCGTCAATTTTAGGGCTTAAAAAGCCACCTAGATATATTGAGTCCTATGATATTTCTAATACAGCAGGCTCAGACAATGTTGCGGGAATGATAGTTTTTAAGGATGGAAGACCTTTTAAATCCGCTTATAAGAGATTTAAAATCAAAGGCTTTATCGGTCAGGACGATTATCGTTCAATGGCTGAGGTTTTGGACCGCAGATTTAATGAGTATGAAAAAGGGGAAGATAGCGGCTTTTCTGTTTTGCCCGACCTTATTTTGCTTGATGGTGCTAAAGGTCAAATCAATGCTGTTTTACCGATTCTTGAAAAGCATAAAATTGATGTCCCGATTTTTGGTATGGTTAAAGACTCAAAGCATAAAACAAGAGCTATTGCTACCACAGGCGGTGATATTTCTATTAAATCTAATCGCAAGGCATTTACTCTTGTTACAAATATTCAGGATGAGGTTCACCGTTTTGCAATTAGCTTTCATAAATCTCTTCATTCCAACAATTCCTTAAAATCTGAGCTTTTGGAAATTGAGGGTATTGGCAAAAAAAGAGCAGATATTCTTCTAAAAGCTTTCGGCAGTCTTAAAAAGATTAAAACTGCAAGTATTGAGGAATTATGTGCTGTCAAAGGCATTGATAAGCCTTCGGCAGAGGCGGTCTATAAATACTATAATTCTTAAAAATGTTGACATTTTATATTATATGTGATATTATACAAAAAATCGATAGAGGTGCAGCATGTCAATAGTAACGCTCAAGGCAGAAAGAACAGTTTCGAGCGCGAAAGGGGCGGCTGCCGAAACGAAAAATAAGCTGTTCATTATTTTTCGTTGGTTTGTTGCAGAATATGTAACCGACTGTCACTTTTGTGGAGCGCTATCCTAATTCTATTTAAGAATAACCGTAGTGCTTTATGTGCTACGGTTTAATTTTTTATAAAAAGGAGATTTAAAAATGCAGGCAAAAAAGATTATCCCTAAACTTCTTATAGTTGCTTTTGCGGTTGGATTTGGCATCCTATGCGCCGTAACTGGCTCTATAACAAGTCCTATCGGCACCTTGTGGTCCTTGTTTCCACCTGTAGTTGCTATTTGTTTGGCACTACTAACAAAAGAGGTTTATTCCTCACTCTTTATCGGAATTTTAGTTGGCGGCTTATTAGCTACCAATTTTAACCCGATACATACTGTTGATACCATTGTAAATGATGGATTCATTTCAGCCGTTTCAGGAAGTGCTGGTATCTTCATTTTCTTGGTAATCCTTGGTATTATTGTTGCTCTTCTTAATAAGGCGGGCGGCTCTCAGGCTTTCGGCAGATGGGCTTCTAAACATGTTAAAACAAAGCTTGGTGCTTCGTTAGCCACATTTTGTTTTGGAATTCTAATCTTTATTGATGACTATTTCAACTGCTTAACAGTTGGCGCTGTTATGCGTCCCGTAACTGATAAGGCAAAAATTTCCCGTTCAAAACTTGCTTATCTTATCGATGCAACTGCTGCTCCTGTTTGTATGATTGCTCCTATTTCTTCATGGGCTGCTGCTGTTTCTTCCTATGCTCCGGAGGGACAGGGTATTGCACTCTTCTGCAGGGCTATTCCTTATAACTTCTATTCGCTTTTAACCTTTGTTTTCATTATTGCAATTTCTGCAATGAAGCTTGATTACGGTCCTATGAAGCTCCATGAAATCAATGCTGAAAACGGAGATTTGTTCACAACTGGTGTTCATCAAGGCGATGAAGACGAGCTTCCCGCAACTGAGAAGGGAAGGGTAATCGACCTTGTTCTTCCTATAATCGTTCTTATTGGAATTTGTGTTTTCTCTTTGTTCTATGTTGGAAGATGTATGGGCGAAGAATGGGTATTTGCTTCAAAGAATTATGATGCATCTTTAGGTTTTGTTGATGCGTTCTCAAATACCGATGCAACTGTTGGACTTCCTTGGGGCGGTTTAATTGCTCTTGTTGTTGTTATCATTTACTTTGTTGCTCGCAGACTTGTAACAATTAAAGAAGCTATGGAATGCATTCCTAAGGGCTTTATAGCTATGGTACCGGCAATTCTTATTCTTACTATGGCAACAACCCTTAAGAACACAACAAGCCTACTCAATTCTGAGGCTTTCGTAAACGGTGCTTTGGAATCTGCAGGCGCTCTTAACAATTTCTTACCCGCAATTATTTTCATTGTTGCTTGCTGTATCGCATTCGCTACAGGTACTTCTTGGGGGACATTCGGTATTCTTATTCCGATAGTTTTAAGCATTTTCCCGGTTGGCAGCGAGCTTGGAATTATAGGTATGTCAGCATGTCTTGCAGGTGCTGTTTGCGGCGACCATTGCTCACCGATTTCAGATACAACCATTATGTCATCTGCAGGTGCTCAGTGCGACCATATTAACCATGTTTCAACTCAGCTTCCTTATGCATTAACCGTTGCAGGCGTTTCTTTTGTAACATATATTATTTCAGGATTTATTCCTAATTGGTATATAACTCTTCCGATAGGCATTGCTCTTATGGTTGGAACTTTAGTTGCAATTAAACTTATATCTGCAAATAAGAAATAATTAAAACCCCGAGGCTTTAATCGGCTTCGGGGATATTTCTATAATAATTTGTTAATTTTTTAACAATGGAGAAGTGCGACTGAATTTAATAAAAGGGAATTTTAATTCTGTTTTTAATAATTAAATAAAAGATATAGAATATTATTTTTAAAAATGCAATTTAAATATTTTTCTGAAATGAATTGAATCAAATAATGTCTCGAAATATCTTTTTTGATAGAAATTTTTAAAACGATGCATTGTATTAAAAAAATATTTCCATTAAAGCAATTTTTAAGAAAATTAAGAAATTTTGCAAAAATGCCGTTTAATAGAAATTTTTGAAATGATACATTGATAGCGAAAATAATTTCCATCAAACGAAAAAATTTTATTTGATAGAAAATTTTTAAACATAGTGAGTATAGAAAAATAATTTCTATTAAATGAAAAAACAGAAAGTTTTTAAATAGAAAATATAATATTTAAAAGAAAATAGGTATTTTATGGAGAAAGTAGCTATTTCGGTAGAATCAGGCATATTCACACTTATTCCACTTCCCTAAATTATACGAAATATTCATTTAGTACAATTCAATTCAGTACCGTATATCAAGTGTACCCTTTCCAGACTCGGAAAAAATGCACATAGGATATGCGGTTATTATTATGCTATAGGTCAATATTTAACTACTTTGTCATCTGATGAACGACGGCAGTTTTTAACGCTTGCTCGGGATAAGTTTGAAACTCAACCTAAATATAACTTATTACGTGATGAAATTGATGAGTTTAAATTATCTAACGAGCTTCGCCGTTCTGAAGCTTCGAGCTTAACCTGGCAGCAATCTGAATTTGACTTTGACCCTGATATTTTATTTGCTTAATTGATATTAAGGCTCACCCCTGCCCTAATATAAATATTCTGAAGAAAGGAGAATTAAAATGGAAGTATATGAAGTAATTGGTATTCAGCGTAAAATCGGTACTTTTAATAATCAGCCTTATGATAATTATGTATTTTCTGTTATTAGTCCTGCTGACGCTGAAAAGAGCGAAGTTGGTAATATAGCTTCTTTAATTAAAGTTAAAGCTTCTTCGCTTGTGAAAGTCCCTGCCGTTGGTGATACGGTATCGCCTGTATATGACCGTTTTGGTCGTGTAGTAGGTTTTAACTAATATAACTTGCTGTTGCAACGCTGTTATAAATCTATCGAAAGGAGTGCCAAGAATATGGCTGAAGGTGCTATGGCTGCTTTTTTAACTGAAATTGGTGTATTTTTCACCCAGGCAACTGGCTGGATGAGTGATATACTTTCAAATGTAACTTCTGAACCTGCACTTACTGTTTTGGTTCTCGGTTTTCCGATTGTAGGTTTTGCATTCGGTCTTCTCGGAAGACTTATCAGAATGTAATTCCTCACCCCT
>JAZPXP010000093.1:0-4314 GCA_045543715.1 Acutalibacteraceae bacterium
GCTTTATATCGGTCCAATCAAGATAGGCTCTCGGGTAAAAACGCAAAAGGGCACCGATAGTATCGATGCCCCTATTTTTCAAAACAACAGCTCTTTTTTCACCAACACCCTTAAGATATTGAATATCGGTGGCGGCTGTTATCATAAAAAACACCTCATTCAACAGAAATGATATAGTAGTATACGGGCTGACCGCCGTTGATAACGGTAATCTCGGTCTTGTCGCCGTATTTTTCCTGAATCTGAGCCTCAATAGCAGCTGCCTGCTCCTCAGTTACATCCTCACCGTAAATAACGGTTACAAACTCACTGTCCTTCTTAATCATTGATTTAAGAAGCTTCATAACCGAGCGCTCAAGGTCGGTATCAACATTGATGATTTTACCGCCGAGCAATGCCATAAGCTCACCCTTTTTGATTTTATGACCGTCAAAATCAGAGTCTCTTGCAGCAAAGGTTATCTGACCTGTTGCAATCTTCTCAGCAGCTTTCTGCATCTCGATAGCATTAGCCTCATTATCGGTATCAGGGTCGAAGTTGAGCATTGCGGTTATTCCCTGAGGAATTGTTCTTGTGTGAAGAACGATAACCTTGCGGGTACTTATCGGAATAGCCTGCTCCGCCGCCATAATGATGTTTTTGTTGTTAGGAAGAACAAAAACAGTTTCAGCGGGGGTGGTTTCTATAGCCTTTAAGATATCATCAGTGCTGGGGTTCATTGTCTGACCGCCGCTAACAACGGTATCAACTCCCAAATCTCTGAAAAGCTCTGCAAGACCGTCTCCCGCACAAACCGAAACAAAACCAACAGGCTTTGTAGGCTCAACCGGAGTAAAGGTCTCGGTGCGGTCAGCACTCTTAGCGGGCTTCTTTTTAGCCTGTTCGGCATCATGCTTAGCTCTTTCGTGCTGGTCGCGCATATTTTCTATCTTAAGATGAACTAACGGACCAAAGGTAAGTGCTTTTTCAATAGCGTTACCTGGATGGTCTGTATGAACATGAACCTTGATGATTTCCTCATCATCAACAACCACAACGCAGTCGCCAATGGTTTCAAGGAAGAGTCTTAACTCATTAGGCTCTGTTTCGCACTCGGGGTCTCTGTTAACAATAAACTCGGTGCAATATGTGAAGGTGATTTCAGTTTCAAACTCACCTGCAGCGTTTCTTGATTCCTCTTCCTCAGGCTCTTCGGCAGAAACGTTCTGAGCCTTAATCATAACGCCATCCTTTAAAACCGAAAGCATACCCTTAAGGATAAGAACAAAACCAAAGCCACCCGCATCAACAACGCCTGCTTTTTTAAGAACAGGAAGAAGCTCTGGAGTTTCAGCAAGGGCCTTTTCGGCACCCTCAATAGCTGCCTCAAAAACAGCCAAAGCGTCTTTGCCGCTCTCAAATGCTGCTTTCGCATATTCAGAAGCTACACGGGCAACAGTGAGAATAGTTCCCTCGGTCGGCTTCATAACAGCCTTATAAGCTGCCTCAACACCCAAAACAAAAGCGTTTGCTATGTTCTCGGCAGTTACAAACTCATCTTCGCCTATACCCTTGGCAAAGCCTCTGAACAAAAGAGAGGTTATAACACCAGAGTTTCCTCTGGCTCCTCTGAGCAAAGCTGAAGCATTAACAGATGCCACCTTGCCTGCAGTTTCACCCGAAAGTTTTTCAAGCTCTCTTGCAGAATTGGCAAGAGTCATAGACATATTCGTTCCTGTATCACCGTCAGGAACGGGGAAGATATTCAAATCATCGCATTGTTTGCGATTATTGGCAAGATTATTGGCAGCCGAAATTATGGCGTCCCTCAATATATCGCCGTTTATCAATTATAACACTCCTTATCAAAGGCAATATTACGGATTATTCCTTAATACCGTCTATCTTAACGATAACCTTATCAACCGTAATTCCTGTTTTGTTTTTAACTATATATTTAACCTTTTCGGTTATACTTGCAGCTATCGCATTGATATTCATTCCGTAAATAACAACGATATGAAGTTCAACCTTAACACTATCAGCATCGCCTATAACCTTGATACCTGTATCAATAGGCTCATCCTTAGAAAACTTGCTGAAGATTGCCTGCTTACTATCCTTAGGCACCATTCCAACAACACCGAAGCAAGAAGTTACCTCATGGCCAATAAGCTTAGAGAGATAACCTTCCGATATATCTATTCTACCTAATCTGGTTTCATAAGCTATCATAAAATTTCCTCCTATTTTAGTGCGACAGTTTCGAGTCCTGTCACACTACTATATATGACTCAATCGAAAAATAAATATCGCTCTGAGAGGAGTTATTAACATTTTCGATATTATCACTGTAAAACATAACGCCTGTTTTATAGCAAAGCGGAATAAAGGGCATTTCGCTTTGCAAAACTGCCGCAACATCGGCAATTGAGTTATTGCCCGAATAATAGCCGTTTATAACAACCTCTTCGGAAGTTTCGGTTTGTGTTACCATACTCGAAATATCCATATTATCAGTAAGCCTTGTTTCCCCAAGGAATAACTGGAAATTTCCTGAAGAAATACTGGCACTATATTGCTCATAGCTTTTTTCGATAACTGTTATCTTAATGCCATAGGTTTTAAGCTGATTTGCTATCTCATAAGCCGCCGCAACCCTCATCCTGTTTTCGCTGTTAACAAGCAAGGTTAACTGAAGTTTTTTGCTATTATCTAAACTATTATATCCTATTTTTTCTAAATTCTCAATAGTTATTTCATTTTTTGCCGTAATTTGTATATTCTGAACCGCCTTAACTGGCTCCCATACGGGATTGAAAAACCCTGTTGCAGGCAGAGCGTTATTAAAAAAAGCATCTCTGCAAAGCTTCTGGCGGTCAATACCCGATGAGAGTGCTTGTCTGAGCGCATTCTCACCTAAAACACCGTAATTTCGGTTTATTCCGATATAAATCATATTGTTGGAATTTATATCGATTTTTTTGCCGCTCATTCTAAGTATTTCATCACTCGAAACATTGTTAAAGTAAATATCTGCAGCACCTATCTCAACATAATGGGCAACCGATTCCCTGTCGGGCGCATTTATAAGATTTATTTTTTTAATCGCAGACTTAGCGCCATAATAATTGTTGTTTATAACAAGTCCTGTTTTATCATCATTAACCTTGTATCTTCCGCTGCCAGTAGGGGGTTGCAAAACACTGTCCGAATCGGTTACATTATCGCTTCCCGATTTGATTATGGGAAAGGTTAAGAGGTTTTTAAAATAGGGGTCCGACTTTGAAAGGGTGAATTCAACCGTTTTACTGTCGGCCGCTGAAACAGACGAAATAATATAAAGCAAAGGCGCATAAACTGAGCCATCTTCCCTTGCCTTGTTCGCCGAATAAACAACATCATCGGCGGTAATATATGCACCGTCCGAAAATTTTATATCCTTAATTTTAACAACACACTTATTGCCCGAAACCTCTGCCGACTGCGCAATACTCAAAACGGGGTTGAACTCATTATCAAGCTTAATTAAAGGCTCGTATATAAGCTTGCAAAGCTGACGGTTAACATCGGTCTTTGCAGTATATGGGTTAAAGGTATCTGCTGCCGAATAAAGCAGGGTTATATAATCCTTTCCTTTGTTCGAAGCTTCCCCCTCAACGAAAACTGAAGAGGATGAGTTTTCGGGATTTTCCTTGCATCCGCTAAGCCCGAAAATCAAAAGCACCGCCAAAAGAAAAGCAGTGATTTTAATGTTTTTCATTTTCTTCTCCGTTAGACTTTAATTCTTTCAACGAATTTGCATTTTCCGCTATTTACATCTATATCAAAAATGCATCCGCAAAGCTGACATTCGCCATCAGCAAAAACGAACTTAGACATATCGTTATCTCTTAGTCTGTTTATTATAATTTCAGTTTTAACACCTAAAACCGAACTTTTAGGTCCTGTCATACCAAGGTCGGTTATATATCCTGTTCCGCCCTCTAAAACCTCTTCATCAGCAGTCTGGATATGGGTATGAGTTCCGAAAACAACCGATACCTTACCGTCAAGATAAAAGCCCATAGCCTTTTTTTCACTGGTAGCTTCGGCATGGAAATCAACCACCGTTATTTTAGCACCGTCTGCCTTAGCTTTTTCGAGCAATAAATCAACACTTTTAAAGGGATTATGAGCATTAACCCTTTCAAGATAAACAGTTCCTGAAAGGTTTATAACCGCCATACTGAAAAAACCGAAATCAACAAGACAATATCCCTTCCCCGATGGCTCATCGGGAAGATTATCGGGTCTTAAAATAAAGGGGTTGCTATCAAGATAATCATAGATTTC
>JAZPXP010000094.1:0-4244 GCA_045543715.1 Acutalibacteraceae bacterium
GGCCGGCGTTATGAAGCCGACCAAAGGTGAGGTTAAGGCTTATGGTAACATCTGCCCGATGATAGAACTCGGAGCAGGCTTTGACCCACAGCTTACCGCAAGAGAAAATATATATCTTAACGGTTCAATAATGGGATATTCCAAAGAGCTTATGGATTCAAAATTTCAGGAAATTGTTGATTTTTCAGAGCTTCACGATTTTCTTGATGTTCCTGTTCAGAACTTTTCTTCGGGTATGGTGGCAAGGCTTGCTTTCAGTGTTGCAACTATAGTTGACCCCGAAATTTTGATAGTTGATGAAATCTTATCGGTTGGAGATATTGCTTTCCAGGCAAAGAGTGAGCAAAAACTGCTTTCTATGATAGGCGGCGGAACAACAGTTTTATTTGTTTCGCATTCTATTGAACAAATAAAGAAAATGTGCGACACAGTTGTTTGGATAGAACATGGCGTTGTTCAAAAAATCGGTGGTAAAGAAGTTTGCGATGAATATGCATCATTTATGGGTGTTAAAATAATGGAGGGTGATTCGGAATGAAAAAAGTAGTTATTGCAGGAGCTGGTTTTGCAGGTGCAACTGTTGCAAGGAAACTTGCAGAAGCAGGTTATCAAATTGAGATGTATGAAAAGAGAGAGCATGTAGGTGGAAACGCATACGATTATATGGATGAGTCAAATTCTTATGTTCATCAATATGGACCCCATATTTTTCATACAAACTTAAAACATGTATTTGAATTTATAAGTGAGTATACAGAATGGTTTAAATATGAACATAAAGTTTTGGGCTACATTGATGGTAAGTATGTACCGATTCCTTTTTCTTTGAAATCACTTGAAATGTGTTTTGAAAAAGAAAATGCTGATATTCTGAAGGAAAAACTCACAAATAAATATGGTTTTGATAATAAGGTAACTATTTCTCAACTGAAAAAAGAGCAAGATGGTCAACTAGAAGATTTAGCTGATTATGTATATAACAAAGTTTTCTTGAATTACACTAAAAAACAATGGGAACTTTTACCTGAGCAATTAGGTGAAAATGTTACGGGAAGAGTTCCTGTTTATATCTCTTATGATGAAAGATATTTTCAAGATGAATATCAATATATGCCGAAAAGAGGATTCACAGAGTTATTTAAAAAGTTACTTGCTCATCCAAATATCAGTTTACATTTAGGAGAAGATATACTCGAACGAATTTCTTTTGATGAAGATAAAGTGAAAGTTAATGATGAGGAATGTGTATTAATTTTCACAGGATGTATCGATGAACTGTTTGAATATAAATTCGGAGACCTTGAATATAGGTCATTAGACTTTGAGTTTGAGAAAGTTGAATCTGATAAATATCAGAACGCGGCTGTGGTAAACTATCCAAATGACCACAGGTTCACAAGAATTTCGGAATTCAAAGGTTTTACAGTTGAAAAGCCGGAGAATACGGGTGTAACCACGATAGTGAGAGAGTATCCATGCGCTCACAAAAGAGGTAAAATTCCTTATTACCCAATACCACTGAAACATTGTGAGGAAAAATATAAAAAATACGCGGACTTTGCTTCGAAATATGATAATCTATATCTTATTGGACGTTTAGCCGAGTATAAATATTATAATATGGACTTAGTAATTGATTCTGCGCTGAAACTTGCGGACAGTATAATCAAGGGGGAAAATAAATAATGAGGATTTTTGTTGCGAGTTGGTTTTATGTTCCTGTAACTACTTCGGAAGCACTTGTAACCTATAAACTTTTTGCTAATTCTAAGCATGAATATGTGGTTTGCAGTGCCAAATCAAATAAATGGAGTTACAATAAGGATTCAGAATTAACAGGTAAAAACATCAAGCAACACATTATCAATACGGATAGTTTTGATGAATTTGTTGATAAAACAGTAGAATTGTATTTTGAACTTTCTAAAACACAGAAGTTTGATGCAATTATGACAAGGTCTCTCCCACCCGAATCACAGTATGTGGGATTTAAAATCAAGGAAAAAGATAAAGATGTTAAATGGATTGCAAGTTTGGCAGACCCTATTGGAAATAATCCATACGAAACTTATGTTTATTTTCTCCAACATCATCGCAGATTGGTTCGCAACTTTTATTTTTATGCGCCAAATTTCTTTTTAGACAAGGTATGCAAAGTTTTAGGCAAACTAGGTAAGCCTACGTTTGCATTGATGCATAAACTTTACAAGTTAGAACAAGATGTTGTAAAATCTGCAGATATTATAATAACTCCAAACGATTCTCAAGCGGAATTTATTATGCATAATAGTGAAGTTAGAAACGAGAAAAGTTTGGTGGTGCCGCATTCTTATGATATTCGCTTATATCCCGAAATAGAAGATAGGTCAGACGAAAAGTTCACCTTTACATTTATTGGTCATAGTGATAATTTACGAAGTGTGGAGCCTTTTGTAAGGGCAGTATATATACTTAAGGAAATCAATCCGCAAATTTATAGTCGTATAAAAGTAAGACTGATAGGCAACATCCCTTCTTATATAAAGGATATGATTTATGTATTCTTTCTTCAAGATGTCATTTCAGTCGAAGGCCCTGTGGATTATTTTGAAAGCCTTAGAATAATGAAAAATTCGGATTGTTTATTGCATGTAGATGCATATTTTAACCATTTGAATAATGGTTCGATTTTCTTTGCGGCAAAAATTGCTGATTATCTCGGAGCAAAGAAGCCTATATTAGGAATAACTGATAAAAATTGTCCAGCCGGCAGAATAATAACCGCTTGCGGTGGAGAATGCTCTTCTTTGAGTCCTTATGATGTTGCAAAGCATATGGTAAGCATTATGAGTAACGATAAAAAAATTATTGAGGAAGAAGCAAACCGTTACAGTGCATATGTGGTTGCAAGAAAATATGATGAAGAAATTGAAAGGAGATTGGGTGCAAATGAGAAATAAGATATTAGCAATAGGAATCCCTTCTTACAATGCTTCAGCTTATATTGATAGATGTATAGAAACTTTTGCCCATCCTGACCTTTTTGATAGGATTGAGGTTATTATAGTTAATGATGGTTCTAAGGACAATACGAAAGAGTTGGCCGAGGTCTATCAGATGAAGTATCCTCAGATGGTTAAGGTTATTAACAAAGAAAATGGTGGACACGGTTCGGCCGTTAATGCAGCTTTGTATTCTACAGATGCAAAGTATTATAAAGTGGTTGATGTTGATGATTGGGTGGATACTGAAGCTCTCATAAAGTTGGTTGATAAACTTGAAATTTGTGATGCTGATATAGTTTCAAATTCATACCATGAGGTGGATATGGTAACAGGTCTTAATAAACTTATTGAGAATTGCGGTATTGAATACGACAAGGTTTATAATTTAGATGAAATTGATATGTCTAATATTTATTTGTCCATTCATTCTACTACATATAAGACAGAACTTTTGAAGCAACATAATATTCATTTACAGGAAAAAACATTTTATGTGGATGTTGAATATCAATTACTTCCATTTCCCTATGTTAATACTGTAATGTTTTGCAAAGAGACGGTTTATAAATATATGATTGGTAATGTTAATCAAAGCGTTAATGTGGACAATTTTGTTAATAGGTACGACGACCATAACCGTGTTGTGTTGAGAATACTTGATTTTCTCAAAAATACTCCAATGAAAAAAACTCAACATGATTATGTATACGGAGTATTTGAGAAAGTCATTTATACTCATTACGCTCTCAGTAGCATATATGACAAGAACTTTGAAAGAGGTCGCGAAAGAAGTATCAAGTTTGATAAAGTTTTAAAAGAAGAAAATCCCGAACTATACAAGTTTGTAGGGAAGAAATATTCTAATATACGCAGAATGAGAGCAAAAAAATTTATTCTAAAAAGCAAAAAAAATGCGAAGCTTCGAGCTATTAAAACTATATTAAGATAATAAAACTCTGTTAAAATCAACAAAAAGGAATTTGTGATATGAAAAAGATTAAAGTTATGAGCGTTTTTGGAACTCGTCCCGAGGCTATAAAAATGGCTCCGCTAGTTAAAGAACTTAAAAAAAGAGAAGAAATAGAGAGTATAGTTTGCGTTACTGCTCAGCATAGAGAAATGCTTGACCAGGTGCTTGAAACCTTTGATATCAAGCCTGATTACGACCTTAATATGATGAAACAGGGACAAACCCTTGTTGATATTACGGTTGGCGCATTAACAGGACTTGACGGGGTTATCAAAGAGGCGAAGCCCGAC
>JAZPXP010000095.1:0-8931 GCA_045543715.1 Acutalibacteraceae bacterium
CAATTAGTGGGATAATGTATGAGGTAATATAGGTATGGTATGCAATTTGGTTTGGTGATGATATGCGAGTTATTACCGGTGCTTTAAAAGGCAAACGCCTTGCAACACCGTCAGGCAGGGATGTAAGACCTACTCCCGAAAGGGTTAAGGAGGGCTTATTTAGTGCTCTGCACTTTGATATAGAGGGCAGAAGAATTCTTGATTTGTTTGCAGGCTCAGGTCAGCTAAGTCTTGAGGCTTTAAGCCGAGGTGCTGAGTCGGCTGTGCTTGTTGATAATTCTGCCGTTTCAATTAAAACAATTAAAGGCAATATCGCTTCCTGCGGTTTAGAGGATAAAACAAAGGTTTATCTTTCGGATTATGCTTCCTTTTGTGCTATGAGTAAGGATACCTTTGATATCGCCTTTTTGGACCCGCCTTATAATGAGGGACTTTTAATGCCCGCCATTAAAGCGGTGCTTCCGCTTATGAGCGATTATGGTATGATAATCTGCGAGCATCCGCCTGAAGTAAAACTTGAAGAAAGCGTTGGCGGTTTCGTTATTTCTAAAACCTACCGTTACGGTAAGGTTCTTGTTACGGTTTACAGAAAGGGAGACCGAGTATGAAAGAAAAGGTTATAGCGATTTGTCCGGGTAGCTTTGACCCGGTAACGCTTGGTCATCTTGATATTATAACCAGAGCATCGAATATGTTTCATAAGGTTATAGTTGTTGTTGCGGGAAACAGTTCAAAGCATTGCTCATTTTCTCCTGAGGAAAGGGTAGAGCTTATAAATAAATGCATAACTGAGCTTCCGAATGTAACGGTAGAGCATTATGAAGGTCTTCTTGCCGATTATGCGGCAAAGGTAGGGGCTACCGCAATTATTAAGGGTCTTAGAGCTATGTCGGACTTTGAGTATGAATTCCAAATGGCTCTTACCAATAAAAAACTCAACCCCAAGGTTGAAACTCTGTTTTTAACAACGGCGGCAGAGAATATGTATCTGAGCTCCAGTATGGTTAAGCAAATAGCGGCTATGGGCGGAGATATATCAAGCTTTGTTCCCGATGTTATAAAGCAGGACATTATTAACAGGATAAAAAAATAATATTACCGATAAAACGGTGGAGGAAAGAAAAATGACACTTGATGAATTACTTGAACAGTTTGACGAGGTGCTTGACAGCGGCATTAAAATCCCCGGCAAGAAAACCGTTGTAGACATCGAGAAATTAAGAGCAGTTGTTGATGATATCCGTCTCAACATCCCTGCAGAAATCAAGCAGGCTAAGGGCATCGTTGCTGACAGAGCGGACATTATTACAAATGCAAAGCGTGAGGCTGACGGCATTATCAGAAGCGCTGAAGAGCGTGCAAAAGCTATGGTGGCTCAGGAAGAGATTGTTAAGCTTTCTCAGGCTAAGGCTACTGAGATTATTGCAACTGCCCAGGCTAAGAGCCGTGATATGCGTAAGGCTGCTCAGGACTTTGTTGATGATATTATGCGTCGTGCTGACGAGGGACTTACCGCTAATCTCGGTGAAGTTCGCAAAACAAGAGCCGCTTTAAAACAGCAGATTCCTTCTGTTAAGGAATAATTTCAGGCAGTTTAATTTTTAATATCAAAAAGCGCCTTGGTTTCGGCCTTGGTGCTTTTGGTTTTCTTTTGAAAGGAGCAACTCCCCAGTGTATAATAGCATTTCACCCAACCTCAACTTTGTTGAGGAAGAAAAGAAAATTGAAAAATTTTGGGAAGAGCAAAAGATTTTTGAAAAGAGCATAGATTCCAAAGCCAAGGGAGAACCCTATGTCTTTTATGACGGTCCTCCAACAGCTAACGGAAAGCCTCATATTGGCCACGTTTTAACTCGTGTTATCAAGGATATGATTCCGAGATACAGAACTATGAAGGGTTATATGGTGCCCCGTAAGGCCGGTTGGGATACCCACGGTCTTCCCGTTGAGCTTGAAGTTGAAAAGCTTTTAGGACTTGACGGTAAGGAGCAGATTGAGGAATACGGTCTCGACCCCTTTATTGACCACTGCAAAGAAAGTGTTTGGAAATATAAGGGAATGTGGGAAGACTTTTCAAAGACGGTTGGCTTCTGGGCTGATATGGATAACCCTTATGTTACCTATCATAACGACTTTATTGAGTCTGAATGGTGGGCTTTAAAGCAGATTTTTGATAAAGGCCTTTTATATAAGGGCTTTAAAATTGTGCCTTATTGTCCCCGTTGCGGAACTCCGCTTTCTTCTCACGAGGTAGCACAGGGTTATAAGAATGTTAAGGAACGCAGTGCGGTTGTTCGCTTTAAGGTAGTAGGGGAGGATGCTTATTTCCTCGCTTGGACAACTACTCCTTGGACACTTCCCTCAAACGTTGCTCTTTGCGTTAACCCTGATGAAACCTATTGCAAGGTTAAGGCTCAGGACGGCTATGTTTACTATATGGCTAAGGCACTTCTTGATAAGGTTCTCGGAAAGCTTGCAACCGAGGAAGCTCCCGCTTATGAAATAATTGAAGAATATGTTGGTACCGACCTTGAAAACAAGGAATATGAGCCTTTGTTTGACTTTGTTAAGCCTATTTGCGAAAAGCAGAAGAAAAAGGGTCATTTCATCACTTGCGACAGTTATGTTACCATGACTGACGGTACGGGTATTGTTCATATTGCTCCCGCTTTCGGTGAGGACGATGCTAAGGTTGGAAGACGCTATGATTTACCCTTTGTTCAGCTTGTTGACAGCAAGGGTGAACTTACAGAAGAAACACCATATACTGGTGTATTTGTTAAGAAAGCAGACCCGCTAGTGCTTAAAGACCTTGAAGAAAAGGGACTTTTATTTGATGCTCCTAAATTTGAGCACGATTATCCGCATTGTTGGCGTTGCGATACTCCGCTTATTTACTATGCGAGAGAATCCTGGTTTATTAAGATGACCGCTGTTAAGGATGACCTTATCAAGAACAATGATACTATCAACTGGATTCCTGAAAGTATCGGTAAGGGTCGTTTCGGCGATTGGCTTAAGAATGTTCAGGACTGGGGAATTTCCCGTAACAGATACTGGGGAACACCCCTTAATATCTGGACCTGTGATTGCGGTCATATGCATTCAATCGGCAGTATTGAAGAGCTTAAATCTATGAGTGATAACTGCCCCGATGATATTGAGCTTCACCGTCCTTATATTGATGCTGTTACCATTAAATGCCCGATTTGCGGTAAGGAAATGCACAGAGTTCCCGAGGTTATTGACTGTTGGTTTGACTCAGGCTCAATGCCCTTTGCTCAGCATCATTATCCCTTTGAAAATAAAGAGCTTTTTGAATCTCAGTTCCCGGCAGACTTTATTTCTGAGGCGGTTGACCAGACAAGAGGTTGGTTCTATTCACTTCTTGCAATTTCAACCCTGATTTTCGATAAAGCTCCGTTTAAGAATGTTATCGTTTTAGGTCATGTTCAGGATGAAAACGGTCAGAAAATGAGTAAATCAAAGGGCAACGCAGTTGACCCGTTTGATGCACTCGAAAAGTTCGGTGCAGATGCTATTCGTTGGTATTTCTATACTAACTCGGCACCCTGGCTTCCTAACCGTTTCCACGATAAAGCAGTTACTGAGGGACAGCGTAAGTTTATGGGTACTCTTTGGAACACCTATGCTTTCTATGTTCTTTATGCAAATATTGATGAATTTGACCCCTCAAAATATAATATAAATGATTATAAGCTTTCTGTTATGGATAAGTGGCTTTTATCACGCCTTAATTCAACCGTTAAAGCGGTTGATACCAACCTTTCGAATTACAGAATCCCAGAGGCTGCACGTGCACTTCAGGAATTCGTTGACGAAATGAGTAACTGGTATGTTAGAAGAGGCAGAGAGCGTTATTGGGTTCAAGGTCTTACCGATGATAAGATTGCAGCTTATTTAACCCTTTATGAAGCACTTGTAACTGTTTCTAAGGCTGCAGCTCCCATGATACCCTTTATGACCGAGAATATTTATCAGAACTTGGTTAGAAATATTGATAAAGAAGCTCCTGAGAGTATTCATCTTTGCGATTTCCCCGAGATAAAAGAAGAGCTTATCGACTTAAAACTCGAGGAGCAGATGGATAAGGTTTTGGAAATTGTTGTTTTAGGCAGAGCTGCAAGAAACGGCTCGAACCTTAAAAACCGTCAGCCGCTTTCGGTTATGTATGTTAAGCTTGAGGGCGGGCTTGAAGATTTCTATACCGAGATTATCAGAGATGAGCTTAATATCAAGAAGGTTGATTTCACAGGCGAGGTTGATAATTTTGTTAGTTTCAGCTTTAAGCCTCAGCTTAAAACCTTAGGTCCGAAATACGGCAAACAGCTTGGCGAAATCAGAAATGCTCTTATGAATATCGATGGCTCTGCTGCTAAGGCTGAGCTTGATAGTAACGGCGTTTTGAAATTAAATATTTCTATTGGTGATATTGAGTTAGCTCCCGAAGATTTGCTTATTGAGGCTGTTCAGAAAGAGGGCTTCTTCACCGTTACCGATAGGGGTATTACAGTAGCACTTGATACCTGTCTTACAGAGGAACTAATTGTTGAGGGCTTCGTAAGAGAGCTTGTTAGCAAGCTTCAGACAATGCGTAAAGAAGCAGGCTTTAATGTTACCGACCATATTACTATTACTATTGAGGGCAGCGAAAAGGTTACAGATATAGCTATCTCTAAGGCTTCTGATATAGCAGGGGATACCCTTGCCGATAATATAACCGTTGCAACACCTGACGGCTATGTTAAGGAATGGGATATTAACGGCGAAAAGGTTACTATCGGTGTAAAACGAGAGGGAGGAAACTAATATGGCTAAAAAGAAGAATGAAGAAATAGTTTTCGAGGATATCAGTTCTTCATCCCCAAAAATGATTAAACCTATTGCCGAGGTTGAAGAGCATTCCAACAAGGCATTCAAGAATATTGATAAAACAATTAAAACCTTGGCTTTTGTTGTCTCAATCGGGATTTTCCTGATTTTTGCGGCATTGGCTGCAGTTCTTATAATTCTTGATAAGATTTTCTTTGTTATTTCAATCGGCCTTATTGTTGTAGGTGCTATTCTTGCAATAATTATTATGTTTTTAATCTACGGAACAGGTCATATTATTTCCCAAAACAACGAAATACTCAAAAAACTTTAAAAAAGCGGAGCGTAAGCTCCGTTTTTTTCTTAAGAAATTCTTAAAGAAATACAGAGTTGTTTTTTATTGCAAAATATGGTATACTACATAGTACGATTATCTCCTGAAAGGGATGCTATTGATGATTCTGAAAAATTTGTGGCATAAGGTTTATTTTTTCATTAAAACTATTTTGCCTGAGTTTTTGAATAATAATTTTGAAGTAACGAGCACCAAGCGTTCTAAAACGGTTGGCGCTGTTATTTGCGCTGCTACATTGTTGCCTGTTGTTATTTTGGTTAAGCAGTTTACCTCGCTTGAGTTTTCTTTAAAATGGTGGCTATTGGCGTTCAACCTTTTATGTCCGTTTTTGTTAGGACTTTCCGCTGCTTTCACAGTTAGGATAAGAAACGACCTTGCTGATAAAATATGGCATATGGTTTTTCTTTTCCTAATGCCTATTATTATAATGACTATGACCGAAGCACTCAACGATGTGTTTGTTTATGATATGACTTATTTAGGCTTCCTTGGAAACTATTTGGTTATCATAATAATGCTCTTTTTGATGTTTGCTTTTACGGGAAGTTTCAGGGTGGCGTATCTTGTTGTAACACCGATTTTATTCGGTTTTGCCGTTGCTCATAGTTATATTATGGACTTCAGGGGAACTCCGTTTTTGCCGATGGACTTTTTAAGTGTAACAACGGCTATCGGCGTTGCAAACACTTATGATTATACCCCCACCTATAAGGTTATTTCAGCGTCAATGGTTTTCATATTTATAATCATTATCGCAATAAAAACCAAAACCCCAAAGTATAATCTCTTAACAAAAATTACTTCAAGAACCTTTACCGGAACATTTGCAACGGTTGTTCTTTTGCTATTTTTCGGCACAAGCGTTTTCGCTAATATGGGTGTTCGTCCTGACTTCTGGAACCAAACCAGAGGATATAAAAACTATGGTTTTGTTTTTAATTTCTTTTGTAATACGAAATATCTCTATATGTCCGAACCGGATGATTATAACCCGAGTGATATAGAAAATATTGTTGACAAGCAGGAAGAGGAAGAAGCTCACGATAAGTATACAAAGCCTAATATAATCTGTATTATGAACGAATCTCTATCCGATTTATCAGTACTTGGAGATTTGCAGACAAATGAAGATTATATGCCCTTTATGAGAAGCCTTACTGAGAATACAATTAAGGGAAACCTTTATGTTCCTGTAATCGGTGCGGGCACTTCTAATACTGAATTTGAATTTTTAACAGGTCATACAACCGCATTTTTACCCTCGGGCAGTAATGCTTATATGCTTTATGTAAAAAATCCTATTGCTTCGTTGGTTTCAACAGTTGAAGCTCAAGGCTATTCTTCCTTTGCGTTTCATCCTTATTATGCTGCGGGTTGGAGAAGAACCGAGGTTTACAGCAATTTTGGTTTCAACAAGTTTTTAAGCCTTGAGGATATAATGGATATCTCCCTTATGTATCAGTACCAGGAAAGTGGCAATGATGCCGATGTTCTTCAGGGACTTGTTGAACAGCATTACCCTGGTAGCAATATGCTTGTAAGACAGTATGTAAGCGATTCTTATAATTATAAAAAACTTATTGAGGACTTTGAAAACCGAGATAAAACAGAGCCTTATTTTGCTTTTAATGTTACAATGCAAAATCATGGCGGATATACTACCAGCTGTGTTAATTTTAATGAGAGTATTTATGCAACAAATGTTTCTAAGGAATATATTAAGGCTAATAAATACCTCTCTCTTATGAAATATAGTGATGATGCATTTAAAGAACTTATTGAATATTTCAAAAAGGTTAAACAGCCAACTGTTATTTGTATGTTCGGCGACCATCAGCCCTCGGTTGAGACGGGCTTTATCGCTGAGGTTATGGGGGTTAACAGTCTTTCTAACCTTACTCCCGAACAGGAGCAGATGCGACATGCAACACCATTCTTTATATGGGCAAATTATGATATTGAGGAAAAAACCATAGATAAATTAAGCTCTAATTATCTATCCTCTTTGGTGCTTCAAACTGCAGGGGTTAAGCTTACTGAATATAACAAGTATCTTTTAAAGCTTGCCGAAACCTTGCCTGTTATTGATACGGTTGGTTATATCGATAATCAGAATGTTTATTATAAATGGAGCGATGTATCGCCTTATACAGAGCTTCTTGATAATTATGAGAAGGTGCAGTATAACAACATTTTCGACCAACAAAATGTTGATGCTAATACCTTCTATCTTAACGGCTTTGTCCCTGAGGCAACACCTATAGAAGAGGTAGAAGAATAATGCGTAACACAACCCTTTGCCATATTGAAAAAGATGGCA
Organism: Acutalibacteraceae bacterium; assembly: GCA_045543715.1. Lineage (GTDB taxonomy): Bacteria > Bacillota > Clostridia > Oscillospirales > Acutalibacteraceae > UBA737. The sequence goes on from JAZPXP010000095.1 coordinate 7,509, forward strand.
AATATCTTATGCTTCATCGCATAAAAAAGAAGAACGACTTGAATCAGGATAAATTGGTTGGTATCGGCGGAAAATTTGAGGATAAAGAAAGCCCTGAGGAAGCAAATGCCCGAGAGGTGCTTGAAGAAACAGGGTTAACCCTTAAAAATTGCCGTTATTGCGGAATAGTAACCTTTGTATCTGATATCTGGGAAACCGAATATATGCATATTTTCCATTCTGACTCTTTTTTGGGAGAAATCAAGGAATGCGATGAGGGAGAGCTTTGCTGGGTGGAAAAGGAAAAACTTTATTCGTTGCCTATATGGGAAGGGGATAAAATCTTTTTGAGACTCATCGAAGAAAATGTGCCTTTCTTTTCCCTTAAGCTTGAATATGAAGGAGAAAGTCTTATAAACGCTCTACTGAATGGAGAAAAAATATGAATATTTGTCTTTATGGCGCTTCTAGCACCGAGCTTGATAAATCTTTTATAGAAGCTACTGAATTGCTTGGAGAGGAAATCGGCATAAACGGTCATTCTCTCGTTTATGGTGGCGGCGCAAACGGTCTTATGGGAGCTGCAGCACGCGGTGTAAGAAAAGGTGGGGGAAAGGTTATCGGTGTTGCCCCGTCATTTTTTCAGGTAGACGGTGTTTTATTCCAAGATTGCACCGAGTTTATCTACACCGAAACTATGCGTGAAAGAAAACAGATTATGGAACAAAGGGCAGAGGCTTTTATAATGGTGCCAGGCGGCATCGGCACCTTTGATGAGTTTTTTGAGATTATAACCTTAAAACAACTTGGTCAGCATAATAAGCCTGTTGCGATATTTAATATCAACGGATATTATGATAGCCTGGTGGATATGCTTGATAATGCTGTTAAATATAAATTTATGACCGAGGAAAGCCGAAAGTTAGCACCTGTTTTTAAGGAAGCTGAAAGTTTAATAAAATACCTTGAGGAATATAAGGCTGAAGATTATGAGTTTTCAGTTTTCAAAAAGGTAAAATAACCGCTCTTTATATATGAACCCCAAAAGTTAGATGCTTTTGGGGTTCATAGCAGAAGGGCGGTTTTTTTATGCGGAATTTGAATTTTAAATTTTATGAAAAAATGTGATTTTTATTTTTTATTGTCAAATATCTCATTTTTTCTAAACTTTTGCCAAAAAAATTGTTAAAAAAGACGAAAAAAAGGTTGAAATTCACAAAAAACCGTTGTAGAATGATTATGGTTCGTTATGTTTTTTATAATTTTTTGAGAGAGGTGAATCAGATGAAAAAATTTCTATCCCCTGAAGCTGAGCTTTTAGAGCTTGATTTAGCAGATGTTATTTGCTCTTCGTTTGAAACCCCGTTAGACCCTAATGCAGGTCAGGCAGATGCTCCAGCTCCCACTCCCGGCACTACCCCTGATGGCGAAAATGAATTCTAAT
>JAZPXP010000096.1:0-10593 GCA_045543715.1 Acutalibacteraceae bacterium
AGTTCCCCCTTGCTTTGCATTCATAGGTTTTGCCGCTTACGGCAACATAATAGAATCCGGATAATGCTTTAACAATTATCCCCTTCATAATCAGCCGTTTGCCTCAGAGCTATTGTTATCGGTATCGTCCAAATCGGATTCCTTCGGATAAGAATCATTACCATATTCTTTAGACTTGGTACTTTTGCCCTCTTTATTATCAATACTAAAATCATAAAGTTTATACAACTCTTCACCATCATCAAGCATAATGGTAACAATTAAATTTTCACGTTTAGTTACAACCTTTTCGGTCTTATACTTTCCGTGAACTGCAGCGGAGCTTATAGTATCGCCCTTATGAATCATTTTGCCGCTTTCATCATATAGCTCGATTGTATACTTTCCGTCCCTAAGGTCGCTTGGCAATTCAAACTCAACATCAAACTCATAGCCCGAACAAACATAAATCTTAACGGTTGAGCCTTCAGGCAATTCCTCAGAACTCTTTGCAGGCTCTTGAGCAAAAACATAACCGATAGGATAATATCTATCTTTAAAATAAATTGCCTTTTCAACTATTTCAGGAACAAAGCCCTCATCCTTAATTTCTTTTTCAGCCGTGGCTTTTTCAAGCCCCACAACATCAGGAACCTTGGCGTTTTTAATCGGCTTACCTGTGCTTATATAAACAGTGATTTCAGCGCCCTCAGCAACAGTTGTTGTTCTGGCGGGGTCAGTTTTAACAACCAAGCCCTTTTCGGTATCCTCATCTGCTATCTCAACAATCTTTGTTTTAAAGCCGTTTGACTTAAGCTCAGAAACGGCGGCAGCCTCGGTCTTGCCCGAAACATCAGGAACCTTTCTTGTTGACTGACCTTTACTTACATAAAGGATAATCTTCGCGCCTTTTTTGAGATTTTCGCCGTCCGTTTTAGACTGTTCATAAACTATTCCATAAGCATAATCCTCATGGAACTCCCATTTCTCTTCAAACTTGAAGTTTTCTTTATATTCCTCGTTATCCTTAATTTCGCTAAGTGTTTTTCCAACAAAATCGGGACACTTAATCTCATCCCCCGTTTTCCACTGAGAAAATGTGGTAACCAACAAAACAACTAAAGCTATAACAAATGCAGTTGCAACACCTGCAAGAATAGGAATAATGTTATTCTTTTCCCGAGCCTCAGGCTCTTTTGCTGTCTTAACCTCTTCCTCTACACCAACACCGCCTACAAACTTTGTTGGAGAACTATCAATAAAATAGGGGTATTCGAAGGTAAGTGAAGGGTCTTTTCTGAACTGACCCAAATCGCAAAGCATTTCAGCCGAGGACTGATATCTTCTCTCAGGAGTTTTTTGCATAGCGTGCATAGTAATCTGTTCAAGTCCTAAAGGAATAGAACCGTTAATCTCGGTAGGAAGCTGAGGGTCGCGCTGAAGTTGCATAATAGCAACTGACACTGCGCTCTCTGCCTGAAAAGGCATTCTTCCTGTTAACATCTCATAAAGAATAACGCCAACAGAATAAATATCCGCCTTCTCATCAGTCTTCTCGCCTCTTGCCTGCTCGGGACTGATATAATGAACAGAACCAATAGCCTTATCGGTCATAGTTCTTTGCTCGCTTCTTGCAAATCTTGCAATACCAAAGTCGGTAACCTTTATAGTTCCGTCTGACAGCACCATTATATTCTGAGGCTTAACATCACGGTGAACAATACCCTTATCGTGAGCATGCTGAAGAGCTTTAAGAATTTGAATGGTGAAATGAACAGCATCCTTCCAACGAAGGCTTCCCTCATGCTCAATAAACTCCTTTAAGGTTATACCCTCAATATATTCCATAACAATATACTGAATAAGGTCGCCAAAGCTAACATCATAAACATTAACAATATTTGGATGAGAAAGCATGGCGATTGCCTTCGATTCATTCTTGAAACGGCGCAAAAACTCCTCATTCGAAACAAATTCCTCTTTAAGAATTTTTATAGCAACCGTTTTGTTTTCAAGATTATCGTGTGCCTTATAAACAACAGCCATTCCGCCAACGCCGATAATCTCTTTGATTTCATATCTGCCGTCAAGTCTTTTTCCAACAAATTTATCCATAATTATTCCTCCATCGCCAAGGTTATAACCGTTATATTATCTCCGCCGCCGTTTTTATTGGCAAGCTCGATAAGTTCCTCGGTTATATCCTCTTTGTCTGCCGATTTGAATATATTTAAAATTTCTTCAGCTTCTGAAAAACCACTTAGTCCATCCGAACAAAGAAGCAACTTGCTCTCTTTAGAAAGGGTAACCTCATAACTATCAGTAACAACATTTTCCTCAGCACCGAGCGCCCTTGTTATAACATTTTTGCTTGGATGCATCTTAGCATCCTCACTTGTTATTTTGCCGCTTTCAATAAGGGACTGAACAACCGAATGGTCTTTTGTTATCTGGGTTATTTCTTTGCCTATATGATAAGCCCTACTATCTCCGACATTGATAACAACCGCTTTTTCGCAGTTAACTAGAACTGCAACAACCGTTGTTCCCATACCCTTTAATTCGGGATTTTTTTGCGACATCTCATAAATTTCGATATTTGCGCTGATTATTGCATTTTTGAGCATTTTAGAAATCTCAAAGCTATCCATATCAAGTCGGTAAGAATGGAGAACATACTCCGATATAATCTTAACCGCCGTTTCGCTCGCAACATTGCCGGCATTAGCACCACCCATACCATCGCAAACTATAGCAAATACCGCTCCCGATGTTAGAGAAGCTGCAAAATAAGCATCCTGATTAGAGCTTCGCACTTTGCCGACATCGGTTTTACTATGAATTATCACACTGGGTCCCCTCCTTTTCTCGCTGTCTTAACTGACCGCAAGAAGCATCGATATCCGCTCCCAGCGTTCTTCTGACAGTTGCATTTATTCCAAGAGAAATAAGTTCCTGCTGAAACTTAAAAATCTTATTTTTATCGGGTTTCTTAAAAGAATTTTCCTTAACGGGATTTGCAGGAATTAAATTAACATGGCACATAATGCCCTTTAACTTCTTTGCCAATTCCTCGGCGCATTCCTTGGAATCGTTAACCCCTTCTATCAAGGCGTATTCAAAGGATATTCTCCTTGTGGTTACTTTTTGATAATCTCTGCAAGCATTAAGAAGCTCATCAACATTCCATTTTTTGTTTACCTTCATCATAGAGCTTCTGATTTCGTCATTCGGTGCATGAAGAGAAATTGAAAGGGTTATGGGGAAATTGTATTCCTTTAATTTCTCAATACCGCTGACTACTCCTGAGGTCGAAAGTGATATATGCCTAAGGCCTATGTTCATACCCTTATCATTAGATACAAGCTCTAAAAATCTCACCGAGTTATCGAAATTGTCAAGAGGTTCGCCCATTCCCATCATAACAACATTAGAAACTCTTATGTTGTTATCCTTTTGCGCCATCATTATCTGAGCCAACATTTCTGAGGCGGTAAGACTTCTTGTCAGTCCGTTTATACCCGAGGCGCAAAAACTACAACCCATACGGCATCCAACCTGAGTTGAAATGCAAACGGTATACCCGTGCTCATATTTCATTAGCACCGACTCAATATACTCTCCGTCAAAAAGCTCATATACGTATTTCACGGTTGAATCTATTTTCGATTCAAGCCTTTTTATTATCTTAACATTTGCTATATAGCATTTCTCTTTAAGTATTTCCCTTAAAGAGTTCGGGATATTGCTCATTTCATCAAAGCTTTCTACCCCTGAATGAAGCCATTTGAAAATTTGTGAGGCTCTGAATTTTGGTTGAGAGAACTCCTCAAGCATTTTGGAAAGCTCTGCTTCGGTCATTGATTTTATGTCTATTTTATTCAAAGAGCTTCCCCCCTCTTGCTAATGCTTTTTAAGTAATGCAAAATAAAATCCGTCAGTTCGGTTGATTTGGGGCATAAGGGTTTGCTCCTTAAGTTTTACAAAACCATTATACTCCTTTAAAAAGCGATTTACAACCTTCTCGTTCTCAGCCTTTCTCAATGTGCAGGTTGAATAGAGGATTTTACCGCCATCTTTAAGATAATTAACCGCATTTGAAAGTATTTTATATTGGATTTGTTCGAGTTCATCAAAGTTCTCGGCTTCTTTATATTTTATATCGGGCTTTCTTCTAAGAACGCCCAGCCCCGAACAAGGAACATCGCATAAAACACAGTCAAACTTTCCTAATTCCTCATTGAAAACGGTAGCATCCAAAATAATAGGCTTTATAATATCAAGTCCTAATCTTGCGGATGTATCTTTAATCAACTTAACTCTATGCTCATAAAGGTCGCAAGATATAATTTCGCCCTCATTTTCCATCGAAAGAGCCATCGAAAAGCTCTTGCCGCCGGGTGCCGCGCACATATCAAGAACTCTATTTCCCTTTTCCAAGGAAAAGTTCTTAATAGCCGTTTGAGAGGCTAAATCCTGAGCATAGAAAAGTCCCTTTTCAAAAGCATTATTACCTATAATATCTGTTCCCTTGCTGAGAATCAAAGCATCAAACCCCGAAACCTTTTTAGAACTGATATTATCCTTTAAAAGTTCATTGATAAGCTCTTGGCTTGATGTTTTTTGGGTGTTAACCCTTATAGTAAAGGGTGGCGCCTTTAAGGATTCCTCTAAATATGAAACAGTATCCTCTATTCCGTAATCATTTATAAGGCTTTCAACTATCCATAAGGGACAGGAATATTTAACACTTATGTCCTTAGCGTTATTCCCATCGGGCAAGAGATTATCAGCCCTTAAAACAGCCCTAAGCACCGCATTAACAAAGCCTGAATTTCGACCTTCTCTTGAGTTTTTTATGAGTTTAACCGCCTCATTAACCGCCGCACTCTCGGGGATTTTATCCATAAACATTATCTGATAAAGGGCAGTTCTTAAAACATTAAGAGTATATGGCGCTGTCTTCCTAAGAGGTGTTTTCATAAAGGATGAAAGCACATAGTCCAAGGTTATTTTGCGGTCTAAAACACCGTAAACCAAGGCGGATATAAATGCCTTATCCTCATTTTTTAAATCATATTCCCTAAAAACCGATGACAAGGTTATATTAGAATAGGCCTTGTCTTTTTCGATTTTAAGCAGAGTTTTAACTGCGATTTTTCTCGCATCAGCCATTTTCTTCACCAATGACAATTCCATCTAAATTGGAATTGCCGCATAAAAACTGTTTAGCTTCCATCGCCTTTGAACCCTCAGGCTGAATAACTAAAAGTTTAATAAATCTATCTTTACAAGCAATAGAAAGATTATTTTTATCGGCAAAAACAGTTCCCGATTTTTTATTGGTTTCATCTCCCACCAAAGCCGAGATAACCTTGATTCTTTTACCGTTTAAGAAGAAATAAGCACAAGGCCAGGAATAATAACCTCTGATAGCATTATGAACTTCTTTTGCGGTTTTTGAAAAATCTAAATGTGCCATTTCCTTTTTGATAATCGGGGCATAGGTGGCACCCTCGGGTTGCTTTTTAGGAGCAATTTCTCCCTTTTCTAATTTATCAATAGTTGAAGCCATTAAATCTGCGCTAATAACGGATAGTCTTGCAAAAAGTTCCTCGGCAGTTTCATTCTCTCTTATTTTAACAACAGTCTGCTCAAGGATATCGCCCGTGTCCATACCCTCATCCATAAGCATGGTTGTAACCCCTGTTTCCTCTTCACCGCAAACTATGCACCACTGAATAGGCGAAGCACCTCTATATTTCGGAAGCAGTGAGGCGTGGCCGTTAACACAGCCGAATTTTGCAATATCGAGGATTTCCTTGGGTAAAATCTTACCGTATGCCACAACAACAATTACATCTGGAGCAATATCCCTTAAAATTTCTTCTGCCTTGCCGTCCCTTAAGGTTTCGGGTTGAAAAACGGGGATATCGTTGTCTATTGCACAAACCTTAACTGGAGGCGGGGTTAAAATTTGCTTTCTTCCAACCTTTTTATCAGGTTGGGCAAAAACCGCGGCAACCTCGTGTCCCTTTTCTATTAACCTTTCTAAAGTGGCAACCGCATAATCGGGAGTTCCCATAAAAACTATCTTCATTTTTTCTCCGCTCTGTCTATATAAAGTATTCCGTCAAGATGGTCTATTTCGTGGCAAAAAGCACGAGCTTTTAAGCCCTCACCCTCAACAATAATATTATTACCGTTTCTATCCTGAGCGCGAACCTTAACCTTTAAAGGTCTTTTAACCTCTTCGCACCTGTTTGGCACCGAAAGGCAACCCTCGGCGCCAATCTGACATCCGCTCTTTTCTATAATAACGGGGTTAATGAGTTCTATAAGACCATCCCCAGTATCAACAACACAGAATCTTCTGAGAATTCCAATTTGCGGGGCGGCAAGTCCTACACCCTCGGCGTTATACATAGTATCCGCCATATCGTCTAAAATCTGAGCCAAGCGCTCATCAAAATTAAGTTGAGTTCGGCAAATCTTTCTAAGGGTATCATCGCCGATTTTAACTATATTTCTTATAGCCATATTTCCTCCTGAGTTTGCTTAACCTATATTCTCGGGGTTCATATCAACCCAAACCGAAGCATCCTTTGCGAGTTTTATATCAATAGCCTTTCTTAGCATTTCTCTGAACTCGGCATTGTTTCGGCATTTTATTATCATTCTATAACGATATCGGTTGTTAACCTTAGCCATCGAAGCCGCTGCGGGCCCTAAAATTATAACCTTAACATCCGAATACTTAGTTTCAATTAGTTTTTTGATATTCCCGAAAACCTGGCTAATGGTTTCTTCGGCAATATTTCTATCAAGCGACTGAGAGCTTACAAGACAAATATCACAATAAGGCGGATAAATCATAAGCTTTCGGGTTAATATTTCCTCTTCATAAAAAGCATCGAAGTCCTGTTTCTCGGCCATTTCGAGAAGATTACTATCGGTATTCATAGTCTGAACTATAGCCTTACCTTTGTTTTCTCCTCTGCCCGCTCTGCCGATAACCTGCGTGAGCAATGAAAAGGTTCTTTCGAAGCTTTTGAAATCCTCGCTGTAACTCGCCTTGTCCGCTCCTAAAACACCAACAACAGTAACATTCGGGAAATCAAGCCCCTTAGCTACCATCTGGGTTCCAAGCAAGATATCATATTCGCCATTAGAAAAGGCTTCAAGATAGGTGGCATAGGAATCTCTTGAAACGGTGCTATCGGCATCAAGTCTTAAAACACGGGCATCTGGGAACAAAAGCTTTAATTCCTCTTCAGCCTTTTGAGTGCCAAGACCCATAAATTTCATATGCTCATTTTCGCACTCGGGACACCTTTCCCCTACCTTTTCGGAATAACCGCAGTAATGACACATCAATCGGTTATTTGCCGAATGATATGTTAAAGACACACTGCAATTAGGACAGGCCGCAACATATCCGCAGGAAGGACAGGATACATAAGTATTATGCCCTCTTCGGTTAAGCAGAATTATCGCCTGTTTTTTATTTTCAAGTGCATTGTTTATTTCTTCATAAAGGGTATTGCTTAAAACACCGCTGTTGCCGTTTCTAAGCTCTTCACGCATATCAACAGTTATAACCTCGGGCAAAACGGCACTTCCGTAACGCGTGGTCAATTTATAAAGGGAGTATTTACCCTTTTTGGCGGCGGTATAGCTTTCAAGAGAAGGAGTTGCTGAAGCTAAGCACAAAAGTCCCTTGTTCTTCATAACCCTGAATCTTGCAATCTCCCTTGTTGAAAAACGGGGGGATTTCTCCGATTTATAGGTATGCTCCTGCTCTTCGTCAACTATAATAAGTCCTAAATTATCAAAGGGAGCAAAAACTGCAGTTCTCGTACCAATCGCAATAAGCGCCTTGCCCTCTTTAATGCGCTTCCATTCATCCATTCTCTGTCCCATAGACATAGCGCTATGAAAAACGGCAATTTTATCACCATAACGAGCAGTAAAAATAGAAATCAACTGAGGAGTAAGGGCAATTTCAGGCACCATAACGATAACCCCTCTGCCCCCTGCTATAACCTCATCGGCAAGACTTAAAAACACCTGAGTTTTGCCCGAGCCTGTTATACCGTACAGCAAAGAAACCTTGCCGCTCTCAGCGCGAAAATCTCCAAGCAGTCCCTCATAAGCCTTTTGCTGTTCATCTGTCAAGACTATTTTTGATGAATTTTTAACCGTTTTCATTCTAATCGGAGTTCTGAAAACCTGTTTTTCGAAGGATATTAAAACTCCATTCTTAATAAGGGTTTCAATAACCGAAGCCGTAACCCCTGTGAAATAACAAATCTCTTTAACCGAAGCCTCACCAATTCCCGCAAGCAAGGAAACAACCTCAAGCTGACGAGGGGTGATTTTAGCACCCTCATATCCTTCGGCAAGTTTTACCCACTTAGCCTGTTTGTCCCCAATTTTTTGCTTGGTATCAAAGTTCTTGATAAGAGCCTCTTTTAAAACCAGCCCTTCTAGCAGTTCTTTGGTTATACCAAGCTCGTTTATAAGCTTTTCCTCCGCCTTTTCTCCCGTTTTTTCAAGATATTGATAAACTTGTTTTTCAGTATCTTCAAGCAAAGATACCGAAAACTCAGGGTTTGCCGAATAAAAACTTATAAGCTTTAAGCCAAGACCTGGGGGAAGCATTGCATTTACAGCATCATAATAGGAGCAAAACAGGGTTTCCTTCATATATTCGCAAAGTAAAAGCAATTCCTTACTTAAAACACTCTTTTCATCTGTTACAGCCAGAATATTTTTAAGACCTTTAAGTTCCTTTTGCTCAATAGAGAAAATCATTCCCTGTTTTTTAATATTTCCCTTTCCAAAGGGAACCAAAACTCTTTTTCCAGCCTCTGCCTTAGAATGAAGTTCGGGCGGAACTGCATAGGTATAGAGCTTATCAAAAGCCAAGGTAGCATCTTTAAGAGCTACTTGAACTGTTGGCCCTAACATAACAATTCCCCCTTAGATTAAAATTTTGATTGATTAAATTTCGGAAGCTAATTTATCGATAGCAACGCTAACCGGCTTTTCAACGGTAATCTCGCCGCTTTCTTCGGTTTTCTTTGAAATTTCACGTGCAGTATGGGCAACATCTATAACAAGACGATACCTGTTCTCTCTACTCTGAATAAGTTTTCCAATATTAGGATTTAACATTTTTCTAACACCTCTTTAAGTATTTGGCTCTGTTTTTCAAGCGTTAAGCCACTCGCATTGATAATGGAAATTATATCATTAACAGCAGTATCTATATCATCGTTAACAACGATATAATCATATTCTACAGCTCTCTTAATTTCGCCGAGAGAACTTGCCATTCTCTTAGCGATAACCTCTTTTGTATCTGTGCCACGGCCTGTCAGTCTTCTTTCAAGCTCGCTGAAAGACGGCGGCATAATGAAAATGCTTATAGCATCAGGAAGCTTTTTCCTGATGTTTGCCGCACCGTTAACATCAACCTCTATAACTATATCATAGCCATCTTCGGTTGCCTTAATAACAGGTGCTTTCGGAGTTCCGTAATAGTTTCCAACATAGCAGTTATATTCAAGAAGCATATCTTCTTCAATCATTTTTTCGAACTTTTCACGGGAGATGAAGTTGTATTTTTCACCCTCTGTTTCACCCACTCGCATATCCCTTGTTATAGAAGAAATAGAGAATTTAAGCTCGGGACATTTTTCGAAAAGGCGAACAAGCAAGGTATCCTTTCCTGAGCCCGAAGGACCTGAGATTATAAAAACCGAACCCTTATTCATCCTCATCCTCCTCTTCCTCAAGCTCCTCTTCCTCGGCAATTCTGTTAGCCAGAGTTTCAGCCTGAAGATAAGTCAGAATAATATGGTCGCTATCCATAATGATAACCGCACGTGTTCTTCTGCCATGGGTAGCGTCAATAAGTGTTCCCCGTTCCCTTGAATCCTGAATTATTCGCTTAATAGGAGCCGATTCGGGACTTACTATAGCAATCATTCGGTTTGCCGAAACCATATTACCAAAACCAATGTTTACCAATTTCATAATTCTTGCCTCTATTCAATATTCTGAACCTGTTCTCTGATTTTCTCTATTTCAGATTTTATATCAACAACTATATGGGCTATATCAACATCCTGACATTTAGAGCCTATTGTATTGGTTTCTCTGTTCATTTCCTGAACAATAAAATCAAGCTTTTTACCAACAGGACCGCTTTCCTCAAGCAAAGAGAAAAGCTGTTTTATATGACTTCTGAGCCTTACGGTTTCCTCATCAACCGCAACCTTATCTGCAAAAATTGCAGTTTCGGTTATTAGGCGTTGCTCATCAACCTTAGCGTCATCAAGAAGCTCCTTAATTTTATTTTCAAGTTTTTCCCTATAAGCCTTAACGGTCTCGGGAGAACGCTCCTCGATAAGAGCCACCTTTGAAAGTATTGCTTCAGCTCTTGAGGAAATATCGGCCTTCAGCCTTTCACCCTCAGTTTCACGCATAGCAATAAAGCTCTTTATTGCCTCTTCTGCAACGGGTAAAACCGCCTCTAAAACCTGCTTCTCATCAACTTCCTTTCGGCGAAGCTTAAAAATATCGCTGTTTCCGATAAAGGAAGAA
>JAZPXP010000097.1:0-2650 GCA_045543715.1 Acutalibacteraceae bacterium
GGGAAGCTGTTATCTTTAGCTGTTGCAGTTATCAGTTTGAATCCAAACCTTTCATAAAAGGCTATTAGCTTTTCATTTGCAGGGCGCAAAAACAAAAGATTTTCCTTTTTTATAACCCTTTTGAGAAGCTCACTCATATATCCCTTGCCTTCGCATTCTTCCTTTGTTGCGGCGGCAAAAATATATTTTGCATTTTCACCCTCTATAACACAAGGGAGCAGAAAAAGAAAAGAAACTATCTCGCCCTTTTCTTCTATATACTCGATATTTTCCGAGCATTTTTCAAAAAGGTGTTTTGAAAAAACGCCGTCATCAGAAAATCTCGATAAATATATATTTCGGCATTGATTTATATAAATCATATTATCCCTCTGCCCTACAAGAAAATTTCTTAAGAATGATATGCGGTTTATAGGAAAGTTTGGCTTTTCTTAGTCCCTCAATTCCTAAATCATCTTCTCGGTTTATATATTTATAATCCGAGAGTTCTTTTGCAAATTCCCTGTTTATAACGGTATAAGCCTCTGAAAACTCTGCCAGAGCCTTTTCAATATTAACATCAAAAACTTCATCGGTTATGGGGGAGCCCAAGGTGAAAGCAACAACCTTTCCCTCAACAAAAATTGCACCGCCCTTAACAGATAACTCTTCCATATTTTGAAGAATAAATTCAATACCCTTTTTCTCGCAAACCATTGAATGGTCGAGCCTTTCGATATTCTCCTGATACCACTTTTCAGCACATTTTTTAACTTCTTCTACATTGCTTTCGTTTATAGGTTCATAATGCCAATCATATTTCTTGGAAAATGCACTTATATGATTTCTCTTGCTATGATATTTCTTGCCCGAAAGACTGCTGAGATCACTCTGAAGATAAACATAATCAAAAGTGTCCCTATTTTCTTTAAAGGTATAGTCCTTTGCATATTCCTTAAAAAGCTCATATCTGGGGCCCTCTTGCACCCAGAAGCGAGGCTTTTTATCACCTGAATATTCTTCAATCAGCTTCATTCCCTTTTGGAAATCATCACCCATAGGAAGACGGAAAGACTCACTTGCACCCTCGCCGTTTTTGATAATCAGCTGATTATCGCGAATAGCAAGGAAATTCTTATTATGATATCCGCATTGCCAGATAAGCATATTAAGAAAAGAGTTTTCGCAAGAAAGCTCACCGCTATTTTTATAATACTCATAATAGGTTTTATAGTCTTTAATATCTATTTCCTTAAATTCAAGCATTTTTTCACCGTTAAAAATATGCCGTTTTAGGCAGATTCGGATTATTCGTGTTTGCTTAAAAATATGCCTTTCAAAAGAGAAAGGCATATTGTTTTTATTCAGTTTCTGTGGTGGTTTCAGTACTTTCAGGCTCTGTTCCGGGGTCTTTTAAGAGGGTTCCCGTATGAGATGAGCAAGCCTCGGGAAGTTTGGTCTTCTTATACCAGCCTATTGCCTTATCGGGACAATTTTCAGTAGCCAAAGCGCCTGTTGCAGTGCAGTAATACTTATCAACCGCATAACTGCTATCCGAAAACTCCTTAACCTCAAGTCCCTTATGGACCTTAGACATAACATTGCCCCACATTTTAAGAGCTATTGCGCTATGTCTTTGAGGAATCGGCTGCATTTCCTCATAACCGCACCAAACTGAAGCAATATAATGAGGGGTTCCGCCGACAAACCAAAGGTCGTTCTGGTCGTTAGAGGTACCTGTTTTGGCATATATCTTCATATTAGGAACATAAGAAGCTGCCGCCTTACCTGTTCCGTTTCCGCCGTAAACTACCGTCTGCAAGAGGTGGTTCATAATGGTTGCGGTATCCTCGCTTATAGCCATCTGAGGCTGTTTTTTCTTTTCTAAAACTATATCGCCCTGTTGGTCGCAAACCTTAGTATAAAGGGTGGGCTGATAATAAACTCCGCCGTTGCCGAAAACGGCAAAAGCTGCGGCAGATTCTATCGTTGTTAGTCCCCCGTTTGTTCCGCCCATTCCGAGAGGCGAAAGGTTTTTATCCTCTTCATTAAGGGTTGTAATCCCAAGTTTTCCGGTTAAGAAATCATAGGAACTTTGGGGAGTTAACTTATTAACAAGATAAACGGGGATAGTATTAACAGAGCGTTCAAGGGCATACTGAACGGTTATGTTACCCCAATATGAATCATACCAGTTAACAGGTGTCCATCCGTTATAGCTCGTTTTGGTGTCGTTAACAATACTCGAATAATTGATTAAATCCTGCTCTATAGCTAAGGCATAAGCACCGATTGGCTTCATTGTTGAGCCTGGCTGACGGATAGCATCGGTTGCACAGTTAAAACCTCTGTTGGTGGTTTTTTCGCCAATTCCGCCGACAATAGCCTTAACATTACCCTCATAGTCCATAACGGTTATGCCGCCGGTCATCAATTTATCGTTTTTACCCTTAATTGCATAGGTTTCGCTATCCTTGAAAACCTCTTCGGCAGCCTTCTGGATATCGGGGTCTACCGTTGCATAAATCTTATAACCGCTATTATAGAAAAGCTGATTGGCGTGCGCCTTATCGTAGCCGTATTCCTCAGCTAAATCGTTTGTAATCTGCTCTATTAAGGCATCAACAAAATAGGAATTAACATCATCCTGATTTCGAACACCCTCTTGAGC
>JAZPXP010000098.1:0-2021 GCA_045543715.1 Acutalibacteraceae bacterium
TTCAAAAAAGATGAATACTTCATCATAGGATGACCCGATAAATAAACTCCCGTTGCTTCCTTTTCGAGTGAAAGCTTTAGCTCCTCATCCATTTCATCTAATTTTTGAGGAACATATTCATTAGGAGCACCCATCTCTTCAAAGAGATTAAGCTGTCCCTCAGCCGAAAATCTTCGCTCATTTTCAACCGCAGAGAGCACACCCTCAATATTATAAAGCATCTGACGGCGGTTATCTTCAAGACCGTCTAAAGCACCGCTCTTTATAAGTCCTTCAAGGGCTTTTCGATTAAACTCCCTCGAAGAATTTCTAAGGCAGAAATCATACATTGAAGTATATTTTCCGTTTTCCTCACGTTCTTTTACAAGCCGTTCAATAAGCCCTATTCCAAGGTTTTTAATTGCAAGCAAGCCAAAGCGGATATCTTTGCCATCAGGGGTGAAACCTCCCTCGCTGTGATTAACAGATGGGGGCAGAATTTTTATACCGTTCTGGCGACATTCTGCAGTATAAAGGGCAATTTTAGAGCCGCTATCCATCATACTTGTCATCAAAGCGGCAAAATACTCTGCTCTATGATGGCATTTAAGATATGCTGTTCTGTAAGCAACAAAGGAATAAGCCGCTGCGTGAGCCTTATTAAAGGCATAAGAACTAAAGCTCGACATATCATCGAAAATTCTCTCGGCAGCCTCTTTAGATACTCCTCTTTTAATAGCACCTTCACAAATAGTATTACCCATTTCATCCTTTTCACCGTATAGGAAAAATTCCCTTTCCTTTTGCATTACGGCGTGCTTTTTCTTAGCCATCGCTCTTCTGACAATATCAGCTCTTCCGAGCGAATAACCTGCTAAGGCTCTGAAAACCTGCATAACCTGCTCCTGATAAACGATACAACCGTAGGTTACATCAAGAATCGGCTTTAAAAGCTCAGTTTCATAGGTGATTTTTTCAGGATTATGGCGATTACTTATATATTTAGGTATCGAGTCCATAGGACCAGGTCTATATAGCGATAAAATCGCCGTTAAGTCTTCTATACTCGATGGACCAAACTGTCTTAGAACATTCTTCATTCCATCCGATTCGAACTGGAACACACCGTCCGTAAGACCTTTTCCCATCATATCATATGTTGCTTTATCATCAAGCGGTATTTTTTCGATATCAAAATCGGGATTTTGCCTTCTTATAAACTTCTGTGCTTCATCTATAACTGTAAGATTGCGAAGACCTAAAAAGTCCATTTTAAGAAGTCCCAATTCCTCTAAAGAGGTCATTGGAAACTGTGTTACAACCGCTTCATCATTAACAGCAAGAGGAACATATTCCGAAACAGGCTTATCGGATATAACAACCCCTGCCGCATGGGTTGAAGCGTGCCTCGGCATACCCTCAAGGCTTTTTGCCATATCTAAAAGCTCTTTAACCTGCTCATCAGTATCATAAAGCCCTTTTAGCTCAGCTGTCATCTGCAAAGCCTTATCAATAGTCATACCAATCGACTGCGGAATAAGCTTTGCAATTTTATCGCAAAGAGCATAAGGAATATCCATTGCTCTGCCAACATCTCTGACAGCTGCTCTTGCCGCCATTGTTCCAAAAGTAATTATCTGCGAAACGTGGTCTTTTCCATACTTTTCAATAACATAATCTATAACCTTTTGGCGATTAACATAGCAAAAATCTATATCAAAATCGGGCATAGAAACCCTTTCAGGATTTAAAAAACGCTCAAAATAAAGGTTGTATTTTATAGGGTCTATACCCGTTATTCCAATGCAGAAAGCTGCCAAGGAAGCCGCTCCCGAGCCTCTTCCCGGACCTACAGGTATCCCGTTATTCTTTGCATAATTTACAAAGTCTGCAACTATGAGATAATAATCAACATATCCCATTCGGTTTATAACCGAAAGCTCGTATTCAAGTCTTTCAATATATGCTTTATCAGGTGTTTCGCCGAAAATTCTATAAAGCCCCTCATAGCATTTGTTTTTAAAGTATTCAAAGTGGTCCTT
>JAZPXP010000099.1:0-14002 GCA_045543715.1 Acutalibacteraceae bacterium
ATACCCATAATTTACTCCCTTTCAAGCTCGGCTTTTTCAATCTTATTATCGGTTATAACTGCAACCGAATTGCTTCCCGTAACAGCGATTTTAACAGCGCCAAATCCGCAGGAAGCCTTCCTTATAACCTCTCCCTCTTTATTAACAAGGGAAATATCAGTTTCGCTCATACAATAAATATGACCGCCATAGGTTCTGATATCACTTAATATTCCATTATATTTTATCTCAGCTTTAAGTTTTCCGGATTTATTAAAGAAGGCAATTCTATTATCGGTTTTATCATTTTCTCGGTTGAAAACAGCAATATAACCGCCCTTGCCCGCTCTAAAAAATGCCATATTGTAATCGTTGTCATAACTATTGGTTTTATAACCCGACCAACGCACAAACTGAACCTTATTTGAGGTTGTAACCGCAAAATAAGACCGATGTGAGCTATCTATCTCATAAACCAAGGAACCTTCAAAGTTCTGACTCCATTGGGCAGTTGGGGATTTGAAACCTAAAACGCTGACTTTGGAATTAAACTTTCCAACCTTTGCTTCAAAGGTTGAAACGGCGATTTTTTTGCCGTTTGGCGAAATCGCAACATTATTAACCATATCCTCAGCAGAATACCATTCATAAATCATTTTTCCGCGCTTATTATAAACCGAAACCGCCGCCGTATATTTATCAGAATAGGTGGCAATAGCATAAACTCCCGAATCTGAAATCGCTGCTGTTATAATGGGTTTTTCGGTTTTAAAATTAGACTTTAGTTTTGCAAGGTCGAAAATCAGCACCTGATTTGAGCCTTGATTAAAAACCAACGCTCTGCTTGAAGAGGTCTTTAAAACAGGTTTTTCAAAACCGTGTGCATAAGAAAAAAGTTTCTTTCCCGAGGTTGAATAAGCACTTATATGACTGTTATTCAAAATATAATAATATGAATTTTTATTAACGCAATTTAAGGTTTGGGTTCCCTCAAGCTCTATTGGATAGCTTCCCAAACCTATAAGAGAAACTGTGTTCGAGAGGCTATCAAAAACACCTATCGGCAAAAAAATCTGAAACAAAGTTACTATAAGAATTACCGCTGCTACCGCAATGGCTCCGATTTTAAGTTTTCTTAAATTTTCGCCTTTTTTTCCTTTGACAACCTTCATTTTTTGCTTAGGAGGAGAAGGATTTCTCTTGGTAGGTTTTGGCGTCATCTTAATTTCAGCAGTTTCCTCTTTTTGCTTTATACGGCTTTTTTTAACCCTTTTAGGCTTAGGAGCTAACTTACTGTGTTTTTTCTTTTTATAATCAGGCATTTCTATCACCTTAATAAATAACTTTTTCTAAGCTTAGTCCCTGAGGAGGAGCGGTTATTCCTGCAAGGCTTCTATCCCTTGAAAGAAGAATTTTTTCGGTATCCTCAAAATTAATCTTGCCGTCTGATACCTCAACCGCCGTTCCAACTATTATGCGGACCATATTATATAAAAATCCGTTGCCCGTAACCCTTAGCTTTACTATATCATCTTTACCCTCAACATAGCATTCGCTAATCGTTCTGACGGTATTATCAACCGTTCTTCCCGAAGAAGAAAAGGCATAAAAATCGTGCTCACCGATAAGTCTTTCGCAAAACTTATTCATTTTATCTATATTAAGTTTGCGACCTATCTGCCAGGTATATCGAGATAAAAACGGGTCTCTTATATTACTGTTAAGTATTTTGTACTCATAGGTTTTGCCCTTTGCAGAATATCTTGCGTGGAAATCGGAGGGCACTTCCCTATACCCTTTAACCGAAATGTCCTGAGGCAAAAGTGATACAAGACCTCTAAGAAAAGCATCAGCCGGAATTTTCTCATCGCAATCAAAATGAAGGCAAAATTCTCTTGCGTGAACACCCGCATCGGTGCGGCTGCAACCCGTAACAGACGGGGCAGCGCCTAAAATCTTACCTAAGGCCCCCTCGATAACCTCTTGAACGGTTATAGCGTTTGGCTGAATCTGCCAACCATGATAGGCAGTGCCATCAAAACTGATTGTTAATAAAACTCTTTTCACAAGGCACCGCCCCTCTTTCATAATGATAGGACAAAGTGTTTCACCAACCATTAATATAAGAAAATATTCAGTAAAACTACTGCACCGCACATCATAACGGCAATAAGACTTAGATATAAATCGAGCTTGCTAAGCTTCATCTGCTTCATTCTGGTTTTCCCCTCGCCACCGTTATAGCAACGGCATTCCATAGCCTCTGCCAGCTCATAAGCCCTTCTGACAGAGGAAATAAGAAGAGGAATTAGGATAGGAATTAAAGCCTTTACCCTCTCGATTATTCCACCGCTTTCAAGGTCTGCACCCCTTGCTTTCTGAGCATTCATAATCTTTTCCGCCTCTTCAATGAGGGTTGGGATAAATCTTAATGCTATTGTCATCATCATAGCAAGGGTATGAACTGCACTTTTAAGACCTATAAATTTCAAGGGGCTTAAAAGGCTTTCTATCGCATCGGTTAAATCGTTGGGAGTTGTGGTATAGGTCAGCGCCGAGCTTATAAATATTAAAAGCACAATTCTCGTTGCCATAAATACCGCTTTATAAACACCGTCTGTTGTTATACTGAACTTCCAAAACTCAACCAAAACCGTTCCGCCATCGCCATAAAACAGGTTGATTATAGATGTAAAAATAAGAATGGGCAAAATCGCCTTCATATTTTTAAGATAAAGCTTTAAAGGAACTCTTGAAACAAAAAGCACTAAAAATACTGAAATGGCTGAGAAAAGAAGTGCGAAAATATTGCCCGACAGAAAGATAAAAACAATAAAAATTATCATTAAAATTATTTTTATTCTCGGGTCCAGAGAATGAATAGGTGATTTAGTCTGATAGTACTGACCGAAGGTTATATCCTTAAGCATCTTTTCCCCTCGCTTTCAGTTTTTTAAGCTCTAAAACCGCCTCTTCAACAGTAAAAATATCCTCTTTAACAGGAACTCCCTGAGCTTTAAGAGTGGCAAAAACACTCGTAACTATAGGAACATTGAGTCCTATTTCCCTTAATCTTTCCTTTTTGGAAAATACTTCGCTTACACTACCGAACATTTCAAGACTGCCCTTATTCATAACAAGAATTTTATCAGCCATAAGAGCCATATCTTCCATACTGTGCGAAATGATAATCACCGTAGCATCGGTAGCTCTTCGGTAATCCCTTATAATCTGCATAACATCCTCTCGGCCTCTGGGGTCGAGTCCTGCGGTCGGCTCATCAAAGACTATCACTTCAGGTCGCATAGCAAGAACACCCGCTATTGCAACTCTGCGTTTTTCACCGCCAGATAAATCAAAGGGCGATTTGCTGAGATAATCTTCTCTTATACCGATTATTTTGCAGATTTCATCTATTCTGTTTTTAAGCTCATCGCCCTCAAGTCCCATATTCTTAGGACCAAAGGCGATATCCTCATAAACGGTCTCTTCAAAAAGCTGATACTCGGGATACTGAAAAACAAGTCCCACTTTGGAACGGATTTTTCTGATTTCTTTTGGATTTTTCCAGATATCCTCATCTTCAAAAAGAACAGTTCCCTCGGTTGGCTTTAAAAGTCCGTTAAGGTGTTGAACAAGGGTTGATTTTCCCGAGCCTGTATGCCCGATAATACCGATTATTTCGCCCTTTTCAATGCTAAAGCTTACATTGCTTACAGCATCATTCACAAAGGGGGTATTACCGCTATATGAATGGGTTAAACCCTTAACCTCTAAAATCGACAAATTACTTTTCCTCCAAATTTAAAGAAACGGCTATTTCTTTGGCTGTATCCTCAATAGAAATAGCACCTGTGCTAACAGAGAAGCCTTCCTTTTTAAGCTCATAAAGAAGCTCGGTTGTCTGCGGAACATCAAGTCCTACATCCTTAAGCTTTTTTACATCCTTAAAAATTTCATTAGGTATATCATCTGCTATAATTTCGCCATCGTTCATAACGATTACCCTATCCGCCTTTTCGGCTTCCTCCATATAATGAGTTATCAGAATAACCGTTATTCCCTTTTCCCTGTTAAGTTTAATAAGGGTTTCTATGATTTCGGCTCTGCCTTTTGGGTCGAGCATTGCAGTTGGCTCATCTAAAACAAGACAATCAGGCTCCATAGCAATAATTCCTGCTATTGCTATTCTCTGCTTCTGTCCGCCTGACAGTCTGTGAGGTGTTGCTCTTTTATATTCATACATATCAACAGCCTTTAAAGCCTCATCAACCCTCTGTCTTATAACAAGGGGCTCGAGCCCTAAATTCTCAGGTCCAAAGGCAACATCCTCTTCAACAATAGAGGCTATAAGCTGATTATCAGGGTTTTGGAAAACCATACCAACAAGGCTTTTAACCCTTAGCTCATCCTCTTCGCTCCTGGTGTTTATTCCATCAACCAGAACATCTCCCCTTGTTGGCTTATTAAGACCGTTAAGGAGCTTTGCAAGAGTTGATTTTCCTGAACCGTTATGACCTAAGATAACAGTAAAGCTGCCCCTTTTTATAGAAAGGCTTATATCCTTTACTGCAGCATATACCTTGTCATCCTCTGTATATTCATAGGTAACATTTTTAATTTCAATTATATTATCCATTATCACTTTTCCAAATAGTTGTGTTTCCCGAGGGAAGACTAATTCCCTTTTCGGTTATTTTAAGGCCTATTTCATCGGTGAAAATTTCGCCGCCTCTGTTTTTAGCTATATGCAGTTTAACCATATAGTTGAGAATTGTCGGCGAAAGGCCGCCTGTATAAGAATTGAGGAAGAAGAAAATAGCATTATCCGATAAAAGCTTGCCCGTTTCTTCCAAAAGCTCACCAAGCTGTTGCTCTAACTTCCAGACCTCGCCGTTAGGTCCTCTGCCGTAAGACGGAGGGTCCATAATTATAGCATCGTAGGTTTTGCCTCTTCTGATTTCCCTCTTAACAAATTTAAGGCAATCATCAACAAGCCAACGAACATTTCTGTCCGCCACTCCCGAGGCTACGGCATTTTCCTTTGCCCATTGCACCATACCCTTTGAGGCATCAACATGGGTAACAGATGCTCCCGCCGATAAACAGGCTATAGTTGCACCGCCCGTATATGCAAAAAGGTTTAGCACCGATATTTCACGGTCAGCCTTTTTTATAAGCTCTTTTGCAAGGCTCCAGTTAACCGCTTGCTCAGGGAAAAGACCTGTATGCTTAAAGCCCATAGGCTTTAACCTGAAGGTCAAGTCCTCATAGCTTACATTCCATACATCAGGAACATTTTTAAGCTTTTCCCAATAACCGCCGCCCGAATTTGAACGGTGGTATATAGCGTTGGCATTGTTCCAAAGCTTGTTTTTTCTATTTGTATTCCAAATAACCTGCGGGTCGGGGCGGATTAAAATAACATCGCCCCAACGTTCAAGCCTTTCTCCGCCATCAGCATCGATAAGCTCATAATCTTTAAATCCTTCAACTGTTCTCATTTTACCACTCTAAAATATACTTTGTTGTTTTGTGTTCTCGCCAAAGGGTATGCCTAAATGCTCGTAAGCAAGCCTTGTAACGCAACGGCCCCTTGCAGTTCTTGTTAAGAAACCGATTTGCATTAGGTAAGGCTCATAAACATCCTCAATAGTAACCGCTTCTTCACCTATTGCGGCGGCTAAGGTATCAAGACCAACAGGACCTCCGCCATAATTTGTGATGATAGTTTCAAGCATTTTTCTATCGAAATCATCAAGTCCCAATTCATCAATCTCAAAACGGGATAACGCCACAGAAGCGGTTTTCTCATCGATTATTCCGTTATATTCAACCTGAGCTATATCTCTGACCCTCTTCAAAAGGCGGTTGGCAATACGTGGGGTTCCTCTTGAACGGGAAGCAATTTCCAAAGCCCCGTCCTTATCAATTTCTATACCTAAAATTCCTGCCGAACGCATAACAATATCAGCCAACTGCTCGGGAGTGTAGAGTTCAAGTCTTAAAAGCACGCCAAAACGGTCCCGAAGGGGTGCTGTTAACTGACCCGAACGGGTTGTAGCACCAACAAGGGTGAAATGCGGAACATCAATTCTTATAGAACGGGCGGACGGACCTTTTCCGATAATAATATCAAGCGAAAAATCCTCCATAGCCGGATATAAGATTTCCTCAACATTACGGGAAAGGCGGTGAATTTCATCTATAAACAAAACATCGCCCTCTTCAAGTGAGGTAAGAATTGCTACCAAATCACCCTGCTTTTCAATAGCAGGTCCTGAGGTTACCCTAAGATTTACTCCCATCTCCCTTGCAACAATTCCCGCAAGGGTTGTTTTGCCGAGTCCTGGAGGACCATAAAGCAAAACATGGTCAAGGCTTTCTTTTCTTTGAAGTGCCGCAGTTATATAAATTTTAAGATTTTCCTTAACCTTATCCTGACCTACATATTCAGAAAGGGTTTTAGGTCTAAGGCTTAGTTCAGCCTCGTCCTGATGGAAGTTATAATCAGGAGAAACTATTCGGTTTTCAAAATCCATTTCTTGTTCTATCATTGATTAAAACCTCCTTGCAAGACCTTTTAATGCCTGTTTAATAAGTTCTGCTGAGGAAAGGCTCTGGTCAAGCTTTCCAACCGCTAAAGAAGCCTCGCTCTTTGAATATCCTAAAGAAACCAAAGCCTCAATTGCTTCTGAAGCCTGGCTGCTTGCAGAAACAGCCGAAACGGCAGTTATATCATCTGTATTTCCAATATTAACCGCACCAACCTTATCCTTTAGCTCAAGCACTATTCTCTGAGCAAGCTTTATTCCAACGCCCGAAGCCGCCGTTAATGCCTTGGCATCTCCGCTTGCAATACTGAGTAAAACTCTGTTGGCACTAAGCTCTGATAAAATAGCGATACCGATTTTAGCACCAACCCCATTAACAGAGGTTATAAGCTTAAAGGTGTTGAGCTCTTCTAAATCCGAAAAACCGTATAAATCCATCGCATCCTCACGGACAACCATATGGGTATAAAGAAATACCTCTTCGCCGATTTTTGTAAGCTTCATATGGGCAGACTTGGTAACAAAGCATTTAATACCTACTCCCCCGCACTCAACAACAACATAATTTGTATCCGAATATATGAGAGTTCCTCTTAAAGAAGCTATCATTTTTTTGCCTCCTTTAAAATCTTAGAATAAGAAGATGCCGAATAATGAGCATGACAAACGGCAAGTGCTAAAGCATCTGCCGTGTCATCAGGTTTTGGAACAGCCTTTAAAGACAGAAGATTTTTAACCATTTCCATAACCTGTCTTTTTTCGGCTCTGCCGTATCCCGTAACGGCTTGCTTTACCTGAAGCGGAGTGTATTCATTTATTTCAAGACCGTTTTTCTCTGCGGTTAAAACTATAACCCCTCTTGCCTGTGCAACATCAATGGCAGTTGTTGTATTAGTATTGAAATAAAGCCGTTCTATAGATAACGCATCGGGCTTATATTTATCAATTATGAAATTAAGGTCCTCGTAGATGTTTTTAAGTCTTTCAGGAAATGGCTTGTCCGCCTCGGTTGTAACCGCTCCGCAGCCTACAACAGAAAACTTTCCGCTATGGTAATCAATAACCCCGTAGCCAACTATCGCATAGCCGGGGTCTATCCCCAAAATCCTCAAAAATAACACCTACCCTTTATATAGAGCATACTACTCCACAATATTCATAATATTATAACATATCTAAAATAATATATCAATTATTTTTTATCGTTAAAAAGACCGATTTTTAATAAAATTTCCAAAAAATGAAACATTAGGAAATGGAAGCATTAAAGAGTAAAAACGAGCATTTTGAAGGTTAAGAGAAATATGCGTAAATTAAGGGAGAAAAATGTTGAGAAAACGCAAAATTTACTTGACATTTTGCCCTTTTCAATGTATATTTTATACTGGTTATTTATTTAATCAAAGCATCTGTGTAGAGAGCGGTTTCGGATTTTATGCCGTAGCTTCCGTTTTTTCGAGAAAGCTATGAAAAACCCTTTGTTCAGGGCATATCATGAAGAAGCCGCGGGTATCGCACAGGGTAGGTTTTTGAAGGAACAAAACTCCGGAGAAAATCAAAAATTTATTCTGGTGTCGACACTTTAGTGTTGAACAAAGGGGGATGCTTTAATTGAAAAAAGGTAATATTGTTGAACTTAGAAATATCTCAGTTTCCTTTGACGGCGAGCAGATTCTGGATGGGCTCAACCTTGATATTAAGGATGGGGAGTTCATAACCCTGCTTGGTCCTTCAGGCTGCGGAAAGACTACTACTCTCCGCCTGATTGCAGGCTTCCTTGAGCCTGATGAGGGGGATATTTTCTTTGAGGGAAAGGTAATAAATGGTGTTCCTGCATATAAAAGGCAGGTTAACACCATTTTTCAGCGTTATGCCCTCTTCCCTCACCTGAATGTTTATGAGAATATAGCATTCGGGCTTAGAATTAAAAAGCTTTCTGAAAGCGAAATCGAACAAAAGGTTAAAGAGATGTTAAAGCTCGTTAACCTTGAGGGCTTTGAGGAAAGAAGTATTGATACCCTTTCGGGCGGTCAGCAGCAGAGAATTGCTATTGCCCGTGCTCTTGTTAACAAGCCGAAGGTTTTGCTTCTTGATGAGCCTTTAGCAGCTCTTGACCTTAAAATGCGTCAAGATATGCAGTATGAGCTTAAGAATATTCATAAGCAGGCAGGAATAACATTTATTTATGTTACTCATGACCAGGAGGAGGCACTCACTCTTTCTGATACCATCGCCGTTATGAATCAGGGTATCATTCAGCAAATCGGAACTCCCGAGGATATATACAATGAGCCCAAAAACGCCTTTGTTGCCGACTTTATTGGGGACAGTAATATTATCGACTCCACAATGGTACACGATTTACTCGTTAACATTTTAGGGGTTGAATTCGAGTGCGTTGATAAGGGCTTTGGAAATAACACTCCCGTTGACGCTGTTATCCGTCCTGAAGATGTTATCCTCACCGCTCCCGAAAAGAGCGAGATGAAAGGCGTTGTTACCTCGATTATCTTCCGAGGCGTTCATTACGAAATGGATGTTATGGCTAACGGCTATGAATGGCTTGTTCACAGCACCAAAATGGAGCCTGTTGGAACAGAGGTTGGAATATATGTTGAGCCGGAAAATATTCAGATAATGCATAAGCCCCGCTCTGAAGATGAGGAGGCCGCAACAGTTGACGAATAGAAAAAACCTTTGGCTAACCGGCCCCTACCTCATCTGGATTGCAGGCTTTATTATTCTGCCTTTATTCACCATTGTTTACTATGCTTTCACAGAAAGACAAGGCAGCTTCACATTTTCCAACATAGTTTCTGCAGTTACTGATACGGCTAATTTAAAGGCTTTGGGACTAACTCTGCTCTTAGCGGCAACGGCAACAATTATAGGCTTACTGCTTGCATATCCGCTTGCAATTTGTCTTTCAAAGTTAAAATTAAAGAAGAAAAACTTTATAATTTTTCTTTTTATTCTGCCTATGTGGATGAACTTTATGCTCCAGATGGTTGCCATCAATGTTATCCTTGAGGATAACGGAATTATAAATTCCATTCTTAATATGTTAGGGCTTGAAAGCGTTCATATAGCAAATACCTATACCGCCATTTTAATCGGTATGGTTTATGACTATTTCCCATTTATGCTTCTCCCAATTTATAATACCGTTTCAAGCATTGATAAGGACCTTATAAACGCATCAAGAGACCTTGGTGCAAACCCTCTTAAAACCTTTTTCAAGGTTTCTCTCCCCTTATCACTCCCCGGTATTATAAGCGGTATGACAATGGTTTTCATCCCCGCCATATCAGATTTCGCTATTGCTGAAATGCTTGGCGGCGGAAAGATAATGCTTATAGGCAATGTTGTTGAAATGAACTTCACTAAGGGACACTATAATGCAGGCTCAGGTCTGGCTCTGCTGCTTATGGTGTTTGTTGTCGTGAGTTCACTTTTAACAGACGGTAATAAGGAAGCCGAAGCAGAGGGAGGAATTGTTCTATGAAAAAGCTTTTCTCTGCTATTAGAGGCACGTATATCGCAATTATTTTTGCACTTCTTTATACCCCCGTTGTTCTTATGATAGTGCTATCCTTCAACAAATCAAAATCTGCTTACGAATGGGGCGGATTTTCCTTTGATAAATATTCAGCACTGTTCGGTAACGAAACCATTATGAACGCCCTTGTAACAACCCTTTTATTAGGTTTGGCTTCGGCGGCACTTGCAACAATTTTAGGAACCCTTGCCTGTGTTGGTATGCTTTCAATGAAGAAAAAATTGCAGGGCTTGGTTTCAACCGTTACGAGCATTCCGCTTCTTAATGCCGATATTGTAACCGGTATTTCGCTTATGCTCTTCTTTGCGGGGTTTGTTGGAAGAATGAGTAATGTAACCTTACTTATTTCTCATATAACTCTTATAATCCCTTATGTTGTTTTAAATGTTTTTCCAAGGCTCAAGCAGTTTGATATAAGCATTTATCAAGCCGCTCTCGACCTTGGTGCTTCACCTGCAAAGGCATTTTTAAAGGTTATTCTGCCCGATATTTTCCCGGGTGTTTTAACGGGATTTTTGTTGGCACTAACCATTTCTCTCGATGATTTTACTATCACATATTTCACTAAAGGTCAGGGGCTTAACACCCTCTCAACCTTGATTTACACTAACAGAATAAGAGGAATACTCCCCGAATATTATGCCTTAGCATCGATTATGTTTATAACTATGCTTATTATAATACTCGTGATTTTAATTGTTAATATGCGTTCCTCTTCTGTTCAAAAAACAGAAAATAGAAAGGAAAACGATTATTAGAATGAAAAAAAACTTAGTTTCTTTAATTTTAATTCTTGTTATTATAATGAGTGCTTTCTCCTTAGCCTCCTGCTCAGGAGAAACACTTTATCTCTTTAATTACGGCGATTATATAAGCCCCGAGGTTTATGACCTTTTTTATGAGGAAACAGGCATAAAGGTTGTATATGATGAATATGCCGCTCCTGAGGATATGTATGCTAAGTTTACCTCAGGTACCGCTAAATATGACCTTGTTTGCACTTCGGACTATATGCTTGAAAAGCTTATAAAGGAAGAATTGGTTCAGGAAATTGATTTTAACAATGTTGAGAATATCAAAAATATAGACCAGAATCAGCTCGAGGCATCAAAGGCGTTTGACAGTGAGGGTAAATTCACCGTTCCGCACTTCTGGGGAACACTTGGAATTCTTTATAACACCGAAAAAGTAAATTCCGATGATGTTAAAAGTTGGGACAGTGTTTTCAGCGATAAATATTCAGGCAGAATTATAATGCCCAACAGCGAAAGAGACTCTATGTTTGTTGCCCTTAAAAAGCTTGGCTTTGATGCTAACACAACCAACGAAACCGAGCTTAATGCCGCTGCAAATCTTCTTAAAGAACAGAAGAAAAATGTTCAGGCATATTTGCTTGATGAAGCAGCAAGGGTTAAATTAGAGGCAGGAAATGCCGATATTGCAGTTATCTACAACGGCGAGGCATATTTAGCATTCGAAAACAACGATAAGCTTGATTTTGTTATCCCTGAAGAGGGCACTTGTATGTGGCTTGATGCATTCGCAATTCCTGCAAATGCCGAGAGTCCTGAATATGCGGAGAAATTCCTTGACTTCCTCTGCCGTGAGGATATTGCAAAAATCAACTTTGAATATATTTATTATTCAACCCCGAATAAAGCGGTTATCGATTCCTTGGATGAGGATATCTTATCGGAAACCGCAATCTTCCCCGCTGAAGAGGTTGTTAAAAAAGCAACTGTTCTTAAATATTTAGGTGAAGAAACCGAAAAATTATATTCTAAGCTTTGGAAAAATGTTAAGGCTTAAAGAAGGTGTGAAACTTGGCTCTAACAGTTAAATATGGGTTTAATGCTCCTGAGGGGTTTCTAGATAGCGTTTTCGCACTCGAAAAGATAGTTTATGAGCCTTCTCTATGGGGCGAGAGAGAAAATCTCCAAGCCCGTTTTGATAAAAATAATGATAGTTTTATCTTAGTTTATGATGAAGATAAGCTTGCCGGATATATCAATTTCTTCCCCGTTTCCAAGAAAATAGATGACGACTATTTAAGCTTTGAAAGCACTAAAATGTGGGACGATGATATTTCTGCCGATGATATAACCGATTGGCAGGATGAAAATAACATCTTTATCATATCGGTTGTTACCCATCCTGATTACCGAGACGGTGAGGCAATTATTCTTTTAAGCAACGCTTTTTCCAAATTTATTTGCGAAAAAGAGGCTGAGGGTAAAAGCATCAACAGTATTTCAGGCGCTGCGGTATCTGAGGGTGGAATAAAATTTCTTGAGCGTTTTCGTGCCGAGTTTTATAAAGAGCTTGACCACGATTATAAATATTATAGGACTGACAGATTAAATATAACAGAGCTTATTAAAAACACCTCCTATAAAAAAAGCTATAAGGATGACCTTTATTTCTATATACCAATGTCCTCAAGAATGGTTTCAGGAACATATAATGAAATCAAAAGAAAAAGCGCCGAAGCAGTTCAAAAATACTGCACAAATGAAAATCATTTTGGCAAAATTTATGTTGACGCCATAAATGAACATATAGCATATGAATGCAACAGTCATACCTTAGGACTTAAAGGTCTTGAGCATTTTTATCTTGGCGAATATGAGTTTGCCTGCTATAACGACCATTATGTGAATCTAGAGAAAAAGGCAGTAACAACCGAAATCTGCCATATCTTCATTTCTGTTCATAATAAAACAGGGCTCCATATTATAACGGTTGCTATTCCCGATAATGAATATATTCCAACCCAACTTATCGACCAGATGTCTGCCGACCATCTAAATATTCTTGATAAAGATACAGGTAAGTATGTTGCGGTTAAGGACTATTTTGGAAAGATGTTCAACCTTAAAATATGCGGCGACCCTAAATTCGTTATGTGTTTATCCAATATGCCGGAAAACCCAACCGAGTTGGCTTATGCCTTAGCAGGCGAAACCTATAACAGCGAGCATATAGATTACCATATCCTCCAAAAACATATAGATGAGCTTATAGGTTGCAACCATTCAAGTTACGATTATTACCGCTCGTATATCTCACATTCGGGTATTGCCTTTATTCTTAATGATTACTCGGCTGATATTGTTAAACGTATTGAAAAATATGAAGCCTCGGTTTTGTTTGTTGTTGAGTTTGTTTTGCTTCAAAACACTGCGCTTCTTCGAACTAACCGTCATGTTATCCGCGCCCTTGAGGAAAGTGATAAAATCACCAACGAGGATATTGAAAAGCTTTATATCGAGTTTGGGAAAACTATGAAATTCTGGAACTCTGATATTTATAAATATCCTTATACTCAAAGAGAAGCCGATCAGGTTATCGAAGCATTTGGAATTAGCAAAACCATGGAAGAATACCATAGAAATCAGCAATATCTTGACCGACTAATCGAGCTTAAAAGCAAAATGGATGAGAAGGCATCAGCAGACACAACCAACGGTATCCTTTATGTTCTCTCAGCGGTTGAGGGAAGCGCTGTAACCCTTGGTGCTTTGCTTTGGTTGATTAAAAATCTTATTGATAAATCAACTGCATTTTATGACTTGATTGAACAGATAACACGCATCGCCTGGCCGATACTCTTTATCTTTGTTTTGCTATTGTTCTCATCTAAATGGTTTATAAAACTTAAAAAGAAAATAAATGAAAAGAAACGGAAATAATTCCGTTTCTTTTTTTTGCTGAAAATGAAAAACAGGGTGCTTTCGGAGCGTTCACTTAGGGAGAAATCGGTTTTTCACTTAGATTTGCTCCGACTCTTCACCGCAAAACCTTGAAAGACACAAAGTATTCCTGCGCTTTTGCGACTTCGAGTGCGAAACAAATCAAAAGTTACAAAACTGCAAAGCATCTAAAACAGATGTATTTTTGATGGAATAAA
>JAZPXP010000100.1:0-34941 GCA_045543715.1 Acutalibacteraceae bacterium
TTAAGGCTATATCCGGAACTGTTTTTAGCAACCTTTGCCCCAAGTTTTACGATTTCTCCATTTGGCATAACAACAGTAAGCGCTCTGACATAATCACGGGTTACACCATATTTTACTGCCCTCATTCCGCCGGCATTAGTAGAGATATTACCGCCTATGGTAGCAGATTTCTCGCCAGGGTCAGGCGGATACATAAAGTCGTTTTCTTCAACGAAGGCTGCTAGTTCCATCAATAAAACACCGGGCTGAACAGTAACAGTTAAATTATCACTGTCAAGCTCTATAATTTTATTCATTTTCGATGTTTCTATCAAAATTCCGCCGCAAATGGGCACAGCTGAACCAACAAGACCTGTACCGCTGCCACGAACTGTTACAGGAATTACCCTCTCCCATGCCAGTTTCATAATTTCAGAAATCTGCTCTGTTTGGGTAACTCTAACAAGCACATCAGGCATATTCTCAACCGTTCCGAGCTCATCATGGGCATAATCAGGACCTATATTTTCGCCAACCAAAATATTTTCCGCACCAACGATTACCGTCAATCTTTCAATATCATTTAAAGTTAGTTTATTATACATTACCCAGTCCCTCCTTGATTTTAGAAATCAGTTTAGGCACAATTTCATTAACATCTCCAACAACGCCATAGTGCGCAACATCGAAGATAGGCGCCGTACTATCTGTATTGATTGCAACAATAACATCGGACGACTTCATTCCTGCCGCAAACTGAACAGAACCTGAAATTCCAAGACAAATTATAAACTTTGGTTTTACTGTTCTTCCCGAAAGGCCAATCTGATGCTTAGCATTGAAAACATTAGCTTCAACAAGCGGTCTAGTGCAAGCTAATGTTGCGCCCAACAAATCAGCAAGTTCAGCAGCCATAGCCCGCATATTATCACTCATAGCGCCTCTGCCTATTGCAACAATAACATCCGATTCCGATATATCAATATCCTTAGGTTTGTCTGTATAAGAAAGAACTTCAATATCCGATTTTAATTTCTCCTCAGCTATTTCAAGCTTTATAATTTCACCTGTTGCCTGTTCGGTTGGCGAAGGCTCATTAAATACCTTATATCTGACAGTGCAAAATTGCGGTCTGGTATCGGGCGAAATAATCTGAGCCATAATATTTCCGCCGAATGCAGGTCTTATTTGAACAAGGTCGGTATTTTCTTTCATTTCAAGAATGGTGCAGTCTGCCGTTAGTCCGGTACGTTTTCTTGCCGCAACACGAGGTGCAAGCAAACGTCCTATATTTGTAGCACCGATTAAAACCGAAGACGGTTTAATCTTATCTATAAAATCACAAAAAGCTGCCGTATATGGCTCTATTTTGAAATCCTTAAAGGATAAATTATCGTAAACAAAGATTTTGTCTACCCCATAATGCAACAATTTATTTATATTTTCGCCCAAATCCGAGCCTATAACAAGTGCATAAACAGGCTGACCTGTAACCTTTGAAAGTTCAGCAGCCTTTCCAAGCAATTCGTATGTAACTCTATGTATCTTACCAGCTAAATGGTCTACATACACACAAATTCCTTTCCAAAGCTCCTTATCAACCTTGGTTTTAACCTCTTCTTCATACGTAATGATGCCATCGCTCTTTTTTACGCACAATTTACACATCTTACAAGCAGAAGATATATCTAGTTTTCCACCATCATACGATATAGCACCAAAGGGGCAAAGTGAAACCAAATTCTTGGCATTTTCATCGGTAACTAAATTATGTTTTACAATTAAACTACCCATAATATCCCTCCTACACCAATTTTATTCGCCGAATAACATTATATATCTCATCGGCTTGTTGTTGGGGAGTGCCTTCAATAGAGTATTTTTCTGCATTTTTTTCAGGCGGAAAAATTCTTTCAACCTGAGTTGCAGAACCTGAAAGACCGTAATTTTTAATGTTTTTGTCATCAAAATCATCGAGTGATAAAAACTTAATCATATCGTCCGTTACGCATTTTTTCACCTTAAAAGAAGGTAAACGAGGTGTATTTATATCACCGTCAACCGAAATAAGACAGGGCAGCTTAACCGTCATATCAGCCAACTTATCATCCTGTGAAGCCAAAAGCGTTATCTTGCCATCAGCAACATTATTAACAGAAAGAACATTTGCAACATTCGGCAAATTTAAGAACTCGGCAACCTCTGCACCTACCTGAGCAGTATCTCCATCGGTTGTCTGTTTTCCGCAGATAATAAGGTCAAAATCACCCGCTTTTTTAATGCCCTGTGAAAGTGTATAAGCTGTAGCAAGAACATCAGCACCCGCAAATCTGCGGTCTGAAAGCACTGTGCCGCATTTTGCACCCATAGAAATGGCCTCGCTTATTATCGCCTTTGCTTGCGGTGGCCCCATAGTAATAACCTCAACTGTTCCGCCGAATTTTTCGGTTAATACTAAAGCCGTTTCTATTGCATAGAGGTCATAGGGATTCATCTTACTTTGAATTCCATCCCTTTTTAAAACACCTGTAACAGGGTCAACTTCAACATGACTGGATCCTGGAACCTGTTTAATACAAACTAAAATTTTCATAAAACTCCCCCTAATATATAAATCAAGGTCTTGCGCTTTCTATTTGATTTATCAAAAATCTACCGATTTCACATGCATATTTTAATGAAGCGGGTATTAGTTCGACCGGTTTATTTGCCATGAAATAATTTACTTCATAAGTAAAATCACCTTTATAATCAATCTCACCTAAAGTTTTTGCAATGGTAATATAATCCATACTTTCCAAGAAAGGTATTGTATGACTGTCGTTATGCAAATTTGTATCGTGAACATGAAGTGCATTAATTCGTTTATTACCCATATCCTTTATAAATTTGGAAATATCTTTTGTAACCAAAGATGCATGGCCTAAATCAAGACACCCTGTTATCCACTTTGAATTTAATGAATCAATATATTTATTAAATTCCCACGCTCTTGAGCATGTACTATCGGTAATAGCACCCGATGCCTGATTATATTGCCACATATTTTCAGTTGCAACTTGAATATTATATTTTTCACAATATGGTATTAAACGATTATAAAATTCAACATTTAATCTAAACAATTCATCAACATTGTCAGCATATTCAAGGTGTTGCTTTGGATGAACAACAATAATTTTAGCCCCTAAAACCGCTGCTATTTCCATAGAACGAACTATTAAATTAAACATTCTTTCATCCTTTTCTGGAACACCGTAGCTTGAATGAAAGGGCGCATGCGCTTGATTGCACACAATTCCGATAGAATCGGCATATTCCCGTAATTCCTTTGCCTCTTCCAGATATTTATCAGTATTAAAAATATGGTTTGGGTCTGTATTTAACAGGGTTAATGAAAAATCAAACGCATCAAACCCCGCTTCGCTGATAAGACGTATGGCTTCTTTGTAAGATAGAGATTTGTCCATCGGACCTGTTGAAATTGAAAGTAACATTACTATTCACTCCCAGAGAAAAAACAAACTTTTTTAATTTCAAAAACCGAGCAACTATAATTTTAAGTTGCCCGGCTTTTTGCTTAGTCTAACTTCATAAATTTATCACATGCAATAGGTAACAAATTTCTTATGTTTTATTTAACAATTACGGCTTCAATTCCTAAAACATCTGCAATCTTTTTAATTGTAGAAGCATGATGACCAATTCCGAGCGCATAATGATGGGTCGGACCTTCCATTACCCACTTTTTAATAAATTCACGAGTAGTCGGTTTGAAGAAACCTCTTGTATTTGTATTTCCTGTGGGCGGTATGGGACCAGCTTTTGATTCACCTTCGCCGATTACAAACTTGAATTTACCATCAGCGGTTTGAGTAATTCCCAACATTGTAATAGGTCCTTCTTTAATTTTAAATTCAACCGAAGCGCCGCTGCCGGGCTTACCGTGGAATTTGGTAAGACTTCTCAAAATTGGTTTACCGTTTGCTATCGCTATATGGTGCGGTCCGTCATGACCCACCAAAATGAAATCTTCTGCAAAATCAAACGGATGGAACTCTGCAAAACTGCCGCCTATATTCAATCTATCTAAAATAAGCATTGCAATACAGGTCTTGATATCGAACTCACCGCACATAGGTGTTCCCTGTGCATTAAGAATTGAATTACCAACTATAAATGAGGTTGCAACCTCTCGTTGAATAGTGCCTTCAATACCTTCATAGTAATATGCCAAACCATCAAGTTTGAAGGTTTCAACTAATCTATCAAGGGCAGCTGCACCGTGTGCTGCACGCTCAAGGTCGGAATCTGTAAGCTTCATAGTAACAGGGTCGCTCACAGGAACAGGTGTATCAAATTCCTCTAAGATTAACTTTTTCTTTGCTTCAATTTCTTCTTTAGTTACTTTTTCATACTCTCTTACTGCATCGTCAATCTCAAGCAACGGAACATGCAAACCAAAGCTTGCAGAAACAGCTGTTGGGTCAGCATGCATATCATACATAGACTCAAGAACATGACCCATCAAACCGATTCTGGCACCCTTAAGGTCATGTAACACTTTTGCGATTTCGCACCATTCAGCAAGTTCCGAATGTGCTTTTTCATCATCATACAAACAACCGATAACAACATCGGTAATAGGTTTACCCATTCTTATTGCAACACCTGTAAATTCAGGTACTGAACATATATTATCATTCTCAAGCTGCATATAAGTACAGGCTTTATTATAATCAAGATGCTGTAACGGCTGCAACGCTAATAAAATCATCGGTGCATTAGTATTTTGAAGAATAGGAGCAAATACCGATGATGTTGCATATGTAATCATATTGCAGATAATTAAATCAATTTTATCACCGTTAATAGCATCTGCTACATCGAATGCAACCGAGTTTGTTCCAACTATACCATAATCAATTACATTAACGCCATTTTTTTCAACAAGCGCTATTGTTTCTTTATGATAACCATTAAGCGACTCCTCTAAGCCCTCAAATTGGTCAAAATAAACTTCATGCACAACTGAAAAGAAAGCTATATTGGCAGTTCTAGGCTTTTTTCTATTGATCATTGTTATACATCCCTTCGATAATGTTTTTTGGGTTATATTCAATCACTTGATATAAACCTAATGTAATTATAAATATTGTATAACAAATCTTTAAAAAAATATACAATATTTTTTGGATAAAATAATGATATTTTGTGCTTTTTGTGATTTTTTTCGCCAACCTGCAAGACCAACTTGCTTTTTTGTTATTTTAGATATATAATTCTATACATTGGATAATTCATAAAAAAGGAGGGTCATTATGCGTTTAGATTCAAATTCAAAAGAAAATATTCCAAGATCCTCGGATGGTATGCGCTCTTTTTACGAATGCACTTTGCACAAAGAAAAATATAAACACGTCGAAAAACAATCTTATTTCCATCATTATATTAAAATTCTTTATTGCAAAGAAGGCTCTATAACCGTTTTGTGCGGACAAAAACAAATAAATATAAAAGCGGGTGATATGATATATATTGCACCGAATACAATACATAATATCCGTTACGAAACAAATTTCAGTGAACACTATTGCATAAAGCTTGACCAAAAATCATTAAATCCCCTTAACCTTTACAGCGTTAAAAATATCAGTAATATTATTAACAATCATTTAGGTGATTACGAATTTTTTGATAGTCAAGAATGCAAAGAATTTTTCAATGACATACAAAAATTGTTTGAAGAAACTTTTAATTTATATGGAGAACATAACTTCACTTCAGACCTCACATCTTATGCGAATGCATTAAGATTAATTTCTTTTATAATTCAAAGGCGTTCGCAAATCAATGCCATAAATCTTAGCTCCGATTTTGTTGCCGAAGTCAATACCTATCTTAATAAGAGTTATCAGACTGTAACATTGAAAGAAATTTCAAAACACGTAGGAATGAGTTATTCGCACTTTTCAAAAGTATTCACTGAAAATTTCGGAACAAATTATAGCACCTACCTCAATAAAATCAGGGTAGAAAAATCTATTGATATGTTAATCAATTCCGATGCCTCTATAACTGATATTGCCCTAATGGTCGGATTTTCTTCAACCAGTCATTATATTAAAATTTTTAAAAATATAATGAATATAACTCCCTCAAAATACCGCAAAATAAAACTCTTTTAAATCGTAAAAACCATATAAATCCATTGCAGATTTATATGGTTTTTATTATGCTGTTCGCAAGCCAAAACTTTTAAAAAATTTCAGGTTATTATATTGAGTTTTAGAGTTTTACGAAATCAGTTTCATAATTCTTGGCAAGTCCGCCCTCGGAAGTTTCTCTGTAAATAACCTTTAAGTCCCTACCTGTTTCATACATAGTATCAACTATCATATCAAAACTGATTTTTCTTGAATCCGCAAGAAAATCCGCAAGATTCACAGCATTAAGTGCGCGCATGGCAGCTATTGCATTACGCTCTATACAAGGAATTTGAACAAGTCCTAAAATGGGGTCGCATGTCAATCCCAAATGATGCTCAATGCAAATTTCAGCCGCATATTCTATTTGGTCTATATTCAATCCGAATAATTCACCAGCTGCCGCAGCAGCCATTGAACATGCAGTCCCGATTTCCGCCTGACAACCGCATTCAGCACCGCTAATAGATGCATTTGTTTTTACTAAGTTACCAACTATTCCGGCAACAGCCAAGGCACGAATAATTTGTTCGTCAGTAAAATTATGTTTAGACTGTAAATAATTCAATACAGCAGGCACAACTCCGCAAGCACCGCATGTTGGAGCAGTAACGATTGTGCCGCCAGATGCATTCTGTTCGCTTACAGCATAGGCATACGCACAAATCAATCTATTCTTCTTGGTTTCTTCACTTTCATCAATATGATTTTGTCTAAACAAATAACGGGCTTTTCTTTGTGTGCCTATTCCACCATGAAGAATGCCTTCAGTTTCAAGACCAACCTTTATTGAATTCTTCATAATATTCCATACCGTACTAAGATAATCCCATATTTCTATACCTTCGCATTCTTCTACATACTGCCAAAGACGCCAGTTGCGTTCAGAGCAATATTTAGAAATACCGCTAAAAGAACTTAACGGATATATACTCTCGTGTTCTGTCGGTTTTTCACCTTCGGCAATTACTTCACCGCCGCCTATACTGTAAAAGCGTTTGCGAGAAACAGACTCACCTTTTATTGCGATAAAATCCATTGTATTTGGATGAAAATCACAAATAGTTTCATAATCAAATTTGACTTCGCAATTCTTACCGCTAAATGCTTCGTTTAAAACTGCATCTGTCATATGTCCCTTACCCGTTTTTGCCAAAGAACCATACAAAATAATTTCATATTTATCTGCTTCGGGATTTTCTTCAATAAAGCGTTTAGCAGCTTCAAGGGGGCCCATAGTATGAGATGAAGATGGACCTTTACCTATTCTATACAAATATTTCAACGACTGCATTAAACCAGCTCCTAAATTTATCAACCTATATAATTTTTACACATCGTTCCAAAAAGACGCGTTAAATA
This sequence comes from Acutalibacteraceae bacterium, assembly GCA_045543715.1. Lineage (GTDB taxonomy): Bacteria > Bacillota > Clostridia > Oscillospirales > Acutalibacteraceae > UBA737. The sequence goes on from JAZPXP010000100.1 coordinate 7,548, forward strand.
AAAAATAACTTATACAAGGAATTTTTTTGTTATGCCAACATAAGCGGCAACGCCTTTCCATAAAACAGATTCATCAACATCAAAGCTATCATTATGATTTGGTGCCGTAATATTTTTTTGGGAATTATTTGTATGCAAAATGAAGTAAGCTCCAGGTATCCTTGACGCATAATTTGCAAAATCATCCGAACCCATTAGCGGATGGTCGATTTTTGTAACAACTTCTTCACCGAAAAGCTCGGTTGATGCATCAGCAACAAGTTGGCTCAAATTAGCATCGTTCATAACCGTTTGAGAGCCCATAATTATATCAACACAGCATTCTGCTCTAAATGCTTTTGAGATATTTTCAGCAATATCTTTCATTCGTTGAGCAATATTTATACGCATTTTTTCATCCTGAGCACGAATACATCCCTTTAATACAGCAGTTTCAGGGATAGTATTATGGTCAATACCGGCATGGAAACTACCAAAACTCAATATTGCGGCTGTACCGATAGGTATTTCTCTTGCAAAAATTTCTTCGCAAGCATTTACAATTCGTGCGGCAATCAAAATTGGGTCAACGCCCTTTTCAGGGAAAGCAGTATGAGTTCCCTTTCCCTTAACAGTAATTGTGAATTTTATCTTACCTGCACTTACAGGTCCTGATAAAACAATTAAATCACCAGTATTAAATTCATCCCCTGCTATATTGCCTACATGTACCGCGCAAACAGCATCAAGATTTTCAAGAACACCGGACGAAATCATATTTTTAGCACCTGTTCCCGTTTCTTCTCCGGTTTGAAAAATCAAGCGAACAGTTCCGTTGAATTCACTTTTATGCTTATTTATAATATCAGCCGCAACTAACAAAATAGCTGTATGTGCATCATGTCCGCAACCGTGCATTTGCCCATCAATCACCGATTTATAAGGCAATTGAGTATTTTCGGTTATATGTAATCCATCCATATCGGCACGGAAGCCGAGTATTTTGCCGCTATCCGAGCATTTAATATCCGCGATTACTCCGTCATCCATTTCGTTAATTTTATATGCTACGCCTATTTTGTCAAGGTAAGAACACACTATTTCGCGAGTTTTTGGTAATTCTCCGCCTATTTCAGGCACTTTATGTAATTCTCTGCGCAAAGCAGCTACTTCCTCTTGCTTTGCTTTGCAAATATTTATAATTGATTCCATAAAGCCCTCCTTAAAATCTACTGATTACATCGGCAATACGCTTAGCAAGAGGCAGTTTTGTTGGGGGGTGTATATTATTTGTTTCGCTTATATCAGCACTCTTTACCAAATAAGCATTATTTACAGTCTCACAAACAACCTCTTGAGCTTTCTGAATATCTCTCCATCCACTGCCTTCGAGGTTTAAGCTATACGCATGGTCATGGATTTGAACTATTATAAAGGGTAAGCTATTATCCTTGAAGTCCTCTCTCCATTTTTCAACAAGCATTTTTAAAATACCTGCATATATGTCGCACTTGCTATCCTCACCGCTGAAATTTGATTCACCCTGATACCATACTACAGCCTTAAAAGAAAAAGGAATAATCTTTTCAATCATACCCTCATAAAGCATACCATCACCGTTCCAAGCGCTATACAAAGGCTTTCTTGCGTTTAGAGAACGCTTTTCTAATGGAACGAAAAACTCTGTGTTATCCAGATAATGCTTTGGTAACCAAGACTGAATAACCGAAGCTCCTTGATAACAGGCAATCAATCCGATTTTTCTATCGCTTTTTTGTGTTAAAATATCGCCTAAAAGGTAACCGATCGCAGGCCAAAAACCAACCTCATCCTTTTGAGCTATTATCCAACCGTCTTTAGATTCATAATGCTCGCCCTGTAAATTTATAAATTCACCGTTTTCCGAAACAGTTTTCCAACCGTCCTCGGTTAAAATATGTTTTCCCGCATTTTCTAACCTATCAACAGTAAATAATCTTAATGAATCGTTATTTTTATACTGGTCTTCAGACACATTTACTTGCCAAACCTTAAGCTGATTGTTCGACTGTCCCGAAAGCAGATAAACATCACCGAAAAATATGTCTTTAATTTCCTTAATCTCTCCATCAAGATTAACCGTCATTGTATATGGACCGCCATAATCAAATGCCGGCAATTCTACTAACCAATTTTCACTGTTTGATACAGAAGAAACGCTTTCACCCTGTATTTCAACTGTGATTTTACCCATTCCTTCACCGAAAACATAAACGGGTTTATTAGCCTGTAAAACCATATTGTCCGAAAAAATAGCATTAAGTTTCATATAAACTTCCCTCCAATTAGTTCTATTATATCATAAATGATATTCGGAAAATATCAATATTTTGTTATTAAATGTCGTTTTTTTGTTGAAGAGTTGATTTTTTAAAATATGTATGATATTTTTAAAAAAATGGAGGTTTTGAAGATATGGAAAGCATTAAAGAAGCACTAACAGAGGTAAAGATAATATCTGACCCAAAAGAACATTATTTTTTCGGATACTATGATTTGCAGCCGTATGATTCTAAGGATGAAAGGCATCTTTGTCATAAGGTTTCCTTTATTGATAGGTTGCCAACAAAAGATGATGTTTGCGAACTGGGATATATTGATATTAAAACCGGAGAATTTGTAAAACTTTCCGAAACAACCGCTTGGAATTTTCAGCAGGGCGCATTACTTCAGTGGTATAAGGATGATAACCATATAGCATATAATGTGCGCACCGAGGACGGATTTGGAACAGAAATTAAAAATATAGTAACCGGCTCAACCAAAACCTTGCCGCGTGCCGCTGCAAATATATCGCAAGACGGAAAATACGGTATATGTGTAAATATGAGCCGTATTTACGATTTTCGTCCGGGTTACGGATATAGCGACAAGCCGGATGAATTTTATGAAATCAACTCGCCCGCTGAGGATGGCGTATTCCTTATGGATATGGAAAGCGGCGACTGCAAGCAAATTATAAGCTATCAGGATATGATTAAGCAGTTCCCCGAAGAACCTTATTCTGATTGCAAATTAGTTGTCAACCATATTACATTTAATCCATCAGGTAACCGTTTCTTATTCCTTTTAAGAAACTTTAATGTTAAAGGAGTAAGTTGGAAGACACAGTTAATAACTTCTGATTTAGAAGGAAATATGTGCAAGCTTTCGGATTATATTTTTAATTCACATTATCACTGGAAAAATGATAATCAAATTCTGATTGTTACCTCATCTTCGGGTACAGAAAAAATGAATCTATGCCTTAGAAATGATTTCTCAGGCAACACTGTATTATACGATTTGCCTGAGCTACATGTTGATATACACTGCCTATATTCACCAAATCAAAAATATATTTTAGGCGATGGATATCCTGATGAAGAAAAATACCGCAGCCTTTGGATTTATGATATTGAAAAGAATGAAGCAAAGCGTTTATTAAAAGCATATTCATATCCCACCTCAACATTAGATATCCGCTGCGACCTTCATGCTCGTTGGAATCATAAGGGCGATAGAGTATCATTTGATAGCAACCATATTGGAAACAGATGCATTTGCGAAATAGATTTAAGTAATATTGTAGAATATTAGTTTTCTTAAATTAAAAAACCACCTCTTTTGAGGTGGTTTTTTAATTTAAGTCGGTCGATAAGCCGAGTTCTGTCGTGGACGGTTATCTATCTTGGCATAAGATTGCTCTTATACTCCAGCCGCTCTTCGTAACACATCGGGCAAATGTATAGTTACAGTCAGCGTTGCTCCGAATAGGGTTTACAGGGTCTTGATGTTCCCATAAGACCGGTGAGCTCTTACCTCGCCTTTCCACCCTTACCGCAAATGCGGCGGTATATCTCTGTTGCACTTTCCCTAAGGTTGCCCTCGGCGGCCGTTAGCCGCTATCCTGCCCTTTGGAGCTCGGACTTTCCTCAGATATTTCTATCCGCAACCGTCTAACCGACTTGAAGTTTATTTTAACATAAACTAAGCCTTGTGTCAAAAAATATTTTATAGAATAAAATATTAATGTTTGGAGGCTGAATTATGGAAAAAATGAACTTTAAAACATTTTTAGGGGCAAATTCCTTTGAAGGCTTTGTGTCTTTTTTTGATAAATGCTATCTCTCAGAAAAAGGTTGGAAAGCATACATAATTAAAGGCGGACCAGGAACGGGCAAATCTTCCTTTATGAAGAAAGTTGTTAAAACCGCTGAGGGTAAAGGATATAATGCCGAGCTTTGCCCTTGCTCAAGCGACCCAGATTCTCTCGATGCGGTTATATTCCCCGAAATAAAAACAGTTATTATGGACGGCACTTCACCCCATACAGTAGACCCTTTTTACCCTGGAGCTTGCGAGCAAATACTTAACTTCGGCGAATTTTGGGACTCGGATATATTAAAGGAAAACTCTGATAAAATAATAACATTGACAAATAAAAACAAATTCTTGCACCGAATAGCCTCAGGATATCTCAAAGCAGCTAAGCAGTTAATGACAGATAACCTTAATATTATAAATAAGTATTTGGATAAAAATAAACTCGAAAATTTCTCCAGAAAGCTTTGCAAAAAGTATATACCTAAAAAATACGGTATCGGTTTTGAATGGGTAAGATTTTTGGAGGGTATAACTCCAAAGGGGGTTATTTCCCTTGCAAATGAAAAAATAACTGAAAATATGGTTGTTATTGAAGACAGTTTTGGCATAGTATCCGATAAAATTATAAATCATATCCGTCTTTATGCCCTTTCAAACGGATATGATATTATAACAATTAAAAACGCCTTTCTGCCCTCAAGCCTTTTAGACGGAATAATTATTCCCGAGCTTTCCCTCTCATTTTTAAGAGAAAGCGAGCATTCCATATTCCAAAACACCAGAAAAATTCATTCGAAGAGGTTTATGGATACAGAACTTTTAAAAGCTTATAAAAACAGAGTTAAAGCAAATAAAAAAACCATAAATTCCTTAATTTCCTTCGCAACCGACACCTTAAAAGATGCAAAATCGGTTCACGACCAACTCGAAAGCTGTTATATTTCAGCTATGGATTTCGAAAGTCTTAACCTATTTGCCGAAAATATTGCCAAAAAGCTATTCTAAATTACAGGTTTTTATCAGTTCCCACAACAAAATTCTTAAAATTTAAAAAAATATTACAAAAAAGGTTGCAATTTTGTAACCTTTTTGTTATACTAACAAATGTAAAGGTTACAAAATGTAACTTTTTAAGTATTTTTTAGAAGGTGAACTGTTATTTTTAAGGATTTAAGCATCGAAGCGCTTAAAGAAAAACTGCTTTCAAATGCAGTTTTTAATAAAGCATTCAGATACATTAACTTAAATAGAATAGTTGTTAAATTTTGTGCCATTTGTTTAGTTGGTATATTGTCGGTTATAGTAACTGCTGCTTCGGTAGGTATAACCTTTGGATTTAATGTTAAATATTCCGATAAGGTTATCGCAACCGTTAAAAGCGCCTCTGTTTTAGAAAACGCCAAAACCTTGGCTGTTAAAACGGTTAGCTCTAAGAATGCCGATAAAGCCATCTCATCTCCTAAGCTCAGCTTAACCCTTACTATTGCGGACAAGCTTGAAAGTGCGGACAATGTTGCAACTGCAATTCTTGATAATACCGATGCTATTGTTGCAGGCTCTGTTTTGATTGTTGACGGCGAGAAAATCGGTATCGGCTCTAAAAATCTTAAAGAGTTGGTTGAAAACAGAAGAACTGAATTTTTCATTGAGGGCGCTGAAAATGAGGCTTCCTTCGTTAAAAATGTAGAGGTTGAGGACGGTTATTATTTAAAAACCGAAATCAAAAACACCGAATCGGTTGAAGAAGCCGTTAAAAACCTCGAAGTTAAAACAGTTTCAACCGTTACCAAAGATGTTAAGGTTGCCTTTTCTACCAAAAAGACCTTAACTTCATCTAAAACCACAGGCTATTATAAAGTAACAACTGCTGGTAAGAACGGTCTTAACCGTAAAACCGAAAAGATTGAAACAATTAACGGCGATGAACAGATACGCACAGTTATATCCAATGAGGTTATAACCGCTCCTGTTACCCAAGAGGTTACTGTTGGCACTGCTCCTGTTAAGCTTTCCCCCGCTCAGAATGCAAGCGTTAGCTCAGCAGGCTTTATCTGCCCCCTACCCAAAGGTAGATTTAAAGTTTCCTCTTATTATGGGGATGGCAGAAACCATAAAGGCGTTGACCTTTGTGCAAACAAAGGTGTTCCGATTTATGCTGCCGCTTCGGGTACAGTTTCTTATGCCGGCTGGAGAAACGATTACGGTTATAATATAATTATTGACCATGGCAACGGTCTTCAGACAAGATATGCTCACGCTTCTGCACTCTATGTATCAAAGGGCACCAAGGTTTCTCAGGGCGATGTTATCGCCGCTGTTGGAACAACAGGCAACTCTACGGGCAACCACCTTCATTTCGAGGTTATCGTTAACGGCACAAGAGTTAACCCCGCCCCCTATATCAATTTAAAATAAAATTAAACCCCTGTCAGACGACAGGGGTTTTGTTATTTGCAATCGCAACAGCTTTTAAAAAGTTTATCTATATCAAGGCTTTTTTCATTTTCATCTTTAATAAACCCTATCTTTCCAAGAAACTCTTTTGATACAGTTTCATCATAAAAGGCATTCATTATACCTCGCTCGGCGGCTATGTGCAAACTGCTTCTAAGCACTCCGTCTGCCAAAAAGATATCATTTAAAGGCTCAATATATTTAACAAGCATTTTTTCATTATCAATATCAAAAAGGCAAAAACCTAATATCTCCTCTTTATCAGCCGCAATAAGGCATGATGAATTTTCATTATATGGAATATTATTTTCTAAGAACAAGATTTTTGCCTTGTTCTTTTCTTCTTTTAAAGTTATCATTCTTTTTTCTCCGCATTAACATTTGTCAGATGGCGCATTTCTCTCTCATTTAAGGGTCGCCATTTACCCTGAGGAAGCATACCGAGTTTAACACCCGCTATTTCGGTTCTCTTAAGTCGGATAACCTCAAGTTCCACCTCTTCGCACATTCTTCTTATCTGGCGGTTTCTTCCCTCTTGAATTATAAATATTAAAACCGTTCTATCTGCCTTTCTCTCGGCAACGAAAACCTCGCAAGGAAGTGTTTTCCTACCGTCAAGCAGGATACCCTCTTTGAGCTTTATTATTTTCTCATCCTCAGCATCACCCTTAACTGTTACACGGTAGGTCTTATTAACATGGGCAGACGGGTGGGTTAAGCTGTTAGCAAAGCCTCCGTCATTGGTCATAATTAGCAATCCCTCTGAGTTTCGGTCAAGTCTGCCAACGGGAAAAAGCTTAACAGGCGCGTCCTTAACCAAATCGGTAACGCACTTTCTGTCAAGTTCGTCCTTAGTTGTTGTAACATAGCCTCTCGGCTTATGTAACATAATATACATTTTCTCGTTTTTAGCAACAACTGTTTTGCCCGAAACTTGAACCTTATCTCTCTTAGGGTCAACCTTAGCGCCGAGTGTTGCCACTCTGCCGTTAACCCTGACTTTTCCTTGTAAAATTAACTCTTCAGCCTTTCTTCTTGAAGCAATTCCGCATTCAGAAAGATGTTTTTGAAGCCTTATTTTATTATCCTTCATTTATTTCTCCCATAAATTTAAAAATATATATCCTGCATTTTTCAAAACAATCTCCATAAAACTGCTTTGAGGTTTTATATCCTTAATATTCTTATTAGAAACAATAGGCGCTTCAGATAGAATATTACCATTCATTTTATAAATAACTCTGCCGATTTCTTCGCCCTTTTTTAAAGGCGCATATAAAAATTTAGGCAAACATATTTCGGCGGTTATTTTCTCTTTTCCTGAAATTCCAATGCTTAAAGGCTCTATATTAACCTCTAAAAAATCTTCAGAATTTATAATAGGAACAGAAAAATTATTTCTTTCAGGTACTATTTCTAAAATCTCAGTTTTAGAAAATCCGTATTCGAGCAACGCCTTATGGTCTGCCCAGTCATCAGGTGAAGAAAGAGTTACGGCAATAACATATTTACCATCTCGCTTAGCAGCAGAAACCAAGCATCTGCCCGATTTCTTGGTAAATCCCGTTTTAACGCCAACCGCTCCCTCAAAGGTTTTAAGAAGTCTATTATGGTTTGAAAGTGAGTGTCTGTATGGAGGATTTCCGTATTCCAGAGTAACAGAGGGGGAAGACGCCGCCTCATAAAAGTCCTTATTTTCCATAGCAACGCGAGCTAAGGTTGCTAAATCTTGCGCAGAGGTATAATGCTCATCTCCATCAAGTCCCGAAGGGGTTTCGAAATGGGTGTTTTTAAGCCCTAATTCTCTCGCCCTGTCGTTCATCATTTTAACAAAACCATCAACCGTTTTGCCAAGGGTATATGCCGTAACATTTGCGGCATCGTTGCCTGATGGTAGCATCATTCCATATAGCAAGCCTCTAAGTGTTACCCTATCGCCTGCTAAAAGCCCCATCGAAGAGCCTTCAACCCTCAACATCTCAGCCGAAACGGTTATTTCTCTATCAAGCTCACCGTGTTCGCAAAGAAGAAGCGCCGTCATAATTTTGGTTGTGCTAGCCATAGGCAAACGCTCGGTGGCATTTTGACTGTATATGACCTCACCTGTGTCCCCATTTATCAGAATTGCTGCCTTTGCCGAGGTTGAAATTGCCTCAGCCCTAAATGGAAAAACCAAAAAGAAAAATGCAATTATAAAAACTATTATCTTCTTCACATCTCCACCGCCTCAAATTAATTTTATTAATTTTGGCGGTATTCTATTACTTTATTTCCTTTTCTTTTTTAGGGAAAAGTTCTTTTGCTTTGTCTATAATTTCAGGAGCCATCGTAACGGCTTTTTCAAGGGTTGTTAGCTCATTGTAAACGGGAATCATCTTAACATTTCCGTTTGATATTGCCATAAAGGCTATAGGGGAAACGGTAACACCAGCACCGCCGCCTCCACCAAAAAGCTCAGCACCGCTTTTTGAGGGAAAATCACTGCCGCCTGTTGCAACACCGAAAGCTACTCTGCAAACGGGAACTAAGGTTATATCCCCAAATTCCATCGGTGTTCCTGTTATAATATTAGCATCAACCATCGCCTTAAGCTTGTCCATAGTTGTGTCCATAATATTTTTAATATTATTGTCGCCCATTATATTACTCCTTTAGTTTTAATATAATATTCCTCAAAATAATTTTAATATGTATTTATTCCTCAGGGTTAAGCTCCAATTGTTCCCCAACATCGTTTAGTTCTTCACCCGATTTTGGAAGAGGCGGAAGCTCGGTTAAATCGCTTAAATTAAAGCAACGAAGGAAATTCTTTGTTGTTCCGTAAAGCAAGGGTTTTCCCGGAAGTTCAAGCCTTCCCCTTTCCTCGATAAGACCCTTTTCTATAAGTGTTGTAACAACACCCGAGCAGTCAACACCTCTTACCTGCTCAATAAAGGATTTTGTTACAGGCTGATTATAAGCCACAACCGATAAAACCTCTAAAGCTGCATTTGAAAGGGGTGTTCTTCTTCGCATATCAAAGGCTTTTTTAATATATTCGGCATATTCCTTTTTGGTTGCAAACTGATATGTATTCTCAAGTCTTAAAAGTTCAAGACCGCTATTATTGCTCTCCATTTTATCCTTGAGCATATCCATAATTTTAACAACCTTTTCGGGTGTTATATCAAAAACCTGAGCAAATCTATCAATACTCATTGGCTCTCCGCTTGCATATAAAACGGCGGAAAATGCCGATACCAACTGTTCATTATTCATCTCTTTTATGCTCCTTGATAAGTGTTATTTCGGCTTCATCCGAATCGCCGTCAATCCGAACACGGTTTGCCTTGCAAAGCTCCAAAACCGCAAGGAAGGTTGCAACCAATTCAGAACGGCTGTTAGCCGTTTTATAAAGACTGCTGAGTTTACGCTTAGAACCGCTCCAAAGATTTCTGATAACAAAAACTATTCTAGTTGAAACAGCAACTATTTTCTTGGCAACTATCTTGGTGAAGGGTGCTGTTGAGGGGGGAAGCTTTCTCTTGCCTCTTCCTACTGCCGAAAGATAGGATAAATATAAAACATCGCTTGAATGAACCAACTCATAAGTTTTATCAAAATCATATTCACTCGGTTTCTTAACAAACAAATCAAAACCGCTCTGCATTTCACCAAACTGCTTTGCAACCTGTTTGCAAACCATATATTCAAGCAATTCCCCAACAAGTTCTTCTTTTAGACTTACTATCTCATCGTGTTTAGGAAGAAGACTTACCGTTTTGATATACAATAGTCTTGAAGCCATTTCAAGAAATTCGCTTCCAAGCTCCATTTCTTCATCCTCAAAGAGTTTTATCTGCTCTAAGTATTGGTCGATAAGCTCGGTTAGCTGAATATCATAAATATTAAACTTATTTCGGGCAATTAGCTGCAAAAGCAGGTCTAAAGGCCCTTCAAAGCCTTCAATTTTATAACAAATTATGTTTTCCATTTATTCTCCTGTTTAAATAAAAAGTTTGAAAGGTAATGATGCAATAAAGGAAAGACCGTTTCCTATTGCTGACGAAAGAAAATCAAGCGGAATATCCAAAACTCCAACCCATAATAACGCTATAACTCCCCAAAAAATAAATCTTTCATAACGCATTAAAGCATAGTAATACTTGTTGGGAAGAAATGCTGATAAAAGACGAGAGCCATCAAGCGGAGGAATGGGAATAAGATTAAATACCGCAAGATAAATATTAATATTAGCAACATAATAAAAGAAAATTGCAATATAAAACAAAAATCCTATACTGTTTGAGAGTAGCGTTAGACCATAAAATGCAAAGAGCGAAATTAGAGCCAAAACAAGATTTGCCAAAGGTCCTGCCAAAGCGGTTATAGCCATATCTCTTTTTGGGTTTCTAAAATTATAATGATTAACCTGAACAGGCTTTGCCCAACCGAAATTAAAAAGCAGAATGCAAAGCGCACCAACATAATCAATATGAGCAAAAGGATTTAAGGTTAATCTACCTTGCCATCGGGGAGTGTTATCGCCGAGTTTAACCGCCGCAAAGCCATGTGCAAACTCATGAATAGGCAATGTTATAAAGATAACCGCTAAACCTGAAAGCAAATATATAATTATCTCGGCAAACCCCATATTCCCAGAAAGAATACCCCTTAACATTCCTATCGCTCCAATCTGCAATTATTCAATGTAATTATATAACATTATTAACACAAATACAAGAAAAACATACAAAAACCGCAGAAGAAAATCCTCTGCGGTTTAGCATTAACTATCACCCTGAATTTCGGGGTTACTTGTAGGCTGAGACGGAATGTCGGACGGTATTTGAGAGCTACTCTCACCGCCTGAGCTTTCATCTCCTCCCGAGGTGTCTTGTTCGGGGGTTGATTCATTAGGCGTTTCAGGCTCGCTGGTTGTGCCCTCTGATGAGGTTGGCGGCTCACTCGTTGTACCCTCTGATGAAGTTGAAGAGGTTTGAGAAGAACTCGGTGGTGCTGTTGAGGAAACCTCAGAAGAAGAAACCTCACTTTCCTCAGAAGAAGCAGTTCCTGTTATTGTATTAGTATTAGTGGGCGCTGTGCCCTTTTTATAATATCCAATACCGCTCTTATAAACATCCTTACTGTCGGTAAAGCTCTTAAAAGGAAGACCCCTATGCACCTGACGCATAACCTCGCGCCAAACTGTAGCGGCAGCCGAGGTGCTGTGTATCTCCTGTTGTTTATCAAAGCCATACCAAACCGAACCTACATAGTATGGGCTTCCTGCAACCATCCATAAGTCCTTAGATTCACTCGAAGTACCCGTTTTTGCGAATGCCTTCATAGAACTGTATCCCGCGATACCGCCGCCTGTTCCCTCGCTTCCGTAAACAACACCCTGAAGAAGATGGTTCATAATAGTAGCGGTAGACTCACTTATAACCTGGTCGCCCTTATAATCATATTCGAGAACTGTATCACCCTGTGGGTCAACAATCTTGAAATAGGTTGTTGGCTCATAAAACTTTCCGTTGTTGCCGAATATTGCATAAGCCGCCGCAGATTCGGTAGTTGTGATTCCGTAATGACAACCGCCTAGCGCTAAGGAAGAAAGGTTTTTATCGGCATCAACAAGATAACTCATTTTGAGTTTATTCTTAAGGAAATCAAAAGAATCTTCAATACCAACATCTCTTAAAAGCTTAACAGGAATAGTATTGGCAGATTTTCTGATAGCATAATCAACGGTTATATCATTTTTATAATAGCCATACCATTCAGCAGGACCCGGTTTTCCATCGGGATAGTATTTTTCTATCGGCTCATCCTTAACTATCGAGGTGTAATTGATTATATCCTTTTCAACCGCTAAAGCATAAACACCGATGGGCTTCATAGTAGACCCAGGCTGTCTTGGAAAAGCGGTTGCACGGTTTAGTCCTCGGTTAACAGTTTTCTCACCTGCACCGCCGACAAGACCTACAATATGCCCCTCATAGTCCATAATGGTCATAGCCGATTGAACATGAACTCTGTCTCCCTGTAAATCCTCGCCCTTTAGATAAAAATATTTACCCGTGTTTTCATAAACCTTTTCCATTGAACTCTGGATTTCAGGCTTAACGGTTGCATAAATTTTATAACCGCCGTTATAAAGCATGGTTGAGGCAACCGATTCGCTGCATCCGTATTTCTTTGCCAAATCGGCAATAACCTCTTCAATTAGAGCGTCTATGAAATAGTTGTTTATATCCGCATCAAGCTTTTCTTCTCTCGAGGTATCAAGGTTTATATCCTTATCATAAGCCTCTTTATATTCTTGCTCGGTTATACTGCCAATTTCAAGCATTTTATCAAGAACGGTGTTTCTGCGTTCTTTGTTCTTTTCCATACCTGCTAAGGGATTATATTTCGATGGGTTTTGGGTTATAGCGGCAATAGCAGCGCATTCAACAAGACTTAGTTCCTCAACATCCTTGTTGAAATAATAGTTTGCCGCAACCTGAACACCGCAAATTCCGTTACCTAACGCTATAGTATTAAGATAAGCCTCTAAAATCTCGGTTTTATCAAGCCTGTTTTCAATAAGCATTGCCCTGATAATCTCGCGAAATTTTCTGAACGCATCACGGCTTTTATCAGAGGTTACATTTTTAATAAGCTGTTGGGTTATGGTTGAACCGCCGAACTCGGTTTCATCAAACTTAAAAACATAGTTTCCGATAGCACCTAATGTTCTGCGCCAGTTAACACCCTTATGTTCATAAAAGGTTTCATCCTCAATGGCGATAAAAGCATTCTGAAGATTTTTGGGAACACGGCTAATGCTTACCCAAATTCTGTTTTCATCACCATGAAGTCTTTTATATTCCTTCCAACCGCCGTTTCCATCCTCAACCAAAACAACCGAGGTTAAGTTCATTTCCATATTCTTGATATTTTCGGAAATCTTGGTTGCTGAAAAGAAATCAACCTTTTTATCCGATTTAACATAGGGCGGAATTGCAAAAATTAAAAGAACGGTTGAAACAACTAATATGCAAGCCAATACTGAATAAAGCTTTTTTAAAATCTTTTCCATATATTCCAACCTTTCTAATATTTTAGTTTATTATAGCACTAAAGGAAATATTTATCAATCTTTAATTTTTCTATTGTGTATTACGGAATTATATAGTATAATAACATATATACTATATGTTGGAAGTGTCAATGATTTGGAACACATAATATATTTAGATAACAGTTCAACAACAAAGCCTTGTGAAAGGTCAGTTGAATGCATAAATAAAGCATTAAAATCCTTTTGGGGCAACCCCTCTTCTCTTCATACTTTAGGGCTTGATGCCGAGCTTGAGGTGGACGAGGCGAGAGCCTTTTTAGCGAAGACCATTTCAGCAAATAAAGATGAAATTATTTTCACAGGAAGCGGCACCGAGGCTAATAACACAGCCGTTATGTCGGTTTTAAACAGCCGAAACAAAAGAATAATAACAACCCTCATCGAGCATCCTTCGGTTTTAGAAACTGTTAAAAGGCTTGAGGAAAAAGGTTTTGAGGTTGTTCGTCTTGGCTGTGATGAAAATGGTATTATAGACCTTAAAGAACTAGAAAATGCTCTTGACGATAAGGTTTGCCTTGTTAGTATTATGCTTGTTAATAATGAGGTTGGCTCTGTTCAGCCAATAGCCGAAGCCTCAAAGCTTATAAAAAAATCGGCTCCAAATGCTCTTTTCCACTGTGATGCAGTTCAAGGATTTGGTAAATTGCCGATAAATGTTAAAACTTTGGGGGTTGATTTACTTAGTGCCAGTGCCCATAAAATTCACGGACCTAAGGGAATAGGATTTTTATACTGCAAAAAAGGAACAAAGCTTAATCCCTTGATTACAGGCGGAGGTCAGGAAAAGGGTCTTCGCTCAGGCACCGAATCTGTTCCGTTAATAATGGGATTTAAGGGTGCTGCCGAACAAATCGGCGATTTAAAAGCAAATGAAAATTATATAAAAGAACTAAACCGTTATGCAAGGGAACTCTTTGCTTCTTCCGGTTTTATAACAATAAACTCACCCGAGAATGCTCTTCCCTATATTCTTAATATTTCCATTGCCGGCTACCGTTCTGAAACTCTGCTTCATTTTTTGGAGAACAAAAATATTTTCGTTTCAAGCGGAAGCGCTTGTGCTAAGGGAAAACCAAGCTATGTTTTAGAAGCCCTAGGGCTAAATAGAACTTTAGCGGACAGTGCATTAAGACTTAGTTTTTCAAGATACAACACCAAGGAGGATATCAACCTGACCTTTGCGGCTCTAAACGAGGCTGTGAAAAAACTCAGGAAAAGTAATATATGAAAGAAATAATACTTATTAAAAACGGCGAGCTCACCTTAAAGGGACTTAACCGCGCAAATTTTGAGGATGCGCTTATAAAGAATATTAAAAGACGCCTTAAAAGTTTAGGTGAAGTTAGCATTAGAAAGGCTCAGAGCGCTATTTATATTGAGCCTAAATCCGAGGACTTTGATTTCGAAGAAGCGCTCCAGAGGGTTAAACTAATTTTCGGTATAGCCGCTTTCAGCAGAGCCTGTGTTTGCGAAAAGGATATGGAAGATATTCTTTCAAAATCGGTTGAATACCTTAAGGGAACTATGGAAAACATAAGAACATTCAAGGTTGAAGCCAAACGCTCGGATAAGAGGTTCCCTTTAACCTCTCCCGAAATTTGCCGTGAACTCGGCGGTGCTTTGCTTTCGGCTTTCCCTCACCTTAAGGTTGATGTTCATAATCCCGATAGAACAGTTTTCGTTGAAATCAGAGATTTTAACGCCTATGTAAGAGCCGAGCAAATTCAGGGAGCGGGCGGTTTACCTGTTGGAACGGCAGGAACTGCTTCAATTCTCATTTCGGGCGGCATTGATAGCCCTGTTGCCGCTTGGACAATGGCAAAAAGAGGGCTCCGCCTTAACGCTATACATTTTGCAAGCCCGCCATATACCAGTAAACGAGCCGAGCTCAAGGTAAGAACACTTCTTTCAAAGGTTGCAAGATATAGCGGAAGCATAAATCTTTGCATTGTTCCCTTTACTGAAATTCAGGATAAAATTGCAGAATGTTGTCCTGAAGATTATTTCACCCTTATTATGCGCCGAATGATGATGCGAATTTCCGAAAAAATCGCAAGAGATAATGGCAGTTTGGCACTTATTACAGGTGAAAGCTTAGGTCAGGTTGCAAGCCAGACCCTTCAGGCTTTGGTTACAACCGATAATGTTTCAAATATGCCGGTGCTTCGTCCCCTTATTGGTATGGATAAAGAGGAAATCATAAGAATTTCAAGAAATATTGATACCTTTGAAACCTCTATTTTACCTTATGAGGACTGTTGTACAGTGTTTACCCCCAAGCACCCAAAAACCAGACCCACAATAGAGCTTTGCGAGGCTGCCGAAAAGGAATTACCTATTGACGAACTTATTGAGAAAGCCATCGCAGAGGCAGAATATTCATTTATTGACTGAGAGGAAGCTATACTTTGATAAACAAGGAACTCTTTGAAGCCGCCGAAAAAACAGTAAATAATTTAAAGGAAAAAAACTTAAAAATCGCCTCTGCCGAATCTTGCACAGGCGGTATGGTTTCTTCCTTTATAACCTCGGTTTCAGGGGTTTCGGATGTTTTCGAAATGGGACTTTGTTCATATTCCTGCCGTATTAAAAATAAAATTTTGGGGGTTGATAATGAAACCCTTGAAAAATACGGTGCTGTTTCAAAGGAAACCGCCAAAGAAATGGCAGAAAATATAAGAAAAATTTCAGGTGCCGATTTAGGAGTTTCAGTAACGGGAGCCGCAGGGCCTGACGGAACTGAAGGCCATCCCCCAGGCTATGTTTTTATTGCCGTTTCAGGAAATAACGGAACAGAGGTTAAACTTTTAAATATTAAGCCTTTAAGCCGTAATTTTGTTCGTGAAAGTGCAGTTTCAGAGCTTTTCAAACTAATAAACATTTATTTAGAGGAATTATAAATGAGCCACTATAGAAACGAAAATGTATTTGTTTCCTTTTTAGAGCATATATATTTATCATATATTCCTAATAAAAGGGACAATCTTAAACAAATTATACTGAAAATTCTCTTCATTATATCCTTTATAACACTTGTTGTTTCAGCCTGTTTTATCGCTGATTATTTTCTCGAAGCCGAACAGCAAAGTAATATCATAGCCGATACCCAGAGTATTTGGCACTCTGAAACACCTCAAGAAAACAACTCCAAGCCTTCTAAAGAAACCACCGAGATTTTAACCGAGAAAAACGAAGACTTTAAGGGCTGGATAACAATTAGTGGAACTAAAATTGATAACCCTATTTTCCAGACAACCGATAACGATTTTTATCTCAACCATAACCAAAACAAGCAAAAAAGCGCCTATGGTGCCCTCTATTTTGATTATCGCAATAAAATAACAGAGGATGAAACCGATAAAAATCTTGTGGTTTACGGTCATGAAATGAACAACGGCTCAATGTTTGGGAGCCTTAAGGAACTAAGAAGACTTGATTTTTACAAGGCAAACCCAACCATCCAGTTTTCAACCCTATATAAAAACTCAACATATAAAATATATGCAATATTTATTCTCAATGCCAATAAGGCTGACGATAACGGATATATTTATAATATTTACAGAAATGACTTTCATAATGACAATGACTTTGATTTATGGGCAAAGGAAGCGATGGAAAGAAGCATTATTAACACTGGTGTTGATGTTAAAAACGGTGATAATATAATAACCCTTGTTACCTGCTCGAAGGATTTCGAAAATTCAAGACTTGTTGTTATGGCACGCGAAACAAGAGCAGATGAAAGTACCGCAGTTGATACATCCTCTGCAAAAGTAAACCCAAGTCCCCGTTATCCTGAGATTTGGTATACCGAGCGCAACATAAAAAATTAACAGCCTTTAAGGAGGAATTTTAAAATGTTTCAGAATATCAAGGTTGATATAATTTATTACAAAACCAATACAGATTTTGAAATGGAATTCAATCTTTGCGGTTGTTGCCGTATGAGGCTTTTAACCGATAAATCCCCCGATGCTAAAAGTTTAGTTCATTCTTTAGCCCGCGCTGTTTCGAGAAGCCGCGTCATTATGATAACAGGCTCACTATTTTCTGATGACGGAATTATAAAAATCGCCGCTGAGGCTATCGGTAGCAAAATAGTTCCCGTTAATCTTTCTAATTATGGTGTTCAGGGCGAACAGGAAATTGAAATCATCGAGGGTTCAACACCTCTTGTTACGCCTGAGGGTTATTTTGGCGGTTGCATTATCGAAAAAGGTCCGCAGACAATGATATTGCTATCCGACAGTAAAAGTGTTCGCAAAACCATTATGCAAACCCTTATCCACCCTTATATTGAAGAACTATGCGCTATTGAGCTTCAGGAAAAAGCCGCTATGGCAACCTCTCCGATTATAACTGAAGATGGCTCAGATGACTTCCAAGATGCCGTGGAAGAGGTAGAGAGCGATATTATTGCGGATGTTATTGAGGAAGAACCAGAGGGAATCCAAGAAGAACTCTTGGAAGATTTCATTCCCATAACTGAAGAAGACGAAGAGACCCTTGAGGAATACGATGAGGGTGTTATTGAGGTTCCAAGTGATATGATTATTGAAACCGAGGAAGAAGGAGAAGAAACTCCTGAGGAAGAAGAAATTATCGGCGATTATTTTACAGAAGGAAATAAAATGAAGGCTCACGAGGCTGAACGCTATAACGCCGAATATACTAAATATGATTATGATGATAACGGTCTTATCCCTGAAGAAGAAATAAAACCAAATAGCCGCTCCCTTAATATAACCATAACAGTACTGGCTATTTTAATTTTACTGGTAACAGCAGTTCTTTGCTATTGTTTATTATATGTTCCCTCTAAAGACGGGGTAACGGCTTCAACATATATTAAAGAAATTGTTGATATATTTAAAGTCTAGAAATAAATATACACCCTAACGGAATTTCCGCTTAGGGTGTATTTCATTTCAGGAGTATTATTTCTTCATTGAAATTGCTTTTTTAGCCTTCTCTACGATATTAACCGCTCTAAGACCAAACTCATCAAGAAGCTTGGGAGCAGGTCCTGAATAACCAAATCTATCGTAAACGCCAAGTTTAACAACAGGAACGGGATATTCCTCAGTCAAAGCCTCAGCCACAGCGCTTCCAAGTCCACCGATAACTGAATGCTCCTCAGCAGTAACGATAGCTCCTGTTTCCTTAGCTGCTTTTAAAACGATTTCCTTATCAAGAGGTTTGATAGTATGTATATTGATAACACGAGCCGAAATGCCTTCAGCCTTTAAAAGCTCGTGAGCCTGCATAGCCTCATCAACCATAAGACCTGTTGCAATGATGGTAACATCGCTTCCCTCTTTAAGCTCAACACCCTTGCCAATCTCAAACTTATAATCGTCTCCGAAGATAACCGGAACGGCAAGTCTTCCAAATCTCATATAAACAGGACCATCATGGTCGAGAGCTGCCTCAACAGCCATCTTAGCCTCAGTTTCATCAGCAGGGTTGATGATGGTCATACCGGGTATTGTGCGCATTAAAGCGATATCCTCGCAGCACTGATGGGTAGCTCCGTCCTCACCAACAGAAATACCAGCATGGGTGGCGCCGATTATAACATTAAGATGGGGATATCCGATGGAGTTTCTAACCTGCTCATAAGCTCTGCCTGCAGCAAACATAGCAAAAGAAGAGCAGATAACCTTTTTACCTGTCGCAGCAATACCTGCAGCAATGCCCATCATATTCTGCTCAGCAATTCCGCAATCATAAAATCTCTCAGGGAAAGCTTTTTTGAACATACCTGTCTGGGTAGCGGCGGCAAGGTCAGCATCTAAAACAACAAAATCATCCCTCTTAGCGCCAAGCTCTGCAAGAGCGCTACCGTAACCTACTCTGGTTGCAACTTTTCTAACTTCTGACATTTTTTATTCCTCCCCCATTACTCAAGTTCAGCTAAAGCGTTTTTAAGTTCGCTCATAGCCTGTTCGTATTGTTCATCGTTGGGAGCAGAACCATGCCAACCAACCTGATTTTCCATAAAGGAAACACCTTTACCCTTAACTGTCTTTGCAATTATCGCAACGGGTTTATCGATAGTTTCAGCCTCTCTTAAAGCATTCTCTATCTCTTCGAAATCATTACCGTTAATAACGATAACATGCCAATTAAATGCCTCGAATTTCTTGTCGATAGGCATTGCAGAGTTAACCTCTTCAATAGTTCCGTCAATCTGAAGATTATTATAATCAACAAAGGCAGTTAAATTAGAAAGTCCCTTGTTGGCCGCAAACATAGCAGCCTCCCAAACCTGACCTTCCTCGATTTCTCCATCGCCTAAAAGGGTGTAAACCTTAAAATCATCGCCGAAGTGTTTAGCAGAAAGAGCCATACCAACAGCACAGGAAATACCCTGACCGAGAGAACCCGAAGACATATCCACACCGGGAATGTGTTTCATATCGGGATGACCTTGTAAAATACTGTCAGTCTTACGAAGGGTTTTAAGAAGCTCCACATCAAAATATCCGCGATGAGCCAAAACCGAATATAAAACAGGTGCTGCATGTCCCTTAGAAAGAACAAAGCGGTCTCTATTTGGCATCTTAGGATTTTTTGGGTCGATATTCATATGCTTAAAGTAGAGATAGGTTAAAATCTCCGTTGCGGAGAGAGAACCTCCAGGATGACCCGACTTAGCACTATGTACCCCCTCAATGATACCCATTCTAACCTTCAAAGCTTTGATTTGCAGGTCTTTTTTAACTGCATTATCCATCTTATCCATCCTTTCTTTATTAAATACAATTAAATTGAATTGAATTGACTTGTTAAATAATCGATAAAATCTGCCACCGCGGCATCAACACACGAAACTGTTATATAATCAGCAATTTCCTTTATTTCCGCAGGTGAGGTTTTTGGAACCGCCGCAATATCGGCCATTTTAAGCATTTCAAGATCATTATAATAGTCGCCTATCGCGAACAAACCGCCTTCTTTTATCTCCATCAGGTCGCATAGTTCTTTTAAAGCTGAAGCCTTGGAAACTCCAAAGGGTAATATCTCATAATAATACCTCATTTTGCCCTCAAGCATAGCACAGGTATCAACAAACTTTGAGTTAACCTTTTCGTTTTTGAGATAGCTTTTTAGTTCTTCTCTTTCCTCCAATGAGTCAAAGAAAAAATTAACCTTATTCCAGTTGTACTCAAAAGCCTCTTCAAAGGTAATATCAGGCGCTTCGAAATGCTCGCTCAGCTGGTGGATATCGGTTTCGCCCGTTCTTCTTAGAGTGAACGCTTTATCGCCGCAATGTATTTCAATACCTATCTTTTCGAAGTTGTTATAAACCAACTGGACAATTCTATAATCCTCTTTCGGCACAGTTTTTTCAAGAATGGTTTTCCCATCATTATAATCAAAAATAACCGCGCCGTTTGTTACAACCGAAGGCGAAACCTTTTGAAGCAACTTTGCAACCTCTCCCGCTGCAATCACTGCCCTTCCCGTTGAAAGAGAAAACTTTCCGCCCTCATTCATAAAATATTCTATTTTTTCTATGTTTTTAGGATTGATACTGTCGTTCTCCATCAGAGTTCCGTCAATATCACAGGCTAAAATACAATTATCAAATAAACCCACTTAAGCTCTGTTCCTTTTTAAAAAAGTCTTGAAATATTCGGGCAAATCACTCTCAAACTCGATATATTCACGGGTTTTTGGGTGAATGAAGCCGATTTTTTTTGCGTGCAAGCACTGTCCCGAAAGACTAGTAATAACCTTTTTAGGACCGTATACCTCATCTCCCGCAACAGGAAAACCGAGATATGCCATATGCACCCTTATCTGATGGGTTCTTCCCGTTTCAAGTTTTAGTCTTATATGAGTAAAACCATTTAGTCTTTCAATCACTCTATAATGTGTAACCGCATTTCTGCCACCCGATACAACCGCCATCTGCTTGCGCTTTTGGGGGTGTCTTGCAATAGGTGCATCAACCGTTCCCTCGTCATTTTTCAAATTACCGTAAACTATTGCCTCATATTCTCTGGTAAAAGAATGTTCCTTTATTTGCTCAGCCAAAAAATTATGGGCAAAGTCATTTTTAGCAACCATTAAAAGACCGCTTGTGTTCTTATCAATTCTATGAACAATACCGGGGCGCATAACCCCGTTAATACCGGACAAGGAATCCTTGCAATGAAACATAAGAGCATTAACAAGCGTTCCCTCATAATTTCCCGCTGCCGGATGAACAACCATTCCCTTCGGCTTGTTAACAACAAGCAAGTCATCATCCTCGAAAACTATGTCAAGTGGAATATCTTCAGGCTTTGCAACATATTCTAAAGGCTCAGGCACTATAACCTCAACCTTATCTTTATTATGAAGCTTATAGTTTTTAGCAACTGTCTCTTCATTAACTATAACATTTCCCTCTTCAATGAGGGTTGCCGCGCGAGAACGCGAAACATCAGCTACGGTTGACACGAAAACATCGAGTCTTAAAAGCTCATCACCATTAAAAACAGTTTCAATCTTCTGCATTTTCAACCCGCTTTTTATCTTTAATTTCTTGGAATGTTTCTAATATAAAATGCAAAATAAGAAGTCCTGCTCCGATAACAATAGCACAATCGGCAACATTAAAAACGGGAAACTGCGGCCAAAATTCAAAATGCAAAAAATCAACAACATTTCCGCCTCTCGAAATGCGGTCAATCATATTCCCTATTCCGCCTGAAAGCACCAAACAAATTGCCCAAAACAGCAACTTATTTTTTTTGCCGGTTTTTATAAGCAAATAAACGCAAACTGCCATTATAACAGCGGTAATTGCTACCAAAAACCAGGTTTTTCCGCTCAGCATACCCCAAGCGGCGCCTCGGTTATGGATATAAACAATATCAATAAGACCTTTTATAAACCCACAGCCTTCACCCAAACCGAAATTTGAGATAATATAAAGTTTAGTTAACTGGTCAGCAGCTAAAACTGCTGCACTCACAATAATAGCTAAAATGCAAGAAACCATTAGTCCTCTGCTTCTTCCTCTTCAATAGCTTCAATCTTAAAGCCCTCAATTTCCTGAACCTCTTCTACTACGGGCTCACTAACAACCGGCTTTTCTTCCTTAACAAATGATGAAGCCTCGGGTGCCTTATCAAATTCAGTAAGTACCACAGACGCCATTCTTTCGGGATCCATAGGAACTGCATCGGGAATAGAATTAAGAGCCTCGAGATGCTCTTTATATTTTGCATTAACGCTTGATTTGAAAGCAGTTATTTCTATTTTAAGTTTATCAAAAAGCATTTGCTGACGGGCAACCGCATCCTCGGCAGCGGCGGTTATACTTTCTGCCTTAAGCCTTGCATCCTTTATCATATCGGCAAGTTCTTTTTCAAGAGCCGATTTTCTCTCCTGAGCCTTAAGCTCAAAGCTTACTGAAAGCTCCTTTTCGCGAGCAGTTATAACCGAAATGTTAGACTCTGCATTGGAAACGATTTCCTCACTCTTTTCCTTTGCCTCATTAACAATGCGGTCGGCAAGACGCTGAGCTGAAAGTAAAACATTCTGAATACTGTTCTGCGAAGCCTTAAGTTCTTCGTTTTCAGCAGTTAATTTCTCGACCTTATCCTGAAAATCTTTAATAATGCGGTCAAACTGAGCATAATCGGCCTCAACCCTATCAAGAAGGATATCAACCTCCTCCTGTTTATAACCGCTCATAGATTTTGCGAATTTAGCATCCCTGATTTCAGCAGCACTAAGCATAAAATGCCTCCTTAAACATACTTTTTATATTCTAGAATAATCCTTTGCTTTTTAGTTTTTTGATTAAGAGATTTTATTATAAACTTTCCATAGCCTCTGACAGTGATTATATCCCCATCAAAAACCGCCTTGGTTGGCTTTTCGCAAACAACAGAGTTAACACTGACTGTTCCCTCGTTGATTTTAACGAGAGCCGATGACCTTGAAGTCTTGCACAAAGCCGAAACCACACAGTCAAGCCTATCGGAAGCTACGGTATCTCTGAACTCTAAAAGGTTGTCCTTTATAGGCAAGGGTTCTAAAAATCCTTCTTGAGATTTAACCCCAGTTCTTCCAACCTTAGATAACTGATTTAAGATAAAATCGGCAATCTCTTCAAGGCAAAAAACAACCGCTCTTCCCTCTTCTATAAGAATATCGCCAATCGCCTCTCTTTTAAGTCCTAAACCCAAAAGGCTACCGAGAAAATCTCTATGACCTGGCTTATCGGTTTTGCGAAAGGTAAAGGTTATCGCTTTTATAGGAAATATCTCACCTTCTTGCCATTCGGGAAAACATCCAAGCACAACCCGCTCAGCACCCTCAAAGCCTCCGGAAAAAGAAAATCTGATATTCCTTTTTTCGAGATTTCTTTGTGCCAACACCGCTTGTTCAGCCGATAAAAATCCTAAAAACTTAGGTTTATCGGTTCTAAAGCAAATTTCGGCTGTATCGTTTATTTTAGCTATAAGAAGCTCATTTTCCATTAGAAATACATTCTGCCGTCTTCAAACTCTTCGAGCATAACCTCACCCATCATATCAACACCATAGGGCACGATAAGGAAGGTTCCCTTTGAAACCTTACGCATATTGCCGTGATTTGCATATGTAGCACCGCTCAAAAAGTCAACAATTCTGCGAGAAAGTTCTCTATCTGCAGACTCAAGATTTAAAACAACAGTTTTCTTATCATTAAGATGATCTGCAATAGAGGTTACATCCTCATATCTCTCAGGTTTAACAAGAACAACCTGCATCTGAGCAGGGTTAAAGCTAACAGTTTTAGGCTTCGAGCCTATAATACGGGGCTGTGAAACAGTTTTCTGCGGTTCAGCAATAGGCTTTCTCTTTTCCTTTGCTTCAACAGCCTCTTCAAACTCTTCTTCGAATTCCTCTTCCTCAGGAATGGTGAGAATGTTTTTGATGTTATCCAAAAATCCCATTTTAAATACTCCTTCTAAAATTTATATTCGTCTGCCAAACAAGGCTGTTCCCAGACGTATTAAAGTAGCACCCTCGCTAACGGCAACATCGAAATCGTCCGACATTCCCATAGAGAGTATTTCCATACTACTATTATCTATTTTTTTATTGCCAATGTCAATAAACAGTTTATACATTTTGCGGAAATATTTGCGATTTTCCTCAGGCTCGTTGCAAACAGGCGGAATTGCCATTAAACCTTTGATTTTAATATTTTCAAGTTTTGCAATTTCTCGCAAATTTTCTTCTAAGTTTTCGGGGTCAAATCCCCACTTTGACTCTTCGCCGCCGATATTTACCTCAAGCAAAATGTCCATAGTCTTTTCATATTTTGCAGCCTGTTTCGAGATTTCCTTAGCAAGCTTTATAGAGTCTACCGAATGGATAAGACTAACCTCATTTATAATATCCTTAACCTTATTGGTTTGAAGATGACCTATGAAATGCTTTTCAACCTCTACAATTTGGTCCTTCTTTGAAAGCAGCTCCTGAACTTTATTTTCGCCTATAAGGTTTATTCCTCTTGAAATTGCATAGTTGATAGTGTCGGCATCAACAGTTTTTGTAGCGGCCAAGATAGAAATATCCTTGAGTCTTCTGTTCGAATCCTCAGCGGCTTTATTCAGTTTCTCAAGTATACCGCTAAAATTTTCATCAAATTCTTTAGCTGACAATTTTTCCATCATAAAGATTTTTTCCTTTCACTACAACCCTGTCATAAAGTTTAAGAACATTCCCGTTTTCGTTAACCTTTTCGCAGATTATAAAGCTATCATTGGAATATATGATATTAACGGGAACAAACTTAATCTGCATTCCGCTTAACACATAAACTCCTCGAACACTATCTACAACTCTCAGAGCCTTTCTTGGAACTCTCAGTCCGCTGAATTCAGATTTCACAACAGTCATCGGTCCACTTCTCATTGATGCAAGTTCACTATTCATTTCGTTGCAGGCAAATATAATAACCGCCTTGCCAGAAACCTCAGAAATGTTTATCTTTTTAACAGTTACTGAAAGTTGGGGCGAGCTCTTAACCGAGGTTGAAAGTTTCAGGCTCTCTCCCTCTTTATAATTAAGGGATTCATTAATCGTAACGCTTGCCGCGATATACCATTCATAGTCTGAAACTATCTTGCCAACAGTATTTTTGCTATTTGTGTTGGGTTTTGCGCTTTCGATAAACTCGGGGGTTATAAGGGACAAATCCTCGGTTTTGAAAACATCCTCATAACCATCGGTTTTAGAAACAAAATATCCCGATTCCGAGGATAAAATCTGCGCTTTTGGTGCGGGAAGAGAAATATTAAGCTGTGCTTTAAGGGCGGCTAACTGGTCTGAAAAAGAAGCCGTTTCGCCAAGAGCCGCTTGCTTTCGGTTTATTGCAAAAAGAAGTTCTTCTGCTTTGGCTGAAACCGAAGAATAGTTGCCATTAGATGAGGCCACAACCAAATCGTTAACCTTATCGTTGATTCTTGAATTGATTAAATCAAGATTTGCCGCCTCAATATCGTTATAACTTAATATATCTTCAATATCCTTAATTTTTTTATTTAAGATTTCAAGCTCAGAAACCTTAATTGAAGCGTCAGGACTATCATAAACATTGGCAATAACACCGTTTTTAGCAACCCTGTTACCGTCCGATATTATGAAATGCTTAACGCCCGAGCCATCATAAGTTACAAGCTTCTCATTTCTGACTATTATTCCTGTTATATCAAACCCGTCAGTTGAGGTATAATAAACCGCGCTATCGGTTTCAACAGGATTATAAACCGAAGATATTATCTGATGAATAATAAAAACTGCAGCTAAAGCTATTAAAAATCCTTTAAGTAATCCTGAACCTTTCACGGTTTTCTACCTCCTTTATAAAAATTCTTCAACCAATTTCTCTGCCGTAGAGACAGTATCTTCCCTATCGGGATAGAGCCAATTTATCCGCTCATCTCTTCTAAACCAGGTGAGTTGCCTTTTGGCATATCTTCTGGTTTGTCGGCAAAGGTGCTCTTTTGCTTCTTCCAAAGAGCATTCGCCCTTTATATAGCCATAAAGCTCCTTATGACCGATTGCCTGAAAAGCGCCCTTGCTTGAGGAAATTTTAGCTGTTTGCCTTGCTTCCTCCAAAAGACCGCTATGAAGCATTATTTCAACCCTTTCATTTATTCTTTCATATAACTTTTCCCTATCAGAATAGGTTATTCCAATAACCAAAGGGTTAATAAACGATGGGGTTTTATGAGACAATAAATTTTGCTCGGTTATGCTCTTTCCCGACTGGTAATACACCTCAAAAGCACGAATTATCCTTCTTCTATCCTTTGGATGAAGCCTTGAGGCTGTATCACTATCAAAACCCTTAAGTCTTTCGAGCATTGACTCAGCGCCGATTTCATCAAACTCCTCTTCAAGCCTTTCGCGGAGCTTAAAATCGGTTTCGCTTTCGATAAACTCGGTATTATCGAGCAAGGCATTGATATATAGCCCTGTTCCGCCAACGATTATAGGTAACTTCCCCCGAGCCGATATATCTTTGATACATTCTCTCGCCTTTAAAACATAATCGGCAACCGAAAATTTATCACCGAGTTCTAAAAATTCAAGCAAATGGTGTTTAATGCCCTGCATTTCCTCTCTATCGGGTGCCGCAGAGGCTATATGAATACCTTTATAAATCTGCATTGAATCAGCACAAACTATTTCGCCGTTAAATTTTTTAGCAATTTCTATACTT
>JAZPXP010000101.1:0-10514 GCA_045543715.1 Acutalibacteraceae bacterium
ATTTTGTAAATAAAGGATTTTTTGGTGTGCAAGGCACAAAACGCAGCAAATCCTAACGGATTTGCGAGTATTTTAACGATGCCACAGCATAAAATACTTGTTTCAAAATCTGATTCGAGTTTAAATGCTTTGGCTAAGGAGTAAAAATATGCCTTTAACCTCTGATATAAAACATATTTTCGAGCCGGATAATCTCCAATGCGGTCAGGCAGTTATAGCTATGCTTACAGGCAGAAGCATTGAAGAGGTCATTTCGATTGTTGGCACCCAAAGAGAAACCACCCTAAACCAAATGTTTAATGCATTTGATTTTTATGGTATTTCATATAATAAAGAAAGAATTTCGGTTAATAAAAAGGAAGAACTGCCCTCGGTTTGCCTTTTAAGTCTTGAAACCCCTCGTTGCTGGCATTGGTCGCTCTTTTATAAAGGAAAATTTTACGACCCTGAGCATGGAGTACTTGACGATTTTCCTATATCTTACAGAAAATATTTTTGGGAAATAAAGGAATAATAAATGATGGATATTATCTCCCCATTAGAAATCAGTAAAAATCTTCAAAAGAATATACAAATATTATATTTTGAAGAAATAAATTCAACCAATAATTATATTAAAACCAAGGCGGATTCGCCCGAGTTTCTGACCGTTATCGCAAACAGCCAGACCTCAGGGAAAGGCCGAATGAACAGGAATTTTCATTCACCACAAAACTCAGGAATATATATGAGTATTCTTTTAAAACCTAAATTCAAAGCTGAAAACAGCGTTCTTATAACCGCCGCTGCAGCAGTTGCGGTGAGTGAAGCTATCGAAAGCCTTTGCCCTGTCAATACCAAAATTAAATGGGTTAACGATATTTTTATAAATAACAAAAAGGTTTGCGGAATTTTAACCGAAGGCTCATTAAACCCCGACGGCAGCTTTAACTATGCCGTTTTGGGAATAGGCATAAATGCCTATATGCCAAAAAACAATTTTCCTGAAGAAATAAGGAATATTGCAGGCGCTGTTTTTAAAGAGGAAAAAGAAAATCTCAGAAATCGCTTAATAAGCCTTATTATAAATAATTTCTTGAGATATTATAACGATTTAGAAAAAAGAGATTTTCTTGAAATTTATAAGCAAAAAAGTCTTGTTTTAGGCAAAGAAATAGTAACACCCAACGGCAAGGCATTAGCCCTTGATATTGATGATAACTGCCGTTTGTCAGTAGAATATAAAAACGGCGAAAAGCAATTCTTATCTTCGGGAGAAATTAGTATTGGAGTTGATTTTTTTGAATAACAAAATTCAAAACGAAGCATTTTTTAAACTAAGCTACGGTCTTTTTGTTGTTTCCTCTAAAAAAGATAATAAGGATAATGGTTGCATTCTTAATACAGTTATGCAGATTACCGACAATCCCAAAAGGATTATGATTGCTATCAATAAACAAAATTTCACCTGTAATATGCTCGCCGAAAGTGAAATATTTAATATCAGTGTTTTGAGCCAAAAAGCTGATATGAGTTTATTTGAAAACTTCGGTTTTAAAAGCGGAAAAGATAATGACAAGTTTTCTGATATAGATTTTAAATCAAGAAGCGAAAACGGAATATACTATTTAACCGAATATTCAAACGCATATTTCAGCGCAAAGGTTATAAAGGTTATAGATTGCGGAACACATTTAGCTTTCCTTGCAGATATAACCGAAGCTAGGATTTTAAATGATGAGCCTTCTATGACATATCAGTATTATTTTGATAATGTTAAACCAAAGCCCACCCCTAAAAAGAAAGGCTTTGTTTGCAAAATCTGCGGATATGTTTATGAGGGTGAAACCCTGCCACCTGATTTTATATGCCCCCTTTGCAAACACCCTGCCTCTGATTTCGAGCCGATAGAATAAAATTAAGACCTAACCTTGCGGTTAGGTCTTTTAAAATTTATAATCCTAAATCTTCAACAATAAGTTCTCTAACAACGTTTTCGTCCTCAGGAGCTTTATCTCTAACTGCGAAGAACTTTTCAGCAACCTGTGGGAAGAGAGCATAGCTCAAAACATCCTCTGCAGATTTGCCTATTCCCTTCTCCTTCATCTCAGCCACATAGCCTTCAAGCTCGGGTTTTAAAAGGTCTGCAGGGCGACAAGTGATAACAGCATCCTCGCCGATAGCCTTCTTGCGAACTTCCTCATTAACAGGAGCCGGAAGTCTTCCGTATTCTCCTCTGAGAAGTCCCTTAGACTCCTTAGGAACCATCTTGTAGCGTTCGCCTGCAAGAACATTAAGAACTGCCTGAGTGCCGACAATCTGGCTTGTAGGAGTAACGAGCGGCGGATAACCGAAATCCTCACGAACACGCGGAACCTCAGCCAAAACCTCATAGTATTTGTCCTCAGCATTAGCCTGTTTAAGCTGAGAAATAAGGTTTGAAAGCATACCGCCGGGAACCTGATAAATCAAGGTTTTGGTATCAACATTAAGAACCTTTGGGTCGAGAGTGCCTTCTGCCTTCATCTTATCAGCAACGGTTCTGAAATGAGCTGCAACCTCTCCGAGAGCATTAAGGTCAAGACCTGTATCCCTCTCGGTTCCTTGCATGGTTGCAACCAAAGCCTCGGTTGAGGGGTTAGCAGTACCATTAGCAAAGGGAGAAAGTGCACAGTCAACAATATCAACACCTGCTTGAGCTGCCATAAGATAGGTCATATCACCTGTACCAGTTGTGTTATGGGTATGAAGGTGAATCGGAAGCTTAACATTTTCTTTAAGCTTTTTAACCAAAGAATAAGCATCGTAAGGAAGCAAGAGGTTTGCCATATCCTTAATGCAGATAACATCTGCACCCATCTTTTCAAGCTCTTTAGCAAGCTTTACAAAGTATTCCTCATTGTGAACAGGGCTTGAGGTATAGCTCAATGCAACCTCAGCAATACCGCCGTATTTCTTGGTAGCCTTTAAGGCAGCCTCGATATTACGGGTATCATTTAAAGCATCAAAAATACGAATAACATCAATTCCGTTTTCGATAGACTTTGCAACGAAAGCCTCAACAACATCATCGGAATAATGCTTATAGCCTAAAAGGTTCTGACCGCGAAGAAGCATCTGAAGCTTGGTATTAGGCATATGCTTCTTGATGGTGCGAAGTCTTTCCCAAGGGTCTTCATTAAGAAAGCGCATACAAGCATCAAAGGTAGCTCCGCCCCAACATTCAACAGACCAATAGCCAACCTTATCAAGCTTCTCGAGAGCAGGAATCATATCCTCAATTCTCATTCTGGTTGCCGCCTGAGACTGATGAGCATCACGAAGAATAGTATCAGTTATAAAAAGTTTTTTGTTTTCCATAAATTACCCTCCAATTAACCGAACAATGCTATAAGCACACCGGCAGCGATAGCCGAACCGATAACGCCTGCAACATTCGGACCCATAGCGTGCATAAGAAGGAAGTTCGAGGGATTAGCCTTCTGACCAACCGACTGTGAAACACGGGCAGCCATAGGAACAGCCGAAACACCGGCAGAGCCGATAAGGGGATTGATTTTATCCTTAGTAAAGATGTTCATAATCTTTGCAAAAATAACACCGCAAGCAGTAGCAACACCGAAAGCAACTATACCTAAAACAATAATTTCAACTGTTGGCATTCTAAGCATTTCGAAAGTATTTCCGAAAAGGATTACGGTATTTTTTTCGGTATTGAGGAATGTTTCAGCAGTTGCAGTTGCACCTACTGAAATTCCAAGGAATATTGTAACAATATTCATAAGCTCATTTTGAGCGGTCTTGCAAAGACGCTCAGCAACACCCGATTCTTTCCAAAGGTTACCAAGCATAAGGCAACCAACAAGAGGAGTTGCGGAAGGAACTAATAAAGCTACGAAAATAGTAACAGCAATTGGGAAGATAATCTTCTCAGTTTTAGAAACCTTTCTAAGAGGCTTCATAACGATTTCTCTTTCCTTTTTGGTGGTTAAAAGCTTCATAATAGGCGGCTGAATAACAGGAACTAATGCCATATAGCTATAAGCCGCAACCGCAATCGGACCTAAAAGTTGGGGATGTAAGAGTGAAGTAGTGTAAATTGCGGTAGGACCGTCAGCTCCGCCGATAATACCGATAGAAGCTGCCGCAGTTTGCGGGAAGCCCATAACAATAGCACCAATAAATGTAGCAAAAATACCAATTTGAGCAGCAGCACCCAGGAGAAGAGACTTGGGGTTAGAGATAAGTGGCTCAAAATCAGTCATAGCACCAATGCCTAAGAAAATAAGACAAGGATAAATACAGGTCTTAACACCTATATAAAGGTAATCAAGCAATCCACCGTTTGCCATTATATAACCGTAGGAGTGGTAATACTCAGAGGACTCGTCCATAAATGCAGTCCAGAGTTCACCGTTATACATTCCCGCACCGGGAAGATTTGTAAGCAACATACCAAAAGCAATACCGATAAGCAAAAGCGGTTCAAACTGCTTCTTAATAGCAAGCCATAAAAGAAGAAGCGAAACTAAAATCATAACAAGATTTTTCCATCCGCCGGCCATAAAACCGTCTATGAGCATAAAGAAACCGGTTTGCTCGATAAAATTCATTATAGCGTCCATTTTTTATTCTCCTTAAGGTTATCTATTAAGCAATAACGCAGAGAACAGCACCGGTCTCAACAGAAGCTCCCTGCTGAACATTAACAGAAGCAATTGTTCCATCAACCGGAGCCATAATTTCATTTTCCATCTTCATAGCCTCAAGGATTAAGAGAACATCACCCTTCTTAACAGTAGCACCGTTCTGAACATTAACAGAAAGAATAGTTCCGGGCATCGGGCTTGTAACAGTTTCGCCGCCTGCAGCAACAGGAGCGGCAGCGGGTGCCTCAGCAACTGGTGCAGGAGCAGCAGCGGGTGCAGGTGCGGCAGCAGGAGCAGGTTCAGCCTTAACCTCAGCAGCGTCTACAACCTCAAGAGTAATTTCATAAGCAGTGCCATTAACAGTAACATTATATTTTTTCATTTTTAAAACACCTTTTCTTTAAATTTTTTTAAACGATAAAATTCTTATTGCCGAAATATCCTTACCAAGCTCCTCAGCTATAACTGCAGAAACTGCGGCGATAATTTCTTGACGGTTTTGTATAGGTTCATTTGCAACAACAGGAGCAGTTTCATCCAGTTTTGCTGTTCCCTTCTTTTCCGAGGCCATACAAATTGCACCAATAATTTTGCAAAGAATTATTATGCATATAAGACCAACAAACACTGTACCGATTCCCATACAAACAACAAAAGTATTGTTCACTAAACGCACCTCCCCAAAGGTTAAAAAAGTTCTTCAAACAAGGCAAATTGAAAAATCCACAAATTCGCCCATTTACGCTTATTATAACTGCTATTTCAATATTATACAATAATAAAAGGGAAAAATTGTTATAATTTTAACAATGAAAAGAAATTTTTAACATTTTCTTAACATTTGCAGAGTAACTGTTTTGGTTTTCCTTAATATTATGTTATTAGGACATCTTTGCTGTAATCAGTATTAGTATATCCAAAAAAGAAAGGGAGAAAAAATATGGATAAAAGATATTGGAATATTGCCGATACTTTTTATAACACGGCTGATATTCCTTCCTGTTTAAACGATGACTTTTGCCGTCCCTCCCCCAAAGATATGAACGGCGGAATTTTAACAATGGCTTTTATAGATATGCAACCCTTAGAGAGTGTTTATCCGCTTGAGAGCGCCTATGAAAACGGCACCCTCTTCCCTAATCTTAACAAGCCGTTTATGGGAGGAAAAAGAAGATGAATAAGAAAGAAATGAAAATTAAGATTTATCAACTTGATTTTGCCATCCATGAGCTAGTTCTGTTTTTGGATACACATCCAACAAACCGCAAAGCCTTGGAGCTTTTATCCCAATATCGCGAAAAGCGTCAGGAATGCGTAGCTCTATATGAAGAGCGCTACGGTGCATTTATAGTAACCCCCAAGGATGTTCCTGCAAAGGACTGCTGGAGATGGCTTGATAGCCCATGGCCTTGGGAAAACGAATTTTGGGAGGCTTAAATTATGTGGCAATATGAAAAGAAATTACAGTATCCTGTAAACATTAAAAATGTAAATCCCAAGTACGCTCAAATCATAATAAGTCAGTATGGCGGTGCTTATTGCTTTTAGATATAGATAAGAAATAGACCTTGTAAAAATAAAATGTAACCTATTGTGGATATGGAAAAACTTTCCAATTAGTTATCTTTTTAATAGGTTCGACAAAAAACGAGGTTTTTCTACTATGTTTTCAACGGAATTGTCCAAAAAATTGCTAAAAATCATTGATGAAAAGGAATTAACCGTTTCCGGTTTAGCCGAACTCACTCATATATCTAGAAAGTATATGAGCAATCTTATAAGCCAAAAGCAAAATCCCTCTCTCGATATATTAGAAAATATTTGCTCCGGTTTGGAAATCAATCCTGATGAGCTGCTTTTGAGTGATAAATCTAAGCAAAAAGATAAATCTGAACCTATGACCGTCACTCATATCATATATAATAATGATAACTGCGAAAAACATATCCCGTTATGCCCCGATTGTAAGAAGAGGTTGGCGCGAGATAATCAGGCTTTTTGTGATAATTGCGGAAGGCGATTAAGTTGGAAAAATTACTCAAAAGCCGAAATATTATCGAAATGGGAATGATTATATAATGAAAAACCTAATAGAAAAAATTAATAAGTTAAAAGTCAATAACCGTTATATGCTTTACGCCGAAGATGCAGTTACTTTATTGGAACATAGCGAAAACAATCTATTTATCCTTGTAAATAACAGTTTTTTATTTGGATATATGCAAGGACATAAAGCGGCTATAGCAGAACTTAAGAAAAAATAGTTATTGCCTTTTAGGTAATATTATGGTAAAATTTATTCGCTACAAATCCAACTGAATAATTTTCTTAAAGCAAGTGTATTTTATTAAGGTAAAAATACGCTTATGCTTTTTTAATACACTTGTGTGTAAGAAATATTCAAGGATTTGTAGCAGGATTTTTGGGGCTAAGCGTGTTTTTGGTGCAAGGCTTCAAAGTCTTGCACTTTTTTATTTTAGGAGGAAATTATTATGAAATGTCAAAAATGTGGCACAGCGCACGATTCAAATTTCTGCCCGAATTGTGGAACGCCTTCGGTTACACAGAATAATGTGCAAATCCAACAAACTGCACCAAAACCACCAATAAAGAAAAAGAAAAAACACGGATGTCTTATAGCAATAATATGTATGTTTGCTTTTTCTGCAGTAATGGGTATACTTTTTGGAGAAGAAACTCCGTCGCCCGAAGATACACAAAATAATACGAGTTCAATATCAAATGTACAAACTGATGAAGTTTCAGAAATTGGTCAAGACGTATCACAAGAAAACAAAAACGAAAAAAAACCTACTAATAACAAGGAAAAAATAATTTATACTGATTCCGATATAAAAGTAAGTTTTATAAAAGTAGCAGAAGCTTCAGAATATGGTGTAAATGTTACCGCTTGCTATATTTATTTAAAAGTGGAGAACATAGGAACCCAAAAATATACTGTAATGTTACAGGACGCTTATGCTAATGATAGTGCAGTAACGGTTATGAGCGGACTTCCTATGACTTTAGAACCAGGGAAAAATTCCAAACAGCCTTTTGCGTTTGGATACAATGAAATTTTAAATTCCGCCGACGAAGTTGAAAAATTAGATTTTAAGATAATATTGTATGATGATAATTTTTCAACTATTAAAACCACTCAAAATATTACAGTTGATGTTAAATAAAAAATTCAACCGCTCCTTTTCGGGAGCGGTTTTTGTATGTAGAAAAAATTTAAAAAAAGCACTTGACAAACCACGCATTGCGTGTTATAATATATACAGTTCAGCAGAAAGGGGTGATTAAATTGAACGATAAAAAAAGGCGGTCAACCAAATCCGACATCAACTTGACCGAGTTGCTTATAAGCGGATTGATTGACCTGATTGTTGGGGTTTTAACAGCCCTGATAATCAAATGGTTGTAAACAACCGACAATCGAGGGGAGAAAACCTCCCCTTGATTGTATCACAATAAAAAAGAAAAATCAAGGAGGTAATTATGTGAAAGAATTTTTATTGATTTT
This sequence comes from Acutalibacteraceae bacterium, assembly GCA_045543715.1. Lineage (GTDB taxonomy): Bacteria > Bacillota > Clostridia > Oscillospirales > Acutalibacteraceae > UBA737. Next base: position 8,158 of record JAZPXP010000101.1, read on the forward strand.
TGCAGCAGTTATGATATGCTTAGGAATTGCTAAAGTGATAAAATTCTTTGTGTTGAAACTGCTTCGCAAAAGAAAGGAGTAATATGTCAAAGATTAAAGAAGCTAGAATTTCGGCAAATTTAACGCAAGATGTTATGGCAGAAAAACTCGGCATACCGAAACGGACTATTCAAGATTGGGAAGCCGGTCGCCGCAATCCGCCCGATTATGTGGAAAGGCTTGTTATAGCCGAATTGGAAAGAATTAAAAATAATTAAAATGATTAAAAAGGGAAAGCGCTGCTTAACAAGGCAAAAAACCGCCCATTCTTAATTGAGTGAGCGGTTTTCTTATATCTTATTCTTTAATCTCAGGCAAGCCCTTAATTGAAATCAAGAGGGATAATATTCCCGAAAGAATAGAAGCTGATACAACTATCTTCCAGTCTACTTGAGCAAGTACTGCGGAAGTACCTATTGTTGCAACTGCCGTTTCAGCAACCGTTTTAATTGCTCTTATACCTGCGGCTTTAAGCCATTTTATAAATTTTTCTTTCATAATAATTCTCCTTATGTAAGTTTATTAACAATCTTCTGAATAGCAGAGTAATTATAACCTGCAGCGGTTAATCTTTTCTTACGGTCTGCTCCATTGCCCCATTTGCCTGCAATAACTTCCTTTGCAATTTCTTCGTTAGACTTCTTTTTCGGTGAGGATTTGCCATTGACAAGATTATTTACCTCTGCTTGTACTTTGTTGTAATCATAGCCCGCTTCTGTGAGTTTTTTCTTGCGGTCCGCTCCGTTTCCCCACTTGCCATCTAAAACCTCTTTAGCAAGCTCTGAGACAGTCTTTTTGATGGGTGTGGCTACAGTTTCCTTAACTGCAATTCCGAAGCAACTCAAGATTTTCTTTGCAAGGTCATCGATATTTGCATTGAATTTTGCAATATCATCAGGATTTGAAATAAAGCAACATTCCATAAGGCGATAGTTATAACCCATATTAGCCGCTCTATTAACATTTGCAAGGTCGCTTCTACCAACAATAATCTTACTTCTGCCGGGGAACATTCCCGAAATCATATTAGAAAGAGCATTATCGTAATTATCAGCATTGAATTTTTTGTGAATAATAACGTGTCCGCCCTTTGCAGACTTAGATAAAGCACTATCCAAATGAAGTTCTAAGATTAAAGCACCTTTCGGAACAAGACCTTTTCCTATGGTGTTACTCTTATAAGAATTAAGTGCAAAATCGTGAAGCATAACATTATCTCCACCGAAATCTTTAATTCTCTGTGCCAACGCTCTTACTCGTTCCGCTTCCTTAAATCCATTCTTGCAAGCACCGTTATCTCCTGCGCCATGTCCTGCGATTATGTATAATAACTTATTCATTTTTATTCCTCCAAATGTTCGTTTTTAAATCTCAACAAAAGTTCATTATATTTTTGTTTTACTGCACCGTTTCTATTCAGTTCGTTTACATAGGTATCTCCTGCCGATATTCTTTCACTTAATGGCATTTCGGGTGTCATAATAACAAGTCTTAATATTTGAACATACTGCTCAATATCGTGCTTATCTTTTTGCTTGACCCATTTATCCCATTTTCGTATAAACTTATAGGCTGTAACCACAGCAGTAATTATAACTGTAAGTGAAGTTATCACACTTGCAATTACCAAAACCACTTCGACTATGCTCATCGGTTACACCTCCGCTTCGACAACTTCCGTTGCAACCTCAAACTCAGCATAGAACTTTTCCTTTGCCTCATCTGATAAATAACCGTAGCGTTCTGTATTTTCAATCAAGGTGGTAGCATAATCAAAAGAATACTCTCCCGACCTTACACAGTTTATAAACGCTCTAATAACTCTTTCTTCTCTCTTACTCATTTTTTAAACCTCCAAAATTAAAGCTTGAAGCTCTGATTTAAGTTCAATAAATTTATTATCGATATAGCGTTTGGTATCCGCTATATATGAAACCTCAATAACAACGTTATCCGTATCAGGAATTAAAGCCATATTTGGTGAAATACTTTTTAATCCTTCAACAGTTCCGTCTGCGTTTGCAGTAGCAGTACGCACTACACAAGGTTCATAAGGTGTAATAGTATCACCACGCTCAAGTTGTGGAAATTTCATTGATGATGGATTACCTATTGCCACCTCCATAGCTACCCAACCAAGCTGCCAATAAGCTACAGTATCAGGTATTGTGAAAGTCAGAACATCATCCAACGGTAAAATAAAGGCTTTATAAAAAACATTGTAGTTAGAGTACACATCAGTTAAAATGTTTCCTTCTGCATCAAAACACCTCGCCAATATTCGAGACCTGCCAGTACTGCCATCACTCTTGTATGAA
>JAZPXP010000102.1:0-4857 GCA_045543715.1 Acutalibacteraceae bacterium
TGTTGTTTCATTTTTAAGAATGATTTCACCCTTATCCATACCCTCGAAAATATTGGTAAGAGTAAGCTTGTCCGACTGATTAAGTTTTTCATAATCATCGGCGTTTTTAAAGGTTAAGGGCATAATTCCTGCATTTATGAGGTTTGCTATATGAATTCTCGCAAAGCTCTTGGTTATAACGGCACGAACTCCTAAATACATAGGAACTAAAGCTGCATGCTCTCTTGAAGAGCCCTGACCATAGTTACTTCCGCCAACGATAATACTCTGTCCCAACTTTAATGCTCTTTCAGGGAAAGAGGTATCGCAAACACCAAAGCAGAACTGAGATAAATGCGGAATATTAGAGCGGTAAGGCAAAATCTTAGCACCTGCAGGCATAATATGGTCGGTTGTGATATTATCTCCAACCTTTAAAGCTATCTCTGCCGATAAAGTATCTTCCTGAGGCATTGATTTTGGGAAAGGCTTAATGTTAGGACCTCTCATAACCTCGAGACTTTCAGCCTCTTCGGGGGAAGCGGGTGCGATAACCGCACTGTCATCAATCAGGAAGCTTTCGGGCATCTTAATCTCGGGCATTTCACCTAAAAGTCTTGGGTCGGTGATTTCACCTGTGAGGGCTGCCGCAACTGCAGTTTCAGGGGAAACCAAGTAAACGCTCGCATCCTTAGTTCCGCTTCTGCCCTCAAAGTTTCTGTTAAATGTTCTGAGAGAAACACCTGCAGAATTGGGAGAAAATCCCATACCGATACAAGGACCGCAAGCACACTCTAACAGACGGGCTCCCGAAGCTAAAATATCGGTTAAAGCACCGCTATCTGCTAACATTTTAAGCACCTGTTTTGAGCCTGGTGAAATAGAAAGGCTAACCGATGGGTCTATAACCTTGCCCTTTAAAAGCGCTGCAACTTTGAGCATATCTAAAAGTGAAGAGTTGGTGCAAGAGCCAATGCAAACCTGGTCAACCTTAGTACCCTTCAAAGACTCAACTGTTACAATATTATCGGGGCTATGAGGACAAGCAATAAGGGGTTTAAGCTCTGAGAGATTGATATCTATAACCTTATCATAAACCGCATCGCTATCGCTTGAAAGCTCAATATAGTCCTCGCCTCTGCCCTCTGCCTCAAGAAACTTTTTGGTTACCTCATCCGAGGGGAAAATCGAGGTTGTAGCTCCAAGCTCAGTACCCATATTTGTAATAGTAGCTCTTTCGGGAACAGAAAGGTTTTTAATCCCCTCTCCGCCCCATTCGATTATAGCTCCAACACCGCCCTTAACCGATAAAATGCGGAGTATTTCAAGGCTTATATCTTTAGCTGTTACAAAGGGGTTAAGTTTTCCTGTTAAATTAACCTTATACATTTTTGGCATAGTTATGTAATATGCACCGCCGCCCATAGCAACAGCAACATCAAGTCCGCCCGCACCCATAGCAAGCATACCGATACCACCGCCTGTTGGAGTATGGCTATCCGAGCCTATAAGGGTTTTGCCAGGCTTTCCAAAGCGTTCAAGATGCACCTGATGGCAAATACCGTTACCTGGACGGGAGAAATAAATTCCGTGCTTTTTAGCAACTGACTGAATATATCTGTGGTCATCAGCATTCTCAAAGCCCGACTGCAAGGTGTTATGGTCAATATAAGCAACACTTTTCTCGGTTTTAACACGGTCAAGTCCCATAGTTTCAAACTCAAGATAAGCCATTGTTCCCGTTGCATCCTGAGTTAAGGTCTGGTCAATTTTAAGTGCAACCTCACTGCCAACTGTCATATCTCCGCTCAGCATATGAGCCTTTATAATTTTCTGTGCAATTGTTAAACCCATTTTTAGTCCCTTCCCATTATGTGATTATAAGCATTTTCAACATGCTCTTTAGCGTATTTTGAAGCAAGCTTGCTGTCCTTAGCGGCAATTGCTTCATATATTTTGCGATGCTCCTCAACCGAGGCTGCGGCACGGCTTTTACTTTCAACCGAGGCTCTTCTATACTTCTGAATTTTCTTATGAAGAGGCACCAAGGTATCAAAAAAAGTCATACTGCCGGTTAATTTATATAAAGTTTTATGAAACTTGTTATCCATAGTCTTTATATGCTCAGCATCCTGTTTTGAAAGATAAAACTCCTGAAATTCCAAGGTTTCTTTAAGCTCTGCAAGTTGAGCTTCCGTGCATCTTTCGGCAGCAAGAGAAGCCGCCATACATTCGAGTTTTTCTCTTATCAGAAAGATATCAACAAGGTCGTTCTCGGTTATGCCGATAACAACCGAGCCCTTACCCGATTCTTCAATAATATGCTCTTGCTCAAGTCTTCTAAGAGCCTCTCTGATAGGAGTTCGGCTAACTCCTAACTCTGCACTTAGCTTGCTCTCAGTGAGTATTTCTCCCCTTGAATATTTCCCGCTTAAAATATCGGTTTCAAGATGTTCGAAAACCTGGTCGGCCAAAGAAACCGTTTTATGCTCCATCATCAAAAGTTACCTCCAAGCTCATTAATTTTATTTTCGAGCTCGCCGTTCGAAATAGCAGTCTGTCTGCCATCCTCATACTCTTTATCAACCCATTCCTTGAGGGCTATAACTAACGGGTCTCTCTTATCAATAGCCTTATCCCCGCTAAGTCGGTAATTGGTGTTTATCCAATAAGCAATTCCTGCAAGACCGCTTGTTTTTCCTATAGAAACTGAGGCGGGGCGGTTAAGAATTTTTTCGGTATCGAAGATATTATAAATCTCTTCATCCTTTAAAAGTCCATCAGCGTGAATACCTGCTCTTGTAACATTGAAATTTCTTCCAACAAAGGGGGTCATCGGCGGAATTTTATATCCCATCTCATTCTTGAAATACTCAGCAATTTCGGTAATCACCGAGGTATCCATACCATCAAGCGAGCCTCTAAGTGAAGCGTATTCCATAATCATAGCCTCGAGCGGAACGTTACCTGTTCTTTCACCTATGCCGAGCAGCGAGCAGTTAACGGCAGATGCACCGTAAAGCCAAGCAGTTGAAGCATTTGCAACTGCCTTATAGAAATCGTTATGACCGTGCCACTCAAGCATCTCACTCGGAACATCTGAATAATGCTGAAGTCCGTAAATAATACCCGGCACACTTCGAGGAAGTGCCACCTCGCTGAAAGGAACGCCATAGCCCATAGTGTCGCAAGCTCTGATTCTAACGGGAATACCTGCATCCCTTGACATCTTCATCAATTCATTAACAAACGGAACAACAAAGCCATAAAAATCAGCCCTTGTTATATCTTCAAGATGGCATCTCGGCATAACCCCTGCCTCAAAAGCCTCAGCAACGGTGGCAAGATAACCATCCATCGCCTCTTTTCTTGTTTTCTTTAGTTTTTTGAAAATATGATAATCACTGCAAGAAACCAAAATTCCCGTTTCTCTTATTCCCAAATCCTTAACAAGCTTAAAGTCTTCCTTGCTGGCTCTAATCCAGGTTGTAATCTCGGGGAATTTAAGCCCCAATTCCTGACATTTAGCAATCGCTTCCCTATCCTTTTTGCTATAAACAAAAAACTCGGTCTGGCGAATAATTCCGTAAGGTCCGCCAAGCTTCGACATCAGCTTATAAAGGTCAACTATCTGCTTAACAGTGTATGGTTCAACCGATTGCTGACCGTCTCTTAAGGAAGTGTCAGTAATCCAGATATCCTTAGGCATACCCATCGGCACTCTGCGGTGGTTAAAAGCTATCTTCGGGATATCCTCGTATGTATAAAAGTCCCTATATAAATTCGGGTCCTTAACATCCTGAAGTGAATACTTATAAGTATCCTGTTCAAGCAAATTAGTGGTGTTCGAAAGTTCGAGCATAATATCACCTCTCGTATAATTGTATACAATTATACCGCTATAATTTCCCATTGTCAATATAGTTTATAAATATTTATATAAAGATATAACCCCTGCTGAAATTCAGCAGAGGTTTTGTTAAAAATGCCGATTATATAAGCTCTATTGCGGTCTGAATGCCGAAATTATCGCTTCCTTTAGAGTTAACGTTAAAAATATGTCTTCCCTTTTGAGCTGCATAATCAAGGGTGTTTCGGGTGCCTCCGGGCTTTCCGTCATACCAGGTCAAAACATAATCGCAGTTATCAACCATATAGATATTTCTTTGCTGATAACAGCCCTGATAGTATTCCTTTGAGAGCACAATAACCTCATCAGCCCGCCTTAAAACCTTTTCATATCTTTTTCTCCAATAGGAAGTATATGCTTCACTTTGGTTTTCAAAGGGCAAAACGCAGACAAGTTTTAGCGGAGTATCATAAGCCTCTTTAAGCATTAAAACGGTCTCGGCGGCGATTATATCAAACCCCATAGCCATTCCGCTGTAAAAAACTCGGCAGTTATCGCGTGCAAGACTCATCAGCTTATCTATGAGAGCGTTTTCGAACTTTTTATAGTCCTTATCCTCCCTATCCATACTAAAAGGAAATTTAGAAGGCCTGTAACCCGTAAAGCAACATTTTCTCCCAAAATCATCTTCAAACATTTATATCACCACTGAGGAAAAATTATAATACAATTATACCGAACAAATGTTTATTTGTCAAGTTTTCCCGAAAGCCAGGAAGAAATTTTTACACTGATATATTTTTTATCCCCATGATAATCAGAGCGGTATTTAAGATAATTCTTATCTAAAAAATTATGCCTGTGGAAGACAAAGGAATTTTTATCAAAAACAGAAACAATTTCCCCCGAGGCTCTGAGGAAAAATTCGTGGTGGTCTATCATTCTGATATTTTTGTCATAGCCAACTTTTCTTAAGGCATCGGTTCTTGCGATAAAGATATTTGGCGGTTTTCCAATAACTGTATAGC
>JAZPXP010000103.1:0-2827 GCA_045543715.1 Acutalibacteraceae bacterium
GGTTGCCTCTAATATCTTTATTCCCCTAACTGTTGGCGGAGGAATTAACACTATTGAAGATTTTGACCGTGTTTTAAAATGTGGTGCGGATAAGGTAAGCGTTAATTCTGGAGCCATTAAAAACCCTCAGCTGATTTCTGAAGCGGCTCAGAAATACGGCAACCAATGTGTTGTTATTTCTGCCGATATTAAAAGGGTTGGCGGAGAGTTCAGGGTTTTTGCCAAAGGCGGCCGAGAGGATACGGGGATGGAGGCTATTTCCTGGATTAAGAAATGTGTTGAGCTTGGCGCGGGAGAGGTTGTAGTTAACTCTATAGATACAGACGGAGTTAAAAAGGGCTTTGATATAGAAATGCTAAGAAAAGTGTGTGAAGCTGTTAATGTTCCCGTTATCGCATCAGGCGGAGCGGGTTCAGAAGAAGATTTTATAAAGCTCTTTAAGGAAATACCAGATATTGATGCGGGGCTTGCAGCTTCTATTTTCCATTTCGGTGTGGTTAAGATTTCTCATCTTAAAGAAACACTTAAAAAGAATAATATTATTGTCAGAACTTAAAGGAGAAAACAATGTTTAATATTGATGAACTTAAATTTGATAGCAATGGTCTTATTCCCGCCATTGTTGTTGATGCAGAAACTAAAAAGGTTTTAACTTTAGCTTATATGAATAAGGAAAGCCTTAAAATTTCTATGGAAAAAGAGCTCACCTGTTTTTATAGCCGTTCACGAAATGAATTATGGCTTAAGGGAGAAACGAGCGGAAATTATCAGCATATCGTTTCAATTACTGCAGACTGCGATAGGGACGCTTTAACAGTTTTGGTTAAGAAGGACGGTCCTGCTTGTCATAAGGGTACTGACAGTTGCTTTACCGAGACCATTTTCGAAAGCGAAGGCAACTCTGCCTTTTCTATGGATGGACTTTATAACCTATTAAAAGATAGAAAAGAAACCTTGCCCGAGGGCTCATATACAACCTATCTTTTCCAAAAAGGAATTGATAAGATTTTAAAGAAAATCGGCGAAGAATGCACCGAGGTTATCATTGCCTCAAAAGCAGATGATAAGAAAGAAACTGTTTATGAGGTTGCAGACCTTGCATATCATATAATGGTTATGATGGTTGAAATGGGTATTAGTGTTGATGATATCAAAAAAGAACTCGCCTCACGCCACATTATCGACCATAAGGTTAAACAGGAAAAAATGACATAATAAAAGACCGCTTGAAGCGGTCTTTTAATTTTACCTTTCTTTTCCGATAAAGAAGACGGCAAGTGTTCCGGGGCCGGCATGTGCGGCGATTACGGGGTCCAAGATATTATAGGTTATTGACTTAACATTATATCTATCCTTAATCATTTTGCCGAGGGTTTCGGCATCCTCAATGCAGTCGCCATGAACAATAAAGATGTCCTGGTCTCTAACGTTTACACCCTTTTCCTCAAGCGAATTTGCAAGGTGCTCCAAGGTTGCTTTTCTGCCTCTTGCTTTACCTGTAACATAAAGCTTACCGTCATCCGCCATATGAAGTAACGGTTTAATTCCAAGCAAGGTACCAACAACTGCGCTTGTACCCGAAAGTCTGCCGCCACGTTTTAAGAAAAACAAATCATCGATAGTGAAAATATGGGCAATTGAAAGCTTATTGTTTTCAACCCATTCTGCTACTTCCCCAATAGATTTTCCCTCTTCTTTAAGCTTAGCAGCATAATGAACTGCCATACCCTGTCCCATAGAAGCACAAAGTGTATCAACAACGATAATCTTTCTATCAGGGAACATTTCTTTATAATCTTCTGCGGCAAGCATAATATTCTGGCAAGTGCCCGAAAGACCCGAAGAGAAAGCAAGAACTAAAACATCCTCACCGTTTTCTAAAACAGGCTTAATAACCTTATCGCAGTCTCCCCTGTTTGCAAGAGAGGTTGTTATCATTGCTTTTTCACGAAGCAATTTATAAACAGGAGCAAAATCGGTCTTTTCGCCCTTTATGTAGCTATCGTATTCCTTGCCCTCGATATTATATTTAAGGGAAAGAATTTCAACACCATAATTTTTAATTTGTTCATCAGTTAAATTCGCAGCCGAATCTGTTATAATTTTAAAACTCATAATTTTCTCCTTAAAAAAGATTATATTTAAATTTTACACTTTTTTTAAAAGTTTTCAATATAATCGTTAAAATTTTCGTTCTACCAAAAAAATATCCTCAGTAGAGTTTATTTTCAAGACTCTACTGAGGATAGAATTATAATTTTATAGCCTTATCAAGTGCATTTTTCAAGGGTTTATAAAGCAAAAGTGTTATTATAAAATTGCCACCGCAGTGCAACAAATCAAAACCAAGGCCACTTGCAATATAAGAAATACCAAAAGCAAAACCGCCTGTTAAAAAATACGGAATTGAGCATAGCGTTCCAAAGAAAAGCCCATAAATTGATGAAAGCAAGGTATAAACCCATACATTATCAATTTTTCTTAGAATACAAACAACTAAACACAAAATTGCCCAAACATAAAGATAGTTGATAACCCACATCGAAAGCCCGTAGGTTAACACTTCAAGACCCACAAACACATAAACCGCCAGAAAAGCTTTACCTCCAAATTTCCGTGTTATAAGAATTATAAGAAGTGAAACTATTTCTATATTCGGCAGCTGCGACATTATAACCTGAGAAACATACATTAAAACGCCGAGTAGGGTTAAAACAAGCGTTTCTCTAAGCTTAACTGATGGTATATGTAATTTCAAATTTATCACCATCTAAAATCGGTTGTTCATTCATACCAACAGAGGTCATTTCGCCATCCTTAGTAACAC
>JAZPXP010000104.1:0-9263 GCA_045543715.1 Acutalibacteraceae bacterium
TCAGAAATCAGCTGAGGGTTTTTAATGGCTCCAGAATTAACGCTTACCTTATCCGCACCACATTTTAAAACACGGTCAAAATCTTCAATAGTGTTAATTCCTCCGCCAACAGTTAGGGGAATAAAGATATTAGAGGCAACCTCTTTTAAAATATCTGTAAATAGCTTTCTTCCATCACTTGAGGCGGTTATATCATAGAAAACAAGTTCATCTGCCCCCGAATCACTATAATATTTTCCAAGCTCAACAGGGGAGGAAACATCATTTAAATCTTTGAAGTTAACCCCTTTAACAACCCTGCCGTTTTTAACATCAAGGCAAGGAATAATTCTTTTGGTTATCATTTTGCTGCCTCCAAGGCTTTTTCTAGTTTTATGGCACCGATATAATAAGCTTTACCGATTATTGCTCCGTAAAGATTAAGCTTTCTAAGAGCGATTATATCATCAATAGAGGAAACACCGCCCGATGCTACAATATTTATACTGAATTTTTCTGATAACTCTTTATATAGCTCTCGGTTTGTGCCCTGCATTGCACCATCCTTTGAGATATCGGTGCAAATAAGGGTTTTAACGCCTATATTCTGCATCATTTCGCAAAACTGGGAGCCGGAATACTCACTTTTTTCAAGCCAACCCTTTATAGCAACAAAACCGTCCTTTATATCAACGCCAACGGCGATTTTATCACCGTATTTCAAAACCGCTTCTTTTAAAAACTCAGGGTTTTCTACGGCTGCAGTTCCGAGAATTACTCGTTGGGCACCGTTTTCGAGATACTTTTCAACCGTTTCCATAGAACGAATGCCGCCGCCGATTTCGGTGAAAAGGGAGGTTTCATTTGCAATTTTTTTAACGGTTTCAAGATTTGGAGTTGTACCAAACTTTGCACCCTCCAAATCAACCATATGTAAATATTTTGCACCCTTGTTTTCAAAATCCTTTGCAATTTCCAAGGGGTTATCACTATAAACGGTCATATTCTGATAGTCGCCTTTTAAAAGCCTTACAGCCTTACCGTCATATAAATCTATCGCAGGGAAAATATTCATTATAAGTCTCCTAATTCGCAAAATGCCTTTAAAATGTTTAGACCAACATTGCCGCTTTTTTCGGGATGAAATTGACAGCCAAAAATATTATCTTTTTGAACAGCGGCAGTTATTTGTCTTCCGTATTCACTTGAAGCGATTAGTGAACTATCGCAATTTTCAGCATAAAAGGAATGAACAAAATAAACACAGTCTCCCTCGTTTATATATTTAAAAAGGGGAGAAGGGTTATGAAATTTGAGAGCATTCCATCCTATATGCGGAATTTTTAAGCTTTTTGGGATGTTGTTTTCCATAGGAATAACCTCTCCCGAGATTAATCTCAAGCCCTTATGCTCGCCATATTCAAGGCTTTTATCAAAAAGCAACTGCATTCCAAGACAAATACCAAGAAGTTGTTTGCCTTTATTTGCTTCTTCTATAATCACCTTATCAAGTCCGCTTTTTTTAAGTTTTTCAGCTGCATCTCCAAATGCACCAACACCCGGAAGCACCAACTTATCGGCTTTTTTGATTATCTCAATATCGTTTGTAACAACAACCTCTGCACCGATTTTTTTAAAAGAAGAGGTCAGGGAAAAGAGGTTTCCAACCCCATAATCAATTATTGCTATCATTTAAAGAACACCTTTGGTTGATGGAATTTCATCTATATTTTCTTTATCAATTGCAACCGCCATTTTAAGAGCCCTTGCAACAGATTTGAAAGCACCCTCAATTATGTGGTGAGAGTTTTTGCCCGCAAGCTGATTTATGTGAAGAGTGATATCGGAATTTCTAACAAATCCCAAGAAAAATTCTTCAACAAGCTCGGTATCAAAATCCCCAACCTTTTCAGCGGGAATATCAAGACCAAAGCTTAAATAATCTCTGCCTGAGATATCAACTGCGGTCTGGATAAGTGCCTCATCCATAGGAAGAAGCATACTGCCATAGCGGATAATACCTCTCTTATCGCCGAGAGCTTCTTTTAGAGCCTGACCTAAAGCAATACCGATATCCTCAACTGTATGGTGATAATCAACATAGGTATCACCCTTGCAGGAAATCTTCAAATCGAATTTTGAGTGCGAAGAGAAGAGGGTTAGCATATGGTCTAAAAATCCGCAACCTGTGCTAATTTCATTTTTACCGCTTCCATCCAGATTTAACTTTAAGCTAATATCAGTTTCGTTTGTTTTACGGTTAACTTCTGCAATTCTCATTTTATTTTTCTCCTAAAATTTCTTTAACTTTAGTTATGAATATTTCCATTTCTTCGGCTGAGCCAATAGTTATTCTGTTATATTCCTTAATTCTTTCATTTTCAAAATGGCGGACTAAAACGCCATTTTCCTTTAAGGCTTCATATAGCTCTTTGCCGCCGATTTTATCGGATTTTGCAAAGATAAAGTTAGCTTTAGAGGGTAGAACTTTAAACCTAAGATTTTCAAGTTCTTTTGTAACCTTTGCTCTGGTTTTGATAATCTTTTCGCAATTAGCCTTGAAATAATCATTATTCTCTATTGCCGCAATACCTGCCGCATTTGTTAAGCGGTTAATATTATATGGATTAGTTGAATATTTGATTTTTTCGAGGTCTTCTATAATCTTTTGGTTTGCTATTGCATATCCGAGTCTAGCACCTGCTAAACTCCTTGATTTCGAAAAGGTTTGAACGCAGAGAAGATTATCGTATTTTTTAGTGAGTTCAGCACAACTTTCTCCGCCAAAATCAACATAAGCCTCATCAATTAAAACTATTGAATCGGGGTTTGATTTAACAATTTCCTCTATTGTTGAAATGGGAAGTGCAATACCTGTTGGGGCGTTGGGGTTTGCTAAAACAATAAACCTATTTTGCCCTAAAAAACAGCTTATGTCAACACTAAAATCTTCTTTTAAAGGTATTATTGTTGGGGTTACATTATGAAGCTCGGCAAAGACAGAATAAAAACCATAAGTTATATCGTTGAAAATAGCACCCTTTTCGCCATAAGCCATAAAGGAAAAGTTTAAAATATCATCCGAGCCGTTTGAAACGAAAATGTTACGGCTTTCGCAGTTATAAAGCTTGGCAATAGCTTCTTTAAGACATTTTGATTCAGGGTCTGAGTAAAGTCTTAAATCTTTTATTTCATCCTCATTTATCGCATCTATAACCGCCTTACAGGGCGGATAGGGAGACTCATTTGTGTTAAGCTTTATATATTTTTTATCCCTTGGTTGTTCACCTGGGGTATAAGCCTTTAGCTTTTCGTATTTTTCATTGAGAAATTTACTCATTTTATTTCCTCTCAATTCTAACTACTGCACTTTTCGCGTGGGCGGTAAGTCCTTCCTTTTCTGCAAAGAAAGCAACTTTTTCGCCAACCTCTTCTAAAGCTTCCTTAGTATAGTAAACATACTGATTTTTCTTAACAAAATCATCAACCGATAATGCACTTGAAAATCTGGCTGTCCCAGAGGTTGGAAGAGTGTGGTTAGGTCCTGCAAAATAATCGCCCAAAGCCTCGGGACAATATCTTCCCATAAAGATGCTGCCCGCATTTTTAATCTTATCAAGATATTTAAAGGGCTCATCAACAACAAGCTCTAAATGCTCGGGTGCGATTTCGTTAGAAACTGCGATAACATCATCAAAGTTATCGGCAATAATAATCTTACCGTTTGTATCAATAGAAGTTCTTGCAATTTCTTCTCTTGAAAGCAAGGGTATCTGCTTTTCAAGTTCTTGGCTTACTTTGTTAGCTAATTCTTCGCTATCGGTAACTAAAACGGCACTTGCCATTTTATCGTGCTCCGCTTGAGATAAAAGGTCTGCCGCAACATATTCGGGGTTGCTTTTTGAATCAGCAATAACCAAAATTTCGCTCGGTCCGGCTATCATATCAATTGAAACCAAGCCAAAAACCTGACGCTTAGCTTCGGCAACGAAGGCGTTACCAGGACCTACGATTTTATCAACCTTCGGGATACTCTCAGTGCCATAAGCCAAAGCGGCAACTGCCTGAGCACCGCCAACCTTAAAAATTCTGTCAACCCCCGCAATTTTTGCGGCAGCTAAAATAACAGGGTTAACCTTGCCGTTTTCCGATGGGGGAGTTGTTATACAAATTTCGCTGCAGCCTGCAATTTTGGCGGGAATACTATCCATTAAAACTGTTGAGGGGTAAGCTGCAGTGCCTCCGGGAACATAAAGACCAACCTTTTCAATAGGTGTAATCTTTTGTCCAACAACAACGCCGTTTTCTTTTTTGATTTCAAAGCCCTCTTTAAGCTGTTTTTTATGAAATTCTTTTATATTTTCGGCGGCCTCTTTAATTATTTCGATAAATTTGGGCTCAACATTTTCAAATGCTTCTTCTATTTCTTCCTTTGTTACCTCTAGGGAAGAAAGAACTGCTTTATCAAATTTTTCACAGTATTCAAAAAGGGCTTTATCGCCGTTTGCTTTAACGTTTTCTATAATATCAGTAACTATATCTGAAACATCAAAGCTTGTTTTTCCTCTTGCAAAAATTTCATCGGCTGAAACCTCGCCGTATTTTATAATTTTAATCATTATCTTTGTTCACCTGAATTTTTAGTTTCTTATTGATTTCTTCTATTTTTTCTGTTTTAAAACTATAGCTTGATTTGTTTGAAATTAGTCTTGCACTTATTGGAACAATGGTTTCAAAGGGTGCCAAATCGTTTTCGAGCAAGGTTTTGCCCGTTTCAACAATATCAACTATAACATCTGAAAGATTTAAAATCGGTGCTATTTCGATTGAGCCGTTAAGGTGGATAATATCTATATCACGGCATTTTTCAGAATAATATTTTTTAGCAATGTTTGAAAACTTGGTTGCAACCCTGAGCGTTTTCGTGGTATCGTCCGCAAAATCTTTCTTTGCAGCTACTGCCATTTTGCACTTACCGATATTAAGGTCTAATAGCTCATAAACATCGGGCTCATATTCAAGGAGGATATCCTTGCCCGCAACACCGATATCTGCCGCACCTCTTTCAACATAGATAGCAACATCTGAGGGCTTAACCCAGAAATATCTGATTTTTAAATCTTCGTTTTCGAAAATCAGCTTGCGGTTGGTTTCCTTAATTGAGGGACAGGGAAAACCTGCCTTTTCAAACATATCATAAACCTTTTCGCCAAGTCTGCCTTTTGGAAGAGCAATGTTTATAATATCTTTTTCTTGATTTTCATTGTCTTCAAGGCGTTCGAGGGTATCAAGATAAACGGCAAAGCCGGCCGCACCTGAGGTTCTGCCCATCTTTTTCATAAGTTTATCATATCTTCCGCCCGAAAGCACTCTTGAAGCAATTCCGTTTATAAAGCCTTTGAAAACTATACCACTATAGTATCCTGAACGGCTGATAATTGAAAAGTCAATGTTTATATTTTTTTTGAATCCCTCAGCTTTAAGGTAATCGGCAGTTTCCTTAAGCTCTAAAAAAGCGGCTTTTGAAGCAGGGGAAAGGCAAATATCATTTAAAGAGTCAAGAGCTTTTTCATAGCTTTCAAAACTCTTTATAAGACAAATAAGTGCTTTATATGAATTTTCTTCACAAACCGATTTCAAAAGCTCGGAATTTTTTTCTTTAATTGCAGTTATGGCTGTTTCTGTGTTCGCAACATTATAGTCATCAAGTAAAGAACGAACAAGGGCTATATCGGCAATATTAAGCATAAAGTTACTTGAGAGCATTGAAAGACTTTTTGCGGCAAGGAAAGCCACCTCACAAACCTCTTTAGAGGTTATATTACCAAAGCATTCAAGACCTGTTTGCATTATTTCTTTATAAGAATGCGATTCTTCGGAAATGCGGTAAACATTCTCATTATAATAAAAACGTTGAACCTCATCTTGCTCCTTAACATTCTTTATAATCGATAAAGTAACGTCAGGCTTTAATGCTAAGAGCTTGCCGTTTGTATCGTTAAAGGTTATAACGCCATCGGATACAAGGAAGTCCTTGTTTTTGGAATAAAGGTCATATTCCTCAAATTTGCTCATCTTGAATTGACGGTAATTATATTCGTTATAAAGACTGCGAAGACTTAAAATCGCTTTTTCATCATATTTGAGTAAGCTTTCATCAAAGAACATTATTTTGCCTCCTTTACTCTTTCAATAGCGGTTTTATAACCGCCATCACCGTAATTAAGGCATTTGCTGACACGGCATATTGTTGCAGTGCTCGCACCCGTTGTTTTATTGATATCGACATAGCTCTTGCCTTCGTCTAACTGACAGGCAACCTCAAAACGCTGAACTAAGGCTTCAAGCTCTTGAATTGTGCAGATATCATCAAAGAAAGCGGCACATTCCTTTTCATCTTTAAGAGAAACTATTGCTTTAAATAGCTTGTCGGCATCGTTTGATTTAAGTTTTGTCATAATTTCTACTCCCGAAATTTAATACTTTAACATTCTACCACATTAGCGTACTAAAGTCAAGTGATATCTCGATATTTTTGCTTTTTGGGAATTTAGTCAAAAAGATAATTTCAAAGCAACATAAATTGTGTAAAATGCATAAACGAGGAGGGGTCGAAATTTAACAGTTTTGTCAATTGTATTATTTTGGAAAATAGTATATAATAGACATAGAATATTTAAGGAGGCGTTGCCCTATGTTAAAACGGTTTTCAGTCTTTTTGCTTTCTTGTATGTTGTTGCTTTCTTTTACGGGATGTGAAAATGTTAAATTAACATTTGGCAATTCCTCTGATGGTACTGGAGTAACTCTTGATTTAAAAGATTTAATTCCATCGGATTTGGATATCGGCGATATTGAAGATAATTATAATGATTATAACGATTATAATGATTATTCTGATGATGAAACAGTATCTTCAAATCCTTCAGGTAACAGCGGTAATTCTTCGGTTATAAATTCTAATCCCAAAGTATCAACCCCTGAAATTACCGATGATGAAAATGTTATTTCGGCAACTAAAAACGCTGTTGGCAAGGAAGGTAAGAGGATTACACTTGTTAATGCTATAAAGATAGCAACCGGAAGCGAGCCAATGGAAAAGGGTCTTGATTTTAAGGGAAAAACTTTTACAATGGCTATTACTACCGAGCCAATTTTTAAGACCAATGATTTTTCAAGACTTGTTTCAGCATTTGAAAGCAAATATAATTGCAAAATTGATATAAAATCGGTTGATTTTAATAGTTACGCGAATAATGTTTATTCAAGAATGCTTTCGGGAGAGGCATATGATATTGTTTATATGCATGGCTCAAAATTCCCTGAAATGCCAATACTAGAGGTTGTTGAGGATTTAAGTCCATATATGACTACTGCCGATTATGATACGGGTAAAGGCGGCATAGATATCGCAAATTCTGCCCGTTTTGTTTATGATGGTAAGCTTAGCGGTGTTGTTGCAGGAGACCACGCTATTTATCCCTTGGTAATTTATTATAACAAGTTGTTGTTCGCTCAAAGCGGTATGGAAGACCCGTTAACACTTTATAATAACGGTAACTGGTCTTGGAATAAATTTATTGAGTTGGCTTCTAAAACAAAAAGCGGTTATTCTTTTGGTGATGATAAATTTAGTTTCTATACCGTTCCCATGTCGGCTGGAATTTCTCTTTGGGATTGGATAAACGAAAGACCTGTTATGAATTGGTTTAGCAATAACAAAATACATCAAAAAATGCAAATTGCTCAAACCTTATTCCAAAACGGTATTTGTTCTTACAATAACAATGGAATTTTTGGTTTCTTGGATGGCAAAACTTATTGCACAGTTGAAGAAAGCCAAAAATATGCCGAATATGCTATGGTAGCCGAAGGACACGCAGCTTTCGGCAAGAATATCGATAACCTCGGTATTGTTCCCGTTCCACAAAATGCTGCTGAGGCTAAAAGTGGATATCCAACAGGTTGGCTAAGTGCTATTTGTGCAGGCAAAGGCTCATCTGACCCGAGAGTTGCGGTTGCCTTTGCAAAGTTTTGGTCGACATTTAAGGATACTGTTGCCGATGAATATGAAATGAGCGCTGCGAATAAAGCACTTTGCGATAGATTGATTTCAGGCAACCTTGCTATTATTCATGGAAATTATGCGAACAACTCTAAGAATACAAATAACCTGTTTAAATGGGATGTTATGAGAAGAATCACCTATGGTGATAATATTCAAAACACCATTAAGAATAATACACAAAAAATAAATGATTGTATAAATTATGCTTTAAACTAAATAACAAAGCCTCACCAAAGGGTGAGGCTTTGATTTTATATGTTTATTATCTTTGCATCAAGTAGCTTTGCTTCATCTTGAGAGTGGGTGATGAGGATAATCGGCTTATCTTTCGCAACCTTTAGAATATGCTTTGCAGTTATTTTTAATGTTGCTTGGTCGAGCCCTGTAAACGGTTCATCAAGTAAAAGATAATCGAAATCTTGACTTAATGCTCTGGCAATTGCCGCTCTTCTTTCCATACCGCCAGATAACTCTTCGGGTTTTAAATCGGCAGTTTCTGGGATTCCAAGTGCTTTAAGATTTTCTAAAGCAGTTTCTTTATCAGCACCAAAGAGAGTGATATTATCTATAACCGATTTAAAGGGGAGCATTCTGTTTTCTTGGAAAACAATAGAGGGTTTAAGACCTTTTTTAATAGTGATTTTGCCCTTTTTTAAGTTTTCTAACCCTAAAATCAATCGTAAAAGGGTGGTTTTTCCGCAACCGCTCTGCCCGAAAAGACAAATTCTATCACCATTTTTAATCTCTAATGAAAAGTCTTTAAGAACTTGTTTTTCGCCGTATGCAAATGAGATATTCTGGAGTTTTATCATTTTGAATACCTCCTAACAACCGCTTTGATAATGTTTTCAAGAATAATTGAAAGGAGAGCAACAACGGCGGTTATTGCAAAAACTTCAGCCGTTTCGATATAAATTTTAGCCTCTTGAAGCATATTGCCGAGAGAATTAGAGGGTCGGCATATAACCTCAGCGGCAACGCCCGATTTCCAAGCAAAACCTAAGGCTGTTAATGCGGTTGAAACGAGGGAAGGCAAAATAAAGGGGAGTTTAATCTCGAAAAAAGTTTTAATATTATCAAGTTTATAAACCCGAGCCAGTTCAAGATAATTTTTATCAATATTATCAAGCCCCGATTTCACGGTTGACCATATCATCGGTAATACCATTAAAAAGGCTATAAATATCGGCAAATCATCCGATTTAAACCAAACAAG
>JAZPXP010000105.1:0-4284 GCA_045543715.1 Acutalibacteraceae bacterium
TATTTAAATTTTCTGCAAAAATCATTAACATCGGTTATTCCCTTTTTAATACACATAACCTCATTAGAAAACTCGCTTTTTCTGCCGAAAATGCAGTATCCGCAACGCTTTTCTAATTTCTTATTGAAAACCTTTTTCGGCATAAAACCACCCTTTCTGCCAAATTATATCATATCCTCTGTTATTTTACCAGCATATTTTTTAGTTTGCAAGGAAATTATGAAAATCATCGCCATAATAAGTAAGCATAGACTTAAAACGGGGGTTGAATAAACCATATTTTTAACAAAAACACTGCCATTTGAGATAGTTTGGACCGAAAACCCAAAAATTTGAGCTAAAAGCCAAGTGATGCCTACACTTAAAACTCCGTGAAGAAGCCTTGAAATTATAAAAAACAATAAATCTATTTTTATTTTTTTAGCGGATGAAAAAATCTGAAACCAAACGCAAATACCCGAAAAACCTAACAAAAATGAAATTAAATATATATTTTTTGTGTATGTAACTGCGTTTGTTATTTCGAGTAAGAATGATAAAGGTTTTAAAACCCCAACAAGATAAGCATTTATCCCCGAAAATAAAATAACAAAACTGCAAATCGAAAGAATGCTCTCGGAAGCCTTATAGGTCGAGAGAACAAAGTTATCAGAGAGATTTAAGGCTTGGGGTTTTTTATTTTGAATATTGGCGCAAGGCATAAAAAAGGAAGTTATGAAACACAAAATAAACGAACTTAAAATATGAGAGAAGAGTAGCAAAATACCTGTTTCTTTAGAATTTAAAATTCCAAACCCGATAGCAGAAACTATAAACCCAGGGCCTGCATTTATGCAGTAATTAAGCATTAGTGTTGCTTTTTTATCATCCAAATCGGCCTCCGATAAAAGTTTTGCACCAACGGGATAACCTCCCAAAAGGGATAACAAAAATATGCAAAACTCATTAGAAGAAAGCCGAAAAATTTTATTTGTTAAAGGGTTTAAAAAATCAAAAAGCTTAAAGAAATTAGCGTTTTGTAAAAAAAGTAAACAAACCATTATAGGAAAGAGTGAAGGAACTATAACCCTTCCCGAAAGCAGAATTCCCCTTATAATGCCGTTTTTGCAAATTTCAGGATCTTTGAATAATAAAACAATAAAAACCACAACCAAACAACTCATAAAAATATTAAGCTTTCTCATTTACATCCCCCCTAATTATATATATGCCAGAATTATTCTGGTTTTTTTATCATATATTAGATAGGAACGGAGGTTTTAAGGTGGCAAAAAAGCTTAAAATCGAAAAGGAAAAACGCAAGGAAAAATGGAATATGTCGGGTCTTAGTGACGGCATTATAGATACCGATATGCTGACTAGCTCGCATATTGAAATTTTCGGCAAAAACCAGATTGTTATCGAGGGTTGCCTCGGGGTGTTTGAATATAGGGACGATTACCTTCACTTAAAGCTTCAAAAAGGCGCAATAATCCTTTGCGGAAAGAGCTTTAACATATCAGTTTTCGAGGAAAAACGGATAACTGTTAAGGGTAAAATCTCCTCTATTGAATTTAATTAGGAGGAAGAATTTATGCTGTGGTTATATAGGTTTTTTATGGGTTATGTAACGGTTTTGTTCACGGGTGATTTTAGTGAAAAAATACTTAATCTAACCGCCAAAAACCGCATATCCCTTTGGGATTCTAGGCTCACCAAAAAAGGAATAGAAAGTAATATTTTGTCTAAGGATTTTAAAAGGCTTCGTTCTATTATAAGGAAAAGCGGAATAAAAGCCCATATTCTAAAAAAACAGGGACTGCCCTTTAAAACAGCAAAATATAATAAACGCTCAGGGCTTCTTGTCGGAGCGGTTATTTTTATCGCTTTTTTAAAAGTAATGTCTGGTTTTATATGGGTTATTGATATAAACGGAAATGAAACTGTGAGCAATTCTCAGATACTTTCAGCCTGCGAAAAAATCGGTATAAAAGAAGGGGTTAAAAAATCCTCTATACATACTAAAACCGACCGCGAGCGTTTACTTTTAAAGCTTGATAAACTTGCTTGGGCTTCCCTTAACATAGAAGGCTCAAGGCTTGGGGTTAATGTTAGCGAGCGCAAGAAAACCGAAGCCGATACCACCTCTCCCTCAAACCTTAAAGCCTCTGCAGACGGAATAATAAAAAAGATTGATATTGTTTCCGGAAACTGCCTTGTTAAAACCGGAGATACGGTTAAAAAGGGTGATGTTTTGGTTTCGGGTGTTATTGAAAAATTAAGCGGAACCCACTTTGTAAAATCACAAGGCACCATTACCGCCGAAACTGTTGAGGAAATAAAGTTAGAGGGCAAATATAAAACCGAAAAAACCATCAATAGCTCAAAGAAAAAAACTAAAAAGGTTTTGGAAATTTTCAGCCTTAAATTCCCATTGTTTTTAGGAGAAGAAAATGGGGAATATAAATCCTTTAAAGAAACAAAATCATTATCCTTCTTAGGAAAAGACCTGCCTTTGAGGATACACAGCAAAACCTTTAATTTTTATGAAACCTATAAGCTAACCTACACTAAAGAGCAATTAAAAACAGAGCTTGAAAACAGCCTTGCGAAAAAACTTAAAAGTGGCTCTTCTATAGTAGAAAGTAACATTAGCGAAACGCCTGACGGCCTAATACTTACTGCCCTTATATCAAACACCGAGAATATAGCAACCGAAGAAAAAATGCTTATATCCGAAAACCAAAGCCCCCTCAGCTGATGCGAAATGTAGTTAGCGAAGTTTTTGTTTTAGCATAGAATAATATATCGTGTTAGAACCAGTATAGCATTTGTATGTACAAATGCACTTGGGCAGTAGACCAAACCCACAGAGGCAGAAAAGAGAAGATTCGTTTTTTAGGGCGAGTCTTCTCTTTCTTTTTGTCTGTTAAGTGATATGCTGACTAAAGTCAGCGTGATATTTTCTTTTGAAAATTCCTCGTCTATGGCGAGATATTTCCAAAAGAAAGTGATATTAAACCCTACGGGTTTAGTGATATTCTATTCGCCCGTAAACTTGCGAAGCAAATAACACTCGACTGAAAGGCGAATAGAGCTGTAGAAATGTTCGCTAAGAGCATTTCTACGAGGGGGCCGAAATTTTATTTATTAACCTTTGTTTTTTCCAAAATAATCAGAATTACACAGGAAGCCGCACTTAAAATCATTGTGATAAACCAGAATAAAGTGTTGCTGTTATCCCCTGTTGTCGGCGGACTACCATCTTCACCATAATAAACATTTATGAAATCCGCCTCTATATTTCCGACTTCCTTGCCGTTCAAAGTTGTAGCGGCTTTAAGTTTATTATCCGAATCTTCAGATATATTAACAGTTATCCTGTAAACATTATCGTCATAGGTAACTCCCTTTTTAAAGCCCTTAATTTCATAAAGCTTATATTCGAGGTTCTTTCCTATATCCGACTCAGTAAAATGCAGATTAAATACCGCTTCGCCGTTTTTATCTGATTTAAGCTCCAATTTCTCGCCGCTATCAACATTTTCGAGAACAAATTCAAATCCCTCAGGACTTATAGTTTTAGCACCCATATTCTTAACAGTTTTATTAACCGTTATATCAAGGCTTATATCATCAAAGCCTTGGAACTTATTATTAAAGGCTATATACAAATCAAAGTTTCCGTTCGTCTTTTCAACCGATACATTTTGAACCGATTTAACATCGGATATTTCGAGAAGTCCATCCATATCAAAATCAGTAACAATTATACTGAAATCTTTAGAACTTTCATCATAAACCATTCCGCCAAGACTGCCCTTTACCTCAAGCAACCTGAATTCATAACAGCCAACGCCATCAAACGAAGTTTCATCCATCAAATCATTAAAATCAAACTGGTTAAAATCTTTATTTTCAGAACTGTATGTGATGCTTTTTGTGGCTAAATCCGTCCATTTTCCATCGCTTTTTTGCTGCAGCAAAAAGGTGAAGCTATCACCATCTTGCCATTCACGGCCTTCAAGAATTTTTTCGCCGATTACATTTATGTTTTGAGCTGTTACAGCTTTTGGGGAATAAATATTAACAAATTCTGCACCAACACACTCATTTTCTAAAACAACAACCTCACGGGTTTTATCTCCGCCCTTTACTGCAAAACCGCTTCCCTCTTTTTCAAGTTCGGTAACCTTAACCTTTGTTCCAACATCAATTCCGTCTATTCCCAAAGTTTTTTCAGGTCTTAACGAAACCACAAAGTTTCCCTCTTCGTCTGCTGTTTTATTACCATCGGTAGTAGCT
>JAZPXP010000106.1:0-2115 GCA_045543715.1 Acutalibacteraceae bacterium
ACGGTTGTTGTAGCCCTTGTTAACCGACTGTATCAGCCTGTGAGAATGCTTCTTGATGTTCAGGTTGATTTCGTGAGGTCATTAGCTCTTTTCACAAGAATCTTCGAATATCTTGACCGCTCCGTAGAAATCGAAAACCCTGAAAACCCGAAAACGCCCGACCTTTCCGATTGTTTTGTTGAATTTAAAAACGTTAAGTTTTCCTATGAAAATTCAAAGGAAATTTTAAAGGGGGTTGATTTCAAGGTTCCAAACGGTAAAATGTATGCAATAGTTGGCACCTCGGGAGCAGGCAAATCAACCGTTATCGGTCTTATCCCCCGCCTTTATGATACAAAAAAAGGCGATGTCAGCATTTCAGGAGTTAATGTTAAGGATTTTGAGCTTTCGTATCTTAGAAAAAATATCGGTATGGTAACTCAGGATACCTATCTGTTTAACGGAACAATTCTTGAAAATCTTCTATATGCAAAGCCAGAGGCTTCAATGGAAGAAATCGAAAATGCCTGCAAGGTTGCTAATATCTATGACTTCATAGATAAGCTCCCTGATAGGTTTGATACTATTGTTGGAAACAGAGGGCTTAAGCTTTCGGGCGGCGAAAAGCAAAGGGTTTCTATTGCCCGAGTTATCCTTAAAAACCCAAAAATCTTAATTCTTGACGAAGCAACATCTTCTCTTGATTCGGTTTCCGAAAGCCTTATTCAGTCAGCACTCAATAATGTTATGAAGGGCAGAACAAGTATTGTTATAGCCCACAGGCTCTCAACCGTTATGGCAGCAGATAAAATTATGCTGCTCGAAAACGGAACGATATCAGAAAACGGTTCTCACGAGGAAATGCTCGAAAAAAGTGAAGGCTACCGCCAACTTTATGAAACACAGTTCAGAAAGGTTATTGAGTTTGAGAAAAATAAGAACAGTCGTTTATAATTTCTCATTGACTTAAAAGTCTTTTCATATTACAATTAAATTAGCCAAAGCATAAAATACTTGTTTCAAAATCTGATTCGGGTTTAAATGCTTTGGATAGGCAATAATATTAAAGGAGATTTTTATTATGAGTGAACAAATCAATGATTATAATCCCGACCTCATCACCCTTGCTGATGATGACGGCAAAGAATATACCTTTGAGGTTTTAGATGCAATTGAAACCGATATGGGAAGATATTTAGCACTTCTTCCAACATTTGAGGACCCCAAGAAAATGCTTGAGGACAGCGGCGAGCTTGTTATCGTTAAGGTTGGCGAAGAGGACGGCGATGAATATTACTATGAAATCGAAGATGACGATGAATATGAAACCGTTGCCGATGCTTTCGTTGACCGCCTTGAAGATTTCTTTGAAATTGATAATAAATAATTAAATTTTGTCCTGCGCTGTTCGCGGACCGCGACTTATATAACCCTACAACCTATTATTTGGGGCCAAAACTCGTTTGGCAGGTATGCAGACCTCCCGCGGCTGTGCCGAGTTCGGAAGAAGGGAGCTCGAAACCAGACGGTCGGCACCCACCTGACAAAAAGTCAGGTTATTTTAAGCGCATTACGGCAGTGCGGGACCCTGAAACAAAAATTAAAGACCTACCTTGAGGCACCTTCCTTACGGCAGGTGCCTCAGTTATATTCGCCTAAAGGCGAGTTATATTGCTTCGCAGTTATATGATGCTTCGCATCGTGATATTGTCCTTTGGACAGTTTTTTAGGCGAATATAATATCACGAAAACCGATAAGTTTTCATATCACTCTTTTAGAAATATCTCGCCATAGGCGAGGCATTCTAAAAGAATATCACTGTGAGACCCGTCTCACAATATCACTTGTTGTTTTTTTGAAATAAGTGATTCATTAAAGTATGTAACCCACTATGACACTTTCAAAACGAAAGTGTCATTTTTATAATAAAAAAGAAATTGGGAGAAACTTCTTTACGAAGTGTCTCCCAAAAGTATATCTATTTTTTATACTGTAACTACTTCTTTTTCTATGTTCACTTTTTTCTTTGCTCTTATATCCTTAATAAGCCAAGGAAGATAAGCAACAAAGAACATAAGGGTTATAGCCGCTGCCATTATAAACAGTCTCAAAACGAAGTTAGGCGGTAAAATATC
>JAZPXP010000107.1:0-33139 GCA_045543715.1 Acutalibacteraceae bacterium
ACTGAGCTACAGAGGCAAATGGCGACCTGGATGGGGCTCGAACCCACGACCTCTAGCGTGACAGGCTAGCGTTCTAACCAACTGAACTACCAGGCCATTGGTGGGAACAACAGGGCTCGAACCTGTGACCCTCTGCTTGTAAGGCAGATGCTCTCCCAGCTGAGCTATGCTCCCACTTGTAGCCGCGCCTGGTTTGCTATCACTCACCGGCGACAAACACTATATTATCATAAGGTTATTTAATTGTCAAGGTTTTTTTGAAAAATTTTTTGATAAAAAATTCACTATACTATATATATGTATCAACACCGAAAACTATCACAAATTTGCTATATTTTTCGGGTTACGAAGAAAATTCTTTCGGTGTATTCCTTTGGTTTTTCGAGGCTTAAATCGCCAAAAATGCCGAGAGTTTCAAGTCCACACTCCAAAAGCCACTTTTTAAGTTGTTCCTCAGTATATGCTCTTTCGCAAAAGTCTTCGGAATATCTTTCATAAAGTCCGTTCTTTTCCTCAAAGAAGTCAAGCATAATATCGGTTGTGAGTGTTTCTTCATCAAAGGAATTTTGCCGAACCCCGAAAACTCCCTCTTCTTCAAAAACAAAGGTGTTATTTCCTAAAACACAAGCGTGCTTATAAAGGGTGTTAACATCGAAGATAAAAAGGCACCCTTTCTCAAGGAAAAGCGAAACCTTGCCGAAAGCCTTTTTAAGATTTTCTTCATCGGTTATATGGTTAACACTGTCCATAAGGCAGACGGCTCCATCAACCGTGCCGAATAAATCGAGCTCTTCTGCCCTTTGGCAGAGGAAAAGAATATCATTATTTTCTTTAGCCACCGATAGCATCTCTTCGGAGGAATCAACACCGATTACCTCAATACCTTCTCCGGCAAAAAGGGAAGAAAAAGTTCCCGTTCCGCAGGCGAGGTCTAATAAAAGAGTAGGTTTCTTACCAAACCTTTCAAAAAGGCTTAAAACATACTCACTTCTCTTTTTATAATCGGCATCGTTCATAAGGCGGTCATAGATATTGGCAAACTCACTGTAACCGCTCATTTTTCAAGCCTTTCAAAAGCCAGAGTGAAGCCCTCGTTAATTGAGCGGCTAACTCGGCTGATGGTGGCAGTGCTGGCACCTGTTTTCTCTATAATCTCATTATAAACCTTTTTCTTATTTAGCATCTTAGCAACCGCAAAACGTTGAGCAATAGCCTGAATTTCCTTAGGAGTACAGGCATCGCTGAAAAACTTATAGCATTCCTCCCTTGTTTTAAGGGTGAGAATAGCATCAAAAAGCAGGTCGTTAAAATCGTTCTTTTGCATAGTATTACCTCTCTTGGTTCTTTGGATATATTTTAACACATAAAAGTGCTAAAGTCAAAAACAAATATTACTTCTTGAATAAAGTATCGAAAAATGTTAAAATTTATTTAGGGTAGAGCGGATAATCCGAACCCGCCTCAAAGTGGCTTATTTCGGCGCTTTTTACCCAATCCATTCTTGTAAGGCGTCAGCCTTACTGCGCCTGTATTGAATAAAAATCACTCAAAATCTTCTCTCTTTGAGGTCGAAGATTTTAAAAAGAGCGGATTTTTGTTCAGACGAGGCGCAAAACGCAGTTAATCCTGGCGGATTAACGAGTATTTCAACAAATTATGAGCGAAAATCCGCCTTTTCAAAACGGAGTTCGGATTATCCGCTCTACCCTAACGAGAGGTGTTTTGAATGAGAACGGTTAAAATTCTTCATTGTGCCGATATTCATATCGGTGCTGCAGAGAGTTTTTTGGGGGTTTTAAGGGAGAACAGACGCTATGAAACCCTTATAACCTTTGAAAGAATTATTGATATAGCGAAAGAGGAAAATGTTGAGCTTATTGCCATTGCAGGTGATTTGTTCGATTCAAACAATATTGAACAGCGTTTTATAGATGCAGTTAGGAACAAAATCAGGGAAGCGGCACCCATTAAGGTTGTTTTTGCCGCAGGAAATCACGACCCGTTAAATGCTCAGTCTCCCTTTTTAAAGGAAGAGCTGCCTCAAAACCTATATATATTAGGAACAAAGGATGAGGAGATAACCTTTGAGGAATTAAAGCTAAAGGTTTATGGACGTTCCTTTGAAAGTGCATTTTTAAAGGGCGAGGAAGCATTTTCCTTGCCGACCAATAATGATTACATCAATCTTTTAGTTCAGCACGGTGAACTAAAAGGCGATTTAAACTCTGAATATAACGCCATAACCCCGAAATTTGTTAAAAATTCGGGTATGGACTATATTGCTCTCGGCCATGTTCACAAAAGAAGTGATATAGGAAAAATTGATAACACCTATTTTGCATATTGCGGCTGCCCTGAGGGACAAGGCTTTGATGAACTGGAAGAAAAGGGAGTTTACATAGGTCAAATCGGTAAAGGCAAATGCGATTTGCAGTTTGTTTCGGTTTCCAAAAGACAGCATATTTTAGAAAAAATAGATATTTCCGAGATTTCGGGAGCGGTTGAGATTTCGGCTGAGATTATAAATGTTTTAAAGGGAAAATACGGCGAGGATTACTCTCAAAATCTTTATAAAATTGAGCTTATAGGCTCGGTTTCGGAAGAGGATGAGATAAACACCGAGGAAATTTTAAGCCGAATTTCAAATGAGATTTATTTTGTTAAAATAAAAAACAAAACTGAAATTAAAATCGACCTTGAGGCTTTAAAAAATGAAGCTTCACTCAGAGGAATATTTGTTAAAAAAATGCTTGAAAGAACAGAAAACGCACCCGAGGATGAAAAGGAGCTTTATATAAAGGCTTTAAAATTGGGGCTTAAAGCTTTTAATGCGGAGGTGAAATTCGATGAAGATTGATTCTCTTTATATTTCTGCCTTCGGCGGTATAAAAGATTTAAAGCTTGATTTTTCCGAAAAGCTTAATGTTATTTATGGAGATAATGAAAACGGAAAATCAACCGTTATGTCGTTTATTAAAATGATGTTTTACGGAAGCGAAAGAGGCTCAACCCAGATTTCCAAGAGCATCAGAAAAAAATCAACCCCATGGGACGGCTCCGTGATGGCGGGAAGCATCGATTTCACCCATTCGGGCAAGAAATACCGCATTGAAAGGGAGTTTAAAACCTCTAACTCAACCGATAGAGTAATACTTATCGATTTAGATTTAGGAACGAGACAGACCGTTCCGGCCGATATAGGAATTAAATTTTTCGGTTTATCTCCTGCGGCATTTGAAAGAAGTGTTTTCATCGGTCAGTTCGGTTTCCCCGAAAGCGATAATGAAGCCGAGGGCGAGCTTAATTCGAGACTTTCTAACATTGCCTTAACGGGTGAGGAAAGCGTTTCCTTCGAAACGGTTTACAAAAGGCTTGAAGCGGCAAGATTTTCCTTTATGTCCAAAAGCGGAAGAGCGGGGGAATACGATAAAAACATTAAGGCAATAGCCGAACTAAAGGCTCGAATTGAAAAAGCGGTGCTTGCAAATGCCGATTATTCTGCCAAGCTTAAAGAGGCTGAGGCAAAATCTTTAGAAATTGAGCTTTTAAAGAAAAACGCCAACTCCTTAAAGGAGCAAATCGGTGCAGAACAGGATATAAGAAATGCCGAAAAGCTGAGGCAGTTTTTATCTCTCTCAGAAGAGCTTGAGGATATGAACATATCGCTAAGTGATGGCTCTGTTTTAGATGAAATGTTCTTAAGAAAGGTGCAGTTTCAGCTTTCTAAAACAGAAAATGCAAAAGCAAAGGCTGATTCTAAGCGGAATGAGGCAGAAAACTTCAAAAAAAGCATAGCAGCAGGGCTTAATCCTCCAAAAGACGCAACCGAAGAAAACGCAAAGCTGCTTGAAAAGGAAATCGGCGAGCTTGAAAAGGAAAAACAAAAGCTTTCTCTTAAAAAAGCAGAGCTTAAAGAAAAAGCCGAGCAAAATTCTGCTTTAAAAGTGGCGAACAAACCGTATGGCATTCTCTTGATTTTAGGAGTTTTAGGTGCCGTTTCATCAGGATTGTTTGCTATTCTTCTGAAATCTTTAATCCCAACAGGAATAATGGCTGTTTTATCGGTTATTTTCTTCATTCTTTTTGTAACATTTCTTTCTTATGCAAAGAAAAACGCATTAAAAGAGGCCGAGCTTTTAGAAAGGCCTCAAAAAGAGATGTTATCCCTTTCGGAATATGAAAAAACTATAGAGGACGGAATTTTTGCAAAGAAAGTTAGATTAGAGGCAATAAATACTGCCCTTAATTCCACCGCTGAGGTTATAAAAAAGCAAAGCGAAATGCTTGAGGATATAGAAAAGGAACTTGTTTTACTTACCGATGAAGAGGAAAAGGAAAAAGAGATTTTATTTAAGTTTTTCTCGAAAATAAGGGCGGTTGATTCTGTATCCGAAATAGAGAATACTATCCCTGAGCTTTCCGAAAAGGTGCAAAAGGCTAAGGAATTAAAGCAACAGATAAGATTTATTTCCTCAGACCTTGGAAATATAGAAAAAGATAAAGCTAAGGTAAAGCTTGAGGAAATTGAAAAGAGCCATCAGTCTCTTTCGGCAGATTTTGAAACAATAAAGGCGAAATATGAGCAGATAACCGCAGAAATAAATGAAAAAACCGCCGAAGCGGTTGCTATTGTTACGGCGGCAAAAACCGCACTTTCGAATGCTGAAAACCCCGAGGAATTAAGGGTAAAACTTAAGGAACTCGAAAAGAAGGCTGAAGAGCAAAAGGAATTTTGCGAGGTGGCAAGTATTGCGATGTCTGCTTTGACTGATAGCTTTTCAGAGGCGAGAAGAAGTTATGGCTCGGTGCTTGAAAAGAAAGCAGGCGAAATTTTCTCAAAGCTTACAGGCGGCAAATACGAAAGTATGAATATATCGAAATCATTTGATATAAATGTTGCAGAAGCCTCCAAATTTGGAAGCCGAGAAATCGGATATCTGAGCTCAGGCACAGCCGACCAAGCATATCTTAGTTTGCGTCTGGCTTTATCAGAGCTTATTTCAGAAAACGAAAAGCTTCCTCTTTTGCTTGACGATGCTTTAGCTCAATATGATGACGGCAGAATGAAAACCGCCCTTGAATTTTTGAGCGAATATGCAGAAAAATCACAGATTATAATCTTCACCTGTCATAACGCAATAAGCGAAACGGCTCAAAACACAGGGGCAAATAAAATAAGTCTTAAGAAATAAAGAAAGGATGGCAAGAGCCATCCTTTCTTTAGATTTTAGAGCAAAATTCAAATTTGCCGTTGCCAACCGAATATTCTTTTCCGTCAGGCATAATAACAACTGCTTTGCAGTTTGCGGGAATTTTAGCGTTAAGCTTAAATTCGCCATCCTTTTTCTCATAAGAAACATTTACCTTACCGCAAACGGTGGTAATGGTTGTTTTAAGGGTGTTTATATGCTTTGTAAGATGGGGTTTAATCTGAATTGTTCTAAATCCGTCCTCTAAAGGAGTAACACCTGCAAGTTTTGTGAAAAATCCGCTGACTCCGCCTGCAAACATAGCGTGGCTATGGGAAGCCATATCGCCTCTGCCGTACCACTGCTCCCAAAGGGTTGTAGCACCCTTATCTATTTCATATTTATAACTCGGGAACTCGGGATTTATAAAGCAGTCTATAGCGGTATCAAGTGCCCCTGCATCGCATAAAGCGGCAAGGAAATCACGGTTGCCCATAATACCAACATCCAAATGGTTTCCACCTTTTATGATGGAATTAACAAAGCTCTTTTCAACCTTTTTCTTCTTATTTTCGGGGATAATTCTATCCATCATAGCATAAATAGTTGGAGCCTGAGCACCGCTTGAATATGTTCCTTTGAAACTGTTGAAGAAACGCTTGTTGTAAGCATTAGCTGCTTTTTTGGAAATATCGCTGTATTTCTTAGCGTCAGCCTCAAATCCCAATATCTCGGCATATTCAGCAGCCATTTTAAAGGTTAAAACCATCAGGTGAAGCTCGGTTTCATCAGGAGAACGGAAAGAGGTTGCATAGTTTCCAGGAACATTAGGTGCGCACCAGTCGCCAAACTGACCTTTAGGAGTGAAATCTTTATTATATGATAAATAATATTCAAGTCCTCTTTTAAGTATCTCATAATGGCGCTCAACAACAACCTTATCGCCGTAGATTTTATTCAAATACCAAGGAACAGTATAAACGCAGCCGTCCCAGTTGAGATTAAAGCAATGACTGTATTTTCCCTCTAAGAACTTATGGAGCTGCTTTCTCATATAGTGGAAATAACGGTAGTAATAAGCGTTACCGTCATTCATATAAACTGCGGTGTTGAGATAACCGAAGAGGTCCATAGGACAAGGAGTTCTCTCGTCTCTAACAGGGCAGTCGGTAGGATAGGTGTAGCTGTTAACCCTTATAGACCATTTTGCATTGCTGAAAATCTGGTTAAGGGTCTGATTATCGGTTGTAAATTCTGAGCAAGAGGGGAATGCGGTGTTAACAACGCAAGCTACGATATCGTCCTTTGATGGTTTCTCGCTAAGACCTATAACCTCAACATATCTGTAACCGTGATAGGTGAAGGAAGGCTCGTGTGTTTCAACGCCCTCACCCTTAAATATATATGTATCGGTAGCATAAGCCGCACGGTTTGTTGTAACATCAAGGCGGTAGCCATCTCTCTCGCTATATTGAAGCTCTTCGGCATACTTAAAGCTGACTCTCGCACCCTTTTCGCCCTTTAAGGAGAACTTAACGAAGCCCGCAGTGTTCTGACCGAAGTCGAGAATATATCTGCCGTTGTTGCAGGTGATAATTTTCTTTGCTTTTCTATATTCAACAATCTGAACATAAGGGCCAAGCTCGCAAATCATATCGAGCTTTTCATTTTTTGCCTTAGAAAGATAAACATTTTTCCAAGCACTGTCATCAAACCTGAGAGCATTCCAACCCTTGATTTCCTTGGTTGCATCGTAAACCTCGCCGTTATAAATATGGTGGGTAACGATAGGGGTGTTAAGCTCGAATTTCCAGCTTTTATCAGAAAGAATTTTTTCAACAGAGCCGTTCTTTTTATGAAGGTTGATGCAAGCAACAAACCTCTTGCTTCCTTCCCATTGGGATAAAAACGGGTTGGCATTCATATTGTAGCCATCGCCCATAATCATACCGAGAACATTCTTGCCCTTTTTGATAGCATCAGTTATATCATAAGCATCATAGTAAAGTGTGGTTTCATAAGGACTTTGTCCAGGAGCAAACATTCTGTCCCCGAATTCTTCGCCGTTAAAGTAAAGCTTGTACCAACCGTAAGAATAAATATGAAGGGTTGCGTATTCAAAGTCCTTAACCTCAAAGGTTTTTCTAATATAAGGAGCGGTTTCTGAGGGGTGGTATTCGTCCTTTTGGGGAGTAACCCACTCACCTTCAATTTCCTCTCCGAAGAGTCCTGTTATAAAGTAGGTAACCTCAGATTTAATGGTTTTGCCGTTTATATCCGCAATAACCTGAACAAAATATTTGGTGTCCTTCTGAAGCTCGCTTCCCTCGTATTTAATGGAAAAGGTTTCGTTAGACTCTATAACACCGCTATTCCAAACGGTTTGTTGGAACTCAGAATCGGTTGAAACTAAGATACGATATGAGTTCTGGAAGATATCCTTGCCGCTATCTTCAATTTCCCAAGAAAAAACAGGCTGTTTAAAATCAACACCAACGGGTTTTACAACCCTTTCAATTCTTAAGTTAGTTATTTTCATAAAATTAACCCCTTACAGTAGAAATGCCGTCTAAATAAATACTCCCCGAAGGGAGTATTTAAAAATTCTATTAAATTCCGAATGCGTTGAGAATCAACTGGGCATAGATTGAGTGGCCCCAGTCATTCGGGTGGTTATCCAAAGCGCCGGTGTAATCACTGGGCTTCTTGCCGAGAGCATAGAAATCTCTCCAAAGAGAAGTTGTAGGAACAACGGCAATATGGTTATCGGGATATTCCTTCTGTATCTCATAAAGGTGTCGCTCATGAGAATCAAAAGATGCGTCATTCATAAGGAAAGAATTAAGCGCCATATTCGGAAGCATACAAGGAACAAAAATAAATTCGCAATCGGGGTTGGTTTCAAGAACCTTGTTCATCATCTGAATATAGAAATTCTTGTAATAATATCTACCGTGGTTGTTGCCTGTATCCATCCAAGAGTCGTTCATACCAAACGCGATAACAACGAGGTCGGGATTTTCATTTTTAACAAGGTCGATATGTTCGAGTCCGTAAGATCCGCTTTGTCCTCCGGGCGCAGCGGTGTTAACCTTGGTGATATTAGCGCTTGGGAACTTGAGCTTTAATGCTTCAGTAACCATAGAGGGATAAGCGGAAACATAAGGAGCATAATTGTCTGCCGGGGAATGAGGAGAGAGGTTTCCGCTGAGTGAACGATGGTCTTCCTTGTCGCCACTTGTGGTGTATCCCGAGGTAATACTATCGCCATGGAAAACAATCTTAAGGTCTTCGCCGTTTTTGAGCTTGTTAATAGCTCTGGAAAGCTCATCTTCCTGAGATTCAGGCATAGTGTTTCCTCTCCAACCGTCCTTATGGGTATAGAAAACGGTTAAAGTGTTTTTTTGATGAACTTTTCCATCGGGATGGAAATAAATTGCATTACTTGGGTCAGCTGCTAACTGATATTGACGATCTCCGCCTGTATAAGGAACGAAAACCGATGATTTGCAAGAAAGAAAAGGAGCCGTTGAAGTGCTGCGAGGTCTGGATAAAACTCTGCCATTAACGGTATAATCCTTGCCCTCTGAATATGTAATTTTCATATCGGCAGAACGAACTGCGATAATCTCATCAGGCTCATAAAGAAGGCTGGCATCTGAAATAAAACCGTTTTTATCCTGCTCAAAGCAGATGGTTTCATAATAAACAGTTTTGCCTTCCCAGATTTTCTCAGTGAAAAGTGCGGTATCGTATGCATCGAAAAGGTCGGTTTTATTGAGAGCTTCAGCATTTACTGAATTGGGATATTTAACGCTATCTGTAAACACTTGGTCTTCCTCGTCTTTTTCATTATCGTTTTTGCCTTGGTCTTTAACGGTCGGCATAATATTACCCGAAGAACTAACGGGGTTATATTTATCATATTCTTTTTTTGAAGATGTTTCCTTATCGTTTTTATCCGAAGAATTGTCGCTAAGGTCATCATTTAAACTGGTATCCTCGGAAGATTCGT
Organism: Acutalibacteraceae bacterium; assembly: GCA_045543715.1. Classification (GTDB taxonomy): domain Bacteria; phylum Bacillota; class Clostridia; order Oscillospirales; family Acutalibacteraceae; genus UBA737. The sequence goes on from JAZPXP010000107.1 coordinate 9,205, forward strand.
CATCTAACAAACCGTCATCAGATGAGTTATTTTCATCCTGCTGGGATGAGGAGGGGTTTTTGCCCTTTTCCTTGTCATCATTGTTCCAGAAGTTAAAGGTGCATCCGCAAGATAGCATTAGTATTGCACATAGTGAAAGAGAAAGAAAAATCTGCAAATATTTTTTCATATATTTACCACCTTTTGAAATTGTTTCTCTTAATATAATAGATATAAATAAAACTTCTTTCACATTTTACAATAAAAATTTAAAAATGTCTACCTATAAAACTGTGATTTTTAATAAAAAACTTGTGTTTTTTTGAGATTTTTATGAAAAAATTAACAAAACCGCTCGAAACGAGCGGTTTTGTATGTGTTCTAAAATAATACAAGTAAATTTATGATATGCATTAGACTCCAAATGCGTTTAGAACCAACTGAGCATAGATTGACTGACCCCAATCGTTCGGGTGGTTATCTAATGCAGCTAAGTAATCGCTGGGCTTCTTGCCGAGGGCGTAGAAATCTCTCCAAAGAGAAGTTGTTGGAACAACGGCTATATGGTAATCAGAATATTCTTTTTGAATTTCATAGAGAATTCGCTCCATTGCATCAAACTGACCAGTAGATTCACTCTTTACATAGGTAAGAACATCCATATTTGGTAGCATATAAGGAACGAGAATAAATTCGCATTTTGGATTAGCTTCATGAATTTTTTCTACAATTTTTGAAATATTGTTTTTATATATGGTCGTTATCCTACCATGGTCGTTTCCGCCGAAAGCGATAACAGCAACATCGGGGTTCTCTTGGGTTACAAGGTTAACATATGTAGTACCGTATTGATCACCTGTTTGCGCTGAAGGAGCAGCGGCATTAACCTTAGTAATTTTAGCGTCAGGGAATTTTTTCTTTAATACCTCTGTAACCATAGAGGGATATGCAGATACATAAGGCGGATAAGTATTCGCGGGATTATGTTTAACAAAGTTACCGCTTAGATTGCGGCGGTCTTCTGTATTTCCGCTAGCGGTGTAGCCTGCTGTAAGACTGTCGCCGTAAAAAACAATTTTGAAGTCTTTGCCGTTCTTGAGCTTATCAAGAGCATCGGGAAGCTCTTCCTCTTGAGATTCGGGCATGGTGTTTCCTCTCCAACCGTCCTTATGGGTATAGAAAACGGTTACAATGCATCTTTGGAGAACCTTACCGTCTTTATTCCAGTAGAGTGCTCTGGTAGGGTCGGCGGCCAACTGATATGTTCGGCTGGCGCCCGGAACCCAAGGTACGAAAAATCCTGAGTCCTGATAATCGAGATAAGGAGCATTTGAACCGCGGGTTCTTGTAACAACTCTGCCATTGACGGTATAGTCCTTACCCTCTGTATATGTAACTGTCATATCGGCAGAACGAAGCGCGATAATCTGGTCAGGCTCATAAAGAAGATTGGCAGTTGAAATGAAACCGTTTTTATCCTCCTCGAAGCAGATGGTTTCATAATAAACCGTTTTGCCTTCCCAAATTTTTTCGGAGAAAAGAGTGGCATCGTAAGTATTGAAAAGGTCGGTTTTGTTAAGAGCTTCGGCATTTACAGAATTGGGATATTTAACGCTATCTGTAAACACTCCGTCTTCTTTTTCTTCCTCGTCGTCCTTTTCTTCGGCATTGTTTTCCTTATCATTTTCAACCTTCACCTCAACGGTTGGAGTTAAATGACTTGAATAACCTACGGGGTTATATTTATCAAACTCTTTTTTGGAGGATGAATCCTTATCGTTTTTGTCCGAAGAATTGTCGGAATAGTTGCCGCCCAAACCATCGTCTTCAGAAAAACCGTCATCAGAAGAATCGGTTATATCTTGCTCGGAAGATGAGGGGGTTTTGTCTTTGTCTTTATCTGTGTTGGTATTACCCTTGCAAGCGCAGCTTAAAAGCAAGGTTAAGCAAATTAAAAGACAAAAGAAAATCTGCAAATATTTTTTCATATATTTACCACCTTTTTTGGATTTTTTACTTTATAAATAGTATATAAAGTTAGCTGTATTAACATTATACAGCAAAATAACGAAAAAGTCTAGCCCAAAAATCGCCATTTTATATATTTTTTTCAAGAGGATATAATTCTGCTAAAAAGCAGAAAACCGCCCTAAAGAACGGGCGGTCCTAATTGCATAATGAAATACAGCGCAAAAGTGGGTATTAAAAATTATTCTTCAGGCATATCCCAGTTGTGCCAAACTGCTTGAACGTCATCATTTTCTTCAAGCATATCGATGAGTTTTTCCATCTTTTTGATAGCCTCTTCGTCATCGATAGCAGTCATAGTTTGGGGAACATAAGCCACCTCTGCAGAAAGGAAGCTGTAACCCGCTTCTTCAAGGGCATCAAGAACGGCACCTAAGTCGTTAGGAGCGGTTGCAATTTCGAAAACATCGCCGTCAAACTCAAAGTCCTCAGCACCTGCTTCCAAAGCGGCTTCCATAACGGTATCCTCATCAAGACCTTCGCCTTCAATCTGGATAATTCCCTTGCGGTCAAACATAAACATAACCGAACCCGACTGACCAAGATTTCCGCCGCATTTATCGAAGTAATGACGCATTTCGCCCGCAGTTCTGTTGCGGTTATCCGAAAGGGTTTCAACAACAACTGCAACACCCGAAGGACCGTATCCCTCATAGATTAACTCTTCGTAGTTGTTTGCCTCGCCATCTCCTGCGGCTTTCTTGATAATTCTTTCAATATTATCGTTTGGAACATTAGCGGCTTTTGCCTTTGCAATAGCGTCCTTAAGTTTGCTGTTTTCGGCGGGGTTTGCACCGCCTGATTTTACAATCACCGCAATTTCTCTACCGATTTTTGTAAAGATTTTAGCCTTTGCGGCATCGGTTTTTTCTTTTTTACGCTTAATGTTGTTCCATTTAGAATGTCCTGACATAATTTTCTTCCTTTCAAGGTATCTTAGACAATATTATCATAGATTTTTATTGAGTTCAAGTGCTTTTTGGCATATTGCCTCAATATCTGAAATTGAGGCAATTTCTCCGCAAAGTCGGCGAAGCGAAGCCGCACCCGAAAGCCCTTGCATATACCAAGCGGTATGCTTTCTCGTTTCCAAAATTCCAACCCTTTCGCCCTTATATTCCACCATAAGTTTTGCTTGTCTTAAAAGTGTTTCAAAACGCTCTTCAAGGGTTGGCGGAGTGTAATTTTCGCCCTTTAAAAAGGCGTTAATTTCGCTGAAAATAAAGGGATTTCCTTGGGCTGCACGACCTACCATAACAAAGTCGCAACCCGTTCTTTCATACATAAATTCAGCTGTTTTTCCGTCCCTTATATCCCCGTTTGCGATAACGGGAATTTTAACCGATTTTTTAACCTTTTCTATTGTTTCAAAGTCTATTCCTGGGGCATACATCTGCTTTTTTGTTCTGCCGTGAATTGTTATTGCAGAAGCTCCTGCCGCCTCGCATTTTTTGGCTAACTCAGGGGCATTTATACTGTCAAAATCCCATCCTGTTCTCATCTTAACAGTTACGGGAATATCGACCGCATTTACTACTTTTTCAACAATTTTTTGGGCTAAATCTGGAGATTTCATAAGGGCACTTCCACCGCCGTGTCCCGATACCTTGGGAGCGGGACAACCCATATTTATATCGATAAAATCGGGGTTAAATTTCATTGCCTCTTTTGCCGCTTCTGCCATAGTTTCGGGTTCTTTTCCAAAAAGCTGAGATGCAATAGGGCGTTCAGCATCGTTGCAGGAGAGGAGCATAAAGGATTTTTTATCCCCCAATGATACTCCCTTTGAGCTTGTAAGCTCGCCGACACAAAAAGCGGCGCCCTTTTCGATACATATTTCCCTCATCGCGCGGTCGGCAACACCTGCCATAGGTGCGAGAGCGGCAAAACCTTTAATTTCTAAGTTTCCTATCTTCATATCTGCGATTATACTTTAAAACTATAAAAGTGTCAAATTTTTTTAAAAATTATATGTACATATTAGTATAAATATGTTATAATATTAAAGATTATTGATAAAAAGGGGTTGATAAAATGAAACTGCTAGCGCTTGATGGCAACAGTATCATAAACCGTGCGTTTTACGGAATTAAATTGCTGACCACTAAGGATGGTATGTATACCAATGCTGTTTACGGTTTTATCAACATTTTAAATAAACTTCTTGAAAGCGAAAAGCCTGATGCAGTAGCAGTTGCTTTCGATTTAAAAGCACCCACCTTCCGCCATAAGATGTATTCCGAATATAAAGCCGGCAGAAAAGGTATGCCAGAAGAATTGGCTTCTCAGATGCCTCTTTTAAAAGAATGGCTTGACCTTGCGGGTTATAGCCGAATTGAATGTGAGGGCTTTGAGGCTGATGATATTTTGGGCACCCTTGCCGCTATATGCGAGCAAGAGGGGGATGAGTGTGTAATTTCAACGGGAGACAGGGATTCTCTGCAATTAGTTTCTGATAAAACAAGAGTATTGCTTGCCGCAACCAAAATGGGCAAGGCAGAGATTATAAATTACACTAAGGAAGCATTACTCGAAAAGTACGGTCTATCCCCCGAGGAAATGATAGAGCTTAAGAGTATTATGGGAGACTCTTCGGATAATATCCCTGGCGTTATGGGAATAGGCGAAAAGGGAGCAACCGACCTTATAAGCCGTTTCCATTCTATCGACTATATTTACGAAAACATTGAAACTATTGATATCAAAGAGGGCGTGAGAGCAAAGCTTATTGCCGATAAGGAGAGGGCATATCTCAGCCGAGAGCTTGGAACGATTTGCAAAACCGCCCCCATAAATAAGAATATTAACGAATATCTGATAAAGCCCCGAAAAGAAGAGCTTGCAAGGTTTATGACAAGATTAGAGTTCTTCTCCCTTATGGAAAAGATGGGGATTTCCTCGGCTTCTGTTCAGACTACTATTGATTTTGAAGAAGAGAAAAAAGGAATCGAGGTTTCAAGTCTTCCGATAACCTCAGGCAAGGCGGATATATTAGGATTTTCTGCCGTATCGGACGGTAAGGTTTATAAACTCGATGAAGATAGTCTTAAGAAAATTTTAGAGAACCCAAATATAGAAAAAAGGGTTTATGATTATAAAAACCTTTATAAGAAATACAATGAGATAAAATCGGTTAAGTTCGATGCTCTTTTGGCGGGTTATATATGCAACCCCTCGGCTTCTTCTTATGCTGTTGACCGTTTGGCGATAGAATATTCTGCTAATATTCCCGAAATCAAGGGTGAATATGACGAGGAAATGAAAAACGCCTGTATCTTCTCAAGCACTTGCGATAGGTTGGAAGAAGAACTTAAAAGAACAAAACAAACAGAGCTTTTTTATAATATTGAGCTTCCTTTAGCAAAGGTTCTCGGCAGTATGGAGCTTAAGGGCTTTTTGGTTGATAAAGAGGGCCTATCTGCCCTTTCAAAAGAGCTGGGCGAGAGAATTGCTATAATAGAAAATGAGATTTATTCTCTTGTTGGATATGAATTCAACCTTAATTCTCCTAAACAGTTGGGAGTAGCATTATTTGAAAAGCTGGGTCTTCCCGCTAAAAAGAAAACCAAAAGCGGTTACAGCACCAATGCCGAGGTTTTGGAAGAACTGAAATATGCTCATCCTGCGGTTAGTCTGCTTTTAGAATACCGCCAGCTTGCAAAGCTTAAATCGACCTATGCCGATGGGCTTGGAAACTGCATTGCTTCTGACGGCAGAATTCACACAACATTTAATCAAACCGAGGCGAGAACTGGCAGAATTAGCTCGCTTGAGCCCAATCTTCAGAATATCCCTGTTCGAACCGAAGAGGGAAAAAGACTCAGGGAATATTTTATTGCCGAAGATGGCAAGGTGCTTTGCGATGCCGACTATTCGCAGATTGAGCTTCGTGTTCTTGCAAGTATGGCAAACGATAAAAATATGATTGAGGCTTTCAGGACGGGTACCGATATCCATACCGCAACGGCTTCTCAGGTATTTGATATACCTCTTGATATGGTAACCCCTGTTATGAGAAGCAGAGCAAAGGCGGTTAACTTTGGTATTGTTTACGGAATTGGTGCATTTTCGCTTTCCAAGGATATCGGGGTTACAAGAAAAGAAGCCGATACCTATATTAAAAACTATCTTGCGAGATTTTCGGGCGTTGCTTCTTATATGGAAAACACTATTAAGGAGGCAAAGCTTAACGGTTTTGTTTCAACCTTTTTCGGCAGAAGAAGATATTTGCCCGAGCTTAACAATTCTAACGGAATGTTAAGGGCGTTTGGTGAGAGGGTTGCAAGAAATGCTCCCATTCAGGGAACTGCCGCCGATATCATAAAGCTTGCTATGATTAAGGTTTATGAAAGACTTGAAAAGGAATTGCCGACAGCCTCTTTAATTCTTCAGGTACACGATGAGCTGATAGTTGAATGCGAGGAAAAGGATGCCCATAAGGCTTGCAATATTCTGGCAGAGGAAATGGAAAAGGCTGTTTCTATGGCAGTTAATCTCACCGCCGATGCTAACTTCGGCAAAAACTGGTTAGAGGCTAAGGGATAATGGAAATACTTTTTGTTTGCACGGGGAACACCTGCCGCAGTCCTATGGCGGCGGCATACCTTAATTCAAAAAACATAAAGGGAATAAAGGCTTTCAGCCGAGGGTTAGCTGCTGATGGCTCGCCCGCCTCCGAAAACTCGGTTTCTGTTATGGCAGAAAAAGGAATAGATATATCCTCCCATATTTCAAAACCGATTACGGCATTTGATTTTAAAAGGGCAGATAAAATAGTTTGCCTTAGCTCTTCCCATAAAAATATTCTTATGCAGTTTGCCGAGGAAGAAAAGCTTTGCATTTTGGGAAACGGAATATCAGACCCCTTTGGCGCAGATATCAAAACCTATAGAGCCTGCCGAGATGAAATTTTTGCGGCGATTGACGAAATGCTTGAAAAAATAGAGATAATTTCTTTGAGAGCGGAGCATATTGAAAAGATTGCAGAGCTTGAAAAGATTTGTTTTTCTACTCCTTGGAGTAAAGAGGGAATTTTAGATTCCTTTAAAAGAGGAACAAAATTTCTGGTTGCCGAAAGGTTTGGCGAGGTGCTTGGTTATATCGGAATCAACTGTATTTTGGATGAGGGGTATATAACCAATGTTGCGGTTTTCCCCGAATTTAGAAAACAGGGTGTTGCAACGGCACTTTTAAAGGAAGTCTTTTCCTTAGCGCTTGAAAACGGGCTTAAGTTTGTATCCCTTGAGGTAAGGGAAAGCAACAAGAATGCCATAAGACTTTATGAAAAACTCGGATTTAAAACAGAGGGCAAACGTAAAAATTTTTATGAAAATCCCAGAGAAGATGCCCTTATCTTGACAAAAAGGTTTGAAGATGATGAAAATACTCAGTATTGAAAGTTCGTGCGATGAAACCTCGGTTGCGATAGTTGAGGGAAGAAAGGTTCTTTCTAACATAATTTCAACCCAGATTGCAGAACATAAAATATATGGCGGTATTGTTCCTGAGATTGCCTCGAGAAGACATACCGAGGCAATTTCTGCCGTTTGCGATGAGGCAATCCGCGAGGCAGGAATAACTTATGGAGATGTAGATGCTGTTGCGGTTACATTTGCACCGGGACTTATAGGCGCTTTGCTTGTTGGAGTTAATTTTGCAAAGGGCTTGGCTCTGTCAATAGGTGTTCCGCTAATTCCGGTTCATCATCTGCGCTCGCATATTGCGGCGAATTATATCGCCCACCCCGATTTAAAACCTCCCTTTTTATGCCTTTTGGTTTCGGGCGGAAATACTGTTATCGCCGAGGTAACCGATTATACAAAGTTTAAAATTCTCGGGGGCACAAGGGATGACGCCGCAGGCGAATGCTTTGATAAAACAGCAAGATGTATGGGTCTTGAATACCCGGGCGGAGTAACCCTCGATAAAATAGCAACCAAATCAGATTTTAATAAATATCCGCTGCCTGTTCCAAAGGTTCAGGGCGAATATGACTTTAGCTTCTCAGGACTTAAAACCGCCGTTATAAATCTTGTTCATAATGCGGCGCAGAAAGGCACCGAAATTGATATCCCCGTTCTTTCGGCAACGGTCAGAGAAAGGGTTTGCGATATGCTGATTGATAAAACCCTAAAGGCTGCCGAAAATTTGGGCTATAAAAAAATCGCCGTTGCTGGAGGGGTTTCTGCAAACAGCGAATTAAGAGAAAGGCTAATGCTTGAGTGTCAAAAAAGAGGCTATTCTCTATATTATCCCCCTCTTAAATATTGTGGGGACAATGCGGCTATGGTGGGTGCACAGGCAATTTTTGAATATGAGAGCGGTAATATCGCCGATTCTTCACTTAATGCCACCGCCACTTTACCAATAGATTACAGATGATGCCGAAAGGGTGTTAAAATTGAAGAAACTTTTACTAATAGTCAATCCCTGCTCAGGAAGAGCCAAAATGAGAGGGGAGCTTTTAAGGGTTTGCGAAATTTTCTCGAATGCCGATTACGAGGTTACGGTTTATCCAACCAAGTCAAGAGGAGATGCAACAAAAAGAGCCTCGCTCATTTCGGAAAACGAATATGATATTATCGTTGTTTGCGGTGGGGACGGAACTTTAAACGAGGTTATAACAGGACTTATGCAAACGGGTATAAACTGTAAACTCGGTTATATACCCTCCGGAACTTTAAATGAGTGGTCTTCGGGACTTGATATTTCAAGAAGTATTCAAAGAGCGGCTTCGGATATAACAAACGGCAAGGAAATATCTCTTGATATAGGAAAATTCGGCGACAAGTATTTTTCCTATACCGCCTCCTTTGGCGCTTTTACCTCTGCTTCCTATTCTGCGCCTCAGGAGATTAAAAATGTTTTAGGTCAGGCGGCATATTTCTTTGAGGGAATAAAAAGCCTCAACAGCATTAAGCCTGTTCATCTTAAATTTACTTGCGATGAAAGAGAAATCGAGGGAGATTTTCTCTTTGGCGCTGTTTCAAACTCTATGTCGGTTGGCGGTATTGTTAAATTTGATGAGTCGGTTGTTAAACTTAATGACGGAAAGTTTGAGGTTTTGCTTATCAGAAAGCCTGATAACATTTTAAAGCTTCAACCTTTAGTTGATGGAATTTTGCGTCAGGAATTAGATAGAGAGGGAATGGAATTTTTCCATACAAAAGAAATAACCGTTATAGGTGGCGATGGTCTTTCCTGGACCTTAGATGGTGAGTTCGCTGAGGGCAGTCAAACGGTTAAGATAGAAAATATTCATAATGCAATAAATCTTATTGTTCCGTAAAAATATAGAAAACAGGAGAAAAATTATGTTTACAAGAGACATCGGTGTTGACTTGGGAACGGCGAACACCCTGGTTTGCCTTAAGGGAAAAGGAATTATTATGCGCGAGCCTTCGGTTGTGGCTTATGATATAAGAAATGACGCGGTCAGAGCAGTTGGTACCGAGGCTAAGGAAATGATAGGCAGAACACCTGGCTCAATAGTTGCGGTTCGTCCTTTGAAGGATGGCGTTATTGCAGACTTCGATGTTACTGCAGCAATGCTAAAAAGATTTGTTCGTCAGGCTATGAAGGGCTCCTTCTTTTCAAGAGTCAGAATGGTAATATGTGTTCCTGCGGGCGTTACCGAGGTTGAAAGCCGTGCGGTTTATGATGCTGCAAAGCAGGCAGGAGCTTCGGAGGTTGACCTTGTTGAAGAGCCAATGGCAGCAGCAGTAGGTGCAGGTCTTCCTGTTTGGGATGCGGCAGGCAGTATGGTTGTTGATATCGGGGGCGGAACAAGTGAGGTTGCGGTTATTTCTCTTGGCGATATCGTAACCGCTCAGTCGCTAAGAATTGCGGGAGATGACCTCGATGAAGCTATTATTAACTTTGTAAGAAGAAAACATAATCTTCTGATAGGCGAGAGAACTGCCGAGCAGATTAAAATAGAGATTGGCTCGGCAAAGCCTTATGAAAACGAGACAAGCATTGAGATTAAGGGACGAAATCAGGTTGACGGTTTGCCTAAGAATGTTATCATAACCTCTGAAGAGGTCAGAGCTGCTATGGCAGACCCGATTTCTCAGATTATAGATACCATTCGCTTAACCCTTGAAAAAACTCCGCCTGAGCTTGCGGCTGATATTATTGACAGGGGTATTACTATGACAGGCGGCGGCGCATTGCTCAGGGGTTTTGCAGAACTTATTGCCGAGGAAACAGGTATGCCCGTAACCGTTGCGGCAAATCCGCTTGATTGCGTAGTTCTCGGAACAGCCAAACGCTTAGAGGCTGATAGCGGTTTTGAAAACTATGTTTTCCGCCGCGGAAAGAGATTCAGATAAAATAAAATTTTCGGAGGATAAAGATGCGCTTTTTCTTTCGCAGTAGGCAGTTTAAGATAATACTTTCTGTAATTGCGGCGGTTTTGGTCTTCTCTTTAATATGCGTTATGGTTGGCGGAAGAATTTCTCCGCAAGCCGATGTTATAGGAACCATAACCGCTCCTTTCAGAGCTGCTTTCACAAGTGTTTCAAATGCGGTTTCGGATTTTGCCGCTATTTATAAAGAGGGCAACGATGCTTTGGTTAAAAATGCAGAGCTTGAAACCGAAATTAACGAGCTTCGCCGTCAAATAGCCGATTACGATGAGATTTCGGCTGAAAACGAATTCTATAAAAAGTATCTTGAAATAAAGGACGCCCATCCTGATTTTAAATTCAGCGCGGCAACCCTCATTTCAAGGGCACCTCAGGACCCATACGGCAGTTTTGTTATAAATAAAGGTTCGGCTTCGGGTATTTCGGAGAATGACCCCGTTATAACCGATGAGGGCTTGGTTGGTTACATATATGAGGTAGGGCTCACAACCTCAAAGGTGGCAACCATTTTAAGCCCTGATATAACACTCGGCGCTCTTGGTAACAGAACAAGAGATTCGGGCATTGTTTCAGGAAGCCTTGAACTCGCCAAAGAGGGACAGACAAAGTTTTTCAACCTTTCCCGTTCCTGCAATATTGCAGTGGGGGACTATGTTGTAACCTCGGGCGAGGGGATTTTCCCTGAGGGACTGCTTATCGGCACCATTAAAACCATTGGAAGCGATGAATATAACACCTCAATTTTTGCGGCGGTTGAACCCTTTGCAAAGGTTGATGAGATAAGAGATGTTATGGTTATAACCGATTTTGAGGGCAAAGGCGGACTTGTTCCCGGGGGGAATAAATAATGCATAACACGAATAGAAGAAAGATTTTGGCCATAAATATATTAGTTTTTTCCTTGGTTATTTTCTTCCATATTTCTAATATTGCAAGCCTTAGGATTGGAGCAGCAACTCCGCTTCTTATTTTGCCATTGCTAACCGCATTTTCCATTTTTAATTCACCGGTTAAAAGCGTTGTTATGGGATTTGTTGCGGGAGCAGCTCTTGATTCGGTTTCGCTATCTTTTGGGTTTAATACTATATGTCTTATGGTTTTATCCCTTGCGGTTTGCCTTTCGGCAAATAACCTTTTCAATAAGAATGTTCGCGCGGCGGCGGTTATGTCGCTTTTATGTTCGGCACTTTATTATATAAGTGTTTGGGCGGTTTTCCATTTGTTTAATGCAACGGTAAGAGATAGCCTTGGTTATCTTTTACAGTATGGATTTCCCTCTGCTGTTTACAGCGCGGTTTTCATATTTCCGTTTTTTTATCTATACAGATATATTGAAAAATTAAAAACTCAGTAGTTCGGAGGATAATTTCTTGCCATTTAAAAGAAAAAGCCAGTTAGAACTAACCGCTTTATCTCTGCTTTTGGTGGCGGCAATATTGTTGTTCACCTTCAGAGCTTATTCAATTCAGGTTTCGAATGCATCTAAGTATACCGATAAAACCGATGGCGCGTCTTCGGTTTTAACCTCGGTGCTTAAAGCTCCGAGAGGAGAGATACTTGACTGCTACGGCAGACAGATTGCCATAAACCGAGACGGTTATAATATAGTTTTCAACAAGGCTTATGTTAAGGAAAATCTTAATGATGTTATCCTAACCCTCGTTAACCTTATGCAAAAAAGCGGTGCTGAATGGAAGGATGAGCTTCCAATGAGCTTTACCGCTCCTTACGGGTTTAAAGAGGGCGAGGATACCGAAAAGTTAATAAAGAAATTAGAACTTGCCCATTATGCAACAGCCGAAAACTGTTTCAACGAAATGGTTGAAAAGTATAAGTTAGAGGAATATTCCTCTGATGATCAAAGAAAGATTATGGGCATCAGATACAGTATGGAGCTTAATGATTTCTCGATATCCTATCCATTCACCTTTGCAGAGGATATTTCAACCGAGCTTATGCGCAAGGTTTCGGAATCCTCCTTTTTGCTTGACGGTGTAACGGTTGAGGTTGTACCCTTCAGAGAATACACCGATACTTCGTTAGCGGTTAACCTTATCGGCTCGGTAGGTCCTATATTCAAGGAAGAATGGGAAGAGTATAAAGCCAAAGGCTATTCCTATAACGATAAGATTGGAAAAAGCGGTATTGAAAAATGGGGCGAGGAATATCTCAGAGGAATTGACGGCGAGATAACCTATAAGCTCGATTCAAAGGGAAACATACTCTCAAAAGAGGTAACTAAAGAGCCTATTGCGGGCAAGACCATAATGCTTACACTTGATAAGAATATGCAAAGAAAGGCTCAGGACTCTTTAGAGAGAACGATAACTAATCTAAGAGGTCAGAACAGTGCTGCTAAGGGCGGTGCGGCGGTTGCAGTCAGAATAGATTCAGGCGAGGTGCTTTGCGCTGCAAACTTCCCGACCTATGATTCGGCAACAATGTCAGAAAAATATGATTCTCTTTTAAACGACCCCACAAGACCTTTAACAAACAGAGCTTTTCAGGGTGTTTACCCTATAGGCTCAACTATAAAACCGATAGTGGCTTTGGCGGCTATGGAAAATAATCTTTATAATGGTGAGAGTATCAGATGCGTTCAGAAATACGCCTATTTTGCGGATTATCAGCCAAGCTGTATGAAGTTTCACGGCAATATGGCGCTGAAAGAGGCTCTTGCCAAGAGCTGCAACTACTTCTTCTTTGAGCTTGGCCGTAGGGTTGGAGCATTAACCCTGACTGATTATTATAAGGATTTCGGTCTCGGTGTTAAAACAGGTGTTGAAATAGATGATGCAAAGGGTATACTTTTGGAGCCTAAGTCTAACGGCTTTGGCGGTGATACCTTGCAAATTTCTATAGGTCAGTTGAATGCTTTCACTCCGCTTCAGCTTGCGAATTACACTGCAACCTTAGCAAACGGCGGAACTCGCTATAAGGCAAGTTTAATAAGTCAGGTTGTTTCCTACGATATGGCAGAAACCTTTAAGGATATTAAGCCTGAGGTTGTAACCGAAGTTAAGATGACCGAAAGCTATCTTGAGGCTGTTAAAGAGGGTATGCTCTCGGTTACTGAGGATGGAACCGGTCAGGCAGCTCTTGGAACATATCCTATTAAGGTTGGCGGCAAAACGGGAACATCTCAGGTAACAGGTCAGGTAGACCATAGTATATTCGTAGCTTTTGCTCCCTTTGATAAACCCGAAATTGCAATTTCGGTAGTTCTTGAAAACGGAAACTCGGGCTTTTCGGCAGGAACTGTTGTCCGAGATATAATGGACGCATACTTCTTTACCGAAAGCAATTCAACGGGTGAGGATTTACCGTTTATTATCCTCGACTAAATTGACAAAGAAAAAACTATGTGATAAAATAGCAAAAAGAAAAAAGGCAGGTGGATAAAATGAGTGTCATTTTAGCCGTAACCTCTGGTAAGGGAGGCGTTGGAAAGTCCTCGGTATCAGTAGGCTTAGGCTTTGCTTTTTGCAAAATGGCTAAAAAGGTTTTGCTTGTTGATATGGACGAGGGACTCAGATGCCTTGATTTGATGCTCGGCGTTGATAATCAAACAATATTCGATTTGTCGGATGCACTATCCACCGAAAGAATAGAAGATTCTATCTATCACGATGAAAAACATAATGGGCTTTATTTAATGCCCGCTCCCTCAAAGGTTGGTTTGGTGGAGACCGAGAAATTTTCATCATTTGCAAATAGGGTTTCTAATATGTTCGATGTTGTTATATTCGATTTCCCTGCAGGTATTGATTTGCCTCTTTATAAAGCATTACCCGAAAATACCAAATTTTTAACCGTTGCTGTTTTAGACCCTGTATCTATAAGGGATGCTTCGGCAATCGGTAACGAATTATATGAATCGGGAATTTCTTCAAGACTAATACTTAACCGCTTTGTTTATAAGCAAAGCAAAAAATTTAAAATGAGGAATATTGATGAAATTATTGATATGGCGGGACTAAGGCTTATCGGTATAGTTCCCGAAAGCCAAGAAATCACCCTTCTATCATTAAATCATTACCTCAGTAAAAAAGGAAAACCAATGGCGGCGCTTGTGCGTATTGCCAGAAGAATAAACGGCGAGCCAATAGGACTCCCAAAACTCAAAAGGATATGAAAGGAAAATTATTATGACAATTGCTTTAATCGCCCACGATGCTAAAAAGGAACTTATGGTTCAATTTTGTATTGCTTATTGCGGAATACTCAGCAAGCATCATCTTGTTGCAACAGGTGCAACAGGTAAAACCGTTTCTGAAGCAACGGGGCTTGACATAGTTAGATTTTTAAGCGGTTCCCAAGGCGGCTCTCAGCAAATAGCCTCAAGAATCGGTTGTGATGAAATTGACCTTTTGCTTATGTTTCGAGACCCGCTTAATCCTAAACCCTCCGAGCCTGATGAAAGGGCACTTTTGCGTCTCTGCGATGTTCATAACATTCCTGTTGCAACAAATATCGCAACTGCTGAAATGCTTATTCACGGTCTTGAGAGAGGCGACCTTGATTGGCGCGAAATAGTTAAGAAAGAGAAATAAAACGGAGTTATATTATGTCAGAAATTAACCGTGCCATAAAGGGCACTAACGATATACTGCCCGAAGAAAGCCATAACTGGCAATTTGTTGAGGGCAAAATGCTTGAAACCGCCCGTCTTTTCGGGTTCGAAGAAATCCGTGTGCCCGTTTTCGAGCATACCGAAGTTTTCAAGCGTAGCGTTGGGGATACAACCGATGTTGTTCAAAAAGAAATGTATACCTTCGATGATAAGGGCGGTCGTTCAATAACCCTTCGCCCTGAGCTTACTGCAGGTGTTATCAGAAGCGCTATTGAAAAGGGCTTGGTTGCAGGCGCTCTTCCGGTTAAGGTTTGCTATATCGGCGGATGTTACCGCTATGAAAAGCCTCAGGCGGGAAGACTCAGGGAGTTCCATCAATTTGGGGTTGAGTGTATTGGAGCGGCTTCTCCTAATGCTGATGCCGAGGTTATAGCCCTTGCCCGTCAGGTGCTCAAAACGGTTGGAATTAAGAACATTTCTTTGGAAATCAATTCTATCGGCTGTCCTGAATGCAGAAAGGCTTATCATAAGGCACTTAAGGAATATTTCAGCGCAAATATTGATGAGCTTTGCGAAACCTGTAAGGACAGGCTTGACCGCAACCCGATGAGAATACTTGATTGCAAATCTCCTGTTTGTTCTTCGATTGCCGAAAAAGCACCTGTTGTGCTAGATTATCTTTGTGATGATTGTAAAGAGCATTTTGAGGGCGTTAAGGCGCACCTTAAGGCTCAGGGAATTGAATATACCGTAAATCCGCAAATTGTTCGCGGTCTTGATTATTACACAAGAACTGTTTTTGAGTTCGTATCTGGCGATATCGGCGCTCAGGCAACTGTTTGCGGCGGCGGAAGATATGATGGACTCATTTCTCAGATGGGCGGACCAAAGGTTCCCTCTTTAGGCTTCGGAATGGGCATTGAAAGACTTATGCTCGTTCTTAAAAATCAAGGAATAGAGCTTCCCGAAAGGCCAAAAACTCAGCTTTATATTGCGGCGCTCGGCGAGAATGCCGCTTTAAAGGCAACCGAGTATTCTGCTCTTTTAAGGGATGAGGGTTATAGTGTCGAAACCGATATTTGCGCTCGCGGGCTTAAGGCTCAAATGAAGTTTGCGAATAAAATAGGCGCTAAATTCCTTATTGTTCTAGGGGACGATGAGATTGAAAAGGGAAAAGCTAAACTTAAGGATATGGCTGATGGTAGCGAAACCGAGATAAACCTTAACGAAATAGTTGAAGATTTCGGCGAGGCTATCAGAGTTCAGATTTTTAAGAATATTGCAGAAATAATTTAACAGAGGGCGAAAAAATGCTGCTTGATAAAATGGATGGTTTAAAACGCTCCGTTTTTTGCGGAGAGTTAACAAGAGAAGATGAAGGCAAAATTGTAACCGTTTGCGGATGGGTTCAGCGCCAAAGAGATTTGGGGGGACTTATCTTTATCGATTTAAGGGATAGAACGGGTATTGTTCAGTTAGCCTTTGATGATAATACCGAAAGAGAAATTTTCGAAAAGGCTTCTTCTATTCGAAGCGAATATGTTTTGATGGCAGAGGGTAAGGTTAGAATACGTTCCTCTATCAATAAAGATATACCAACAGGTGAGGTTGAAATTGAGGTAAATTGCCTTAAGATTTTGGGTGAAAGTGAAACTCCGCCCTTTGAAATTCTTGAAAACTCAAACGCAAATGAGGAGTTGAGGCTAAGATACCGCTATCTTGATTTGCGCCGTCCCGATATTCAGAAGAATATTCTTCTTCGGCATAAGATTACCAAGGTTACAAGGGACTATTTCGTTGAAAACGGCTTCGTTGAAATCGAAACCCCAACCCTTATTAAGTCAACCCCCGAGGGAGCAAGGGACTATCTTGTTCCGTCCCGTATTCATAAGGGCAGCTTTTTTGCTCTTCCTCAGTCGCCTCAGCTTTATAAACAGCTTCTTATGCTTTCGGGATTTGACCGCTATATGCAGATTGCCCGTTGCTATAGGGACGAGGATTTGCGTGCCGACCGTCAGCCTGAGTTTACTCAAATCGACCTTGAGATGTCCTTTGTTGAGCCTGAGGATATCTATGCTATTGCGGAGGGCTATATCAAGAGACTTTTCAAGGAGGTTTTGAACAAGGATATCGAAACTCCTTTTAAAAGACTTAAATTTACCGATGCTATGAATGATTATGGCTCTGATAAGCCTGATACCCGCTTTGATATGAAGATTAAGGACTTGTCGGATATTGTCGAAAATTGCGGTTTTGGAGTTTTCAGCGATACCGTAAAATCCGGCGGAACGGTTAGAGCTATAACCGCAAAAGGTGCGGCTGCTGTTTATACCCGTAAGGAAATTGACAAGTTGACCGAAGAGGCAAAGGGTATAGGAGCTCGGGGCTTGGCATTTATCCGTTGGAGTGAGGATGTTCCTACCTGCTCATTTGCTAAGTTTATGAGCGAAGAGGAAATGCAGGAAATTTATGAGAGAACAGGCGCCCAGAAGGGCGATGTTGTGCTTATAGTTGCAGATAGGAAAAATGTTGCTTTGTCGGTGCTCGGAGCTTTGAGACTCACAGTTGCAAAGAAACTCGATATTATCCCCGATAAATACAACTTCCTTTGGATAACCGAGTTCCCATTCTTTGAATATAATGAAGAAACAGGAAACTGGGATGCTATGCATCACCCGTTCACTTCACCTTTGGATGAGTGTATTCAGTATCTTGATACTGCTCCCGAAAAGGTGTTTGCAAAGGCTTATGATTTGGTGCTTAACGGTGTCGAGTTATCAAGCGGCTCGATAAGAATTTCCGACCCCGTTCTTCAAAAGAAAATGTTCTCGGCTTTGGGACTTAGCGATGAACAGGCGGCAGAGAAATTTGGCTTCTTGGTTGATGCATATAAGTACGGCGCTCCGCCACACGGTGGAATGGGTATTGGTCTTGATAGACTTGTTATGCTTATGTGCGGCTGTGATAGTCTGCGTGATGTTATCGCATTCCCCAAGGTTTCAAATTCAAGCGAGGTTATGTCGGGAGCGCCCGGAACAGTTGATACCGCTCAGCTAACCGACCTTTCAATCGCAATTATGAAAGAAGAAAAATAAACCCTCTTGACAAAAGGGTTTTAATATGCTATTATTAGCAAAACAAAAATTTAACGGCTTATTTTGCAAAATGGATTGGAGTTATCATAGGATAATTCCGCCCATTTGCAGGATAGGCTTTTTTGTTGCCTTCCTGTATTTAAAACAGAATATAGGAGGAAAAATTATGGGTTATTATTCAGACCCTACCGCCTCAATGGCGATAGGAAACATCAACCGCGAGTTTTCGAGGCTTGAAAAAAAGGCAAAGAAAATCCGCGAGGCTTTAAAATCGGGTAAAATCTCGCCCGAGGCTCTTGAAAAGGCAAGAGCTCAATACAAGGGGATATACGCCCACGTGCTTGATAATATCCTCGAGGAAGAAGAGTAAAAAAACCCCGCTGTAAAGCGGGGTTTTGATTTTTAAGCCTTTTTCTTTCTGGAACTAAAGAAACTCATAACGGCAATAGCAAAACAAAAAACTGCAATAGAAACGAAAACTATATTCCAACTGCCGTTTGTGAGAATAAATCCGTAAACATAAGCCTGAATGGCGGCGCCCATATAAGCGGCAAAATCAAGGATACCTGAGGCTGTGCTTGCAAAAACACGACCGCCGATATCGGCTGAAAATACCCAGACAAGACCATTTATAGCATAGATAAAGAAACCTGCAAAGAAAAGAAGCACCATCATTATATAAAACTGAATTCCAACAGGCTTTAAGAATACAAAACCGATAATGCAAAGGGTGGCAGCAATTCCGCTGACAACACCTGCGAGAAGTCGGTTGTTTGGGCAAAATTTATCGGTAAGTGTTGGAACAATGAGGGTACCTATTCCCATACCGATAGGAAGTATGGTTGAGGTTAAGAGACTAACAACAGGGCCTAATTTTGCAACCTCGTTTAGATATTTCGGAATCCATGTAACAAGACCGTATCTTGCAACGCCTGAGCCGAAAACAACAAACATACAAACAATGAAGGTTGGATTTTTGAGAAGATAGAAATAAGGATAAAGGACCCCTTTTTCTTTAACAATAGCGGTCATTTCAACCTCAGCTTCAGCCTTTTCCGTATCTTCCTCTTTGAATTCCTCAAGACCTACTGCTTTTGGACTTGACTTTGCAAATAAAGCGAAAATCAAAACTAATATAATCGGCAAAATTCCGGGGATAAAGAACGCAGAACGCCAACCGAGATTAGGAAGAACTGCAAAGGAGAGGGCAACCATTAATGTTGCAACAACCTGACCAAATCCTGAAAATGCATTAGCAAAACCTGTTGCAAAGCCTCTTTTATCGCTCGGCCACCAGAAGTTAAGGGAGCTGACACCCGGCGACCAAGCCATCGATTGAAAGAAACCGTTAATGCCCCAAACTATAGCCATAATAAGAACAGAGCTTTGGAAGCCCATAACGATATTAGCAATGACCGATAAAACAGCCGAAAGAATAATAAACTTTCTTAGTCCGAATATTTCGCCCAAACGACCGTTTATTAGATGGCCAATACCGTAACTCCAGAAGAGTGAGCTAGTTATAATTCCAATATCTTCACTGGTGAATTCAGTCATAACAACCTGCGCATTGCCGAGATTTAATCTTGTGCAGTAATGCGCGCAGTAAAGAAGTGAAAATAGTAAAAGGTACCGCCATGCATATAAACTAAACTTTTTATATTCAGTTTTATTATATCCGTATCTTTGTTTTTCCATAAAATCTCCTCTTTTCGACAAACTACAATCATTATATCATAAAAACTTAAAAAAGCAATAAAAAAAGCATTGACTTTGCTCAAATTTCATATTATAATACCAACTGATGAGCGAAATTTGTCGAAAAACCAGCTGATTTTGTTCGAAATAATAAAAAGGAAGATAAAAAATGAAACTTTCCAAAAAACAGTTCGAAGTTTTGGCTTTTATTGAAAGGTCAGAAAATAAAAAATCTCAAAGAGAAATTGCCGATAAAACTAAGTTATCAGCAGGAACGGTTAACAAGATTATTTCCGAGCTTTCATCAGAGGGTTTGATTGATAATGGCGCAGTAACCGAAAAAGGTTACGAAGCACTTGAGCCATATAGAGTTAAAAGGGCGATTTTTATTGCGGCAGGTTTCGGCTCTCGTTTGGTTCCTATAACTCTTAATACTCCGAAACCGTTGGTTAGGGTTAATGGGGTTAGAATGATTGATACCTTGCTTGATGCAGTTGTTGCAGCAGGTATTGAAGAAATATATATTGTTCGCGGTTATCTTGGCGAACAGTTTGACCAGTTGCTCTATAAATATCCCAACATAAAGTTTATAGAAAACCCTTATTACAATATAGCCAATAATATTTCTTCGGCAATGCTGGCCCGCCATCTTATGCAGAACGCATATGTTTTAGAGGCCGATTTGGTATTATCCAACCCTTCTCTTATTACAAAATATCAATATGTTTCAAATTATCTCGGAGTTCCCACCGATTATACTGATGACTGGTGCTTTGAAACTAAAAATAAGGTTATAACAAAGGTTAAAATCGGCGGTAACAATATTCATCAAATGTTTGGTATTTCTTATTGGGATAGCGAGTCGGGTGCAAAACTTGAAGAGGATATTAAAAAGGTATATGAAATGCCTGGCGGCAAAGAAAGATATTGGGACCAGGTTCCGGTTGAATATTGCCTTCAGAACTATCGTGTTGAGGTCAGAGAATGCAGTTTTGATGATATAGTTGAGATTGATAGTTTTGAGGATTTAAAACGCAAAGACCCAAGTTATAAGTAAATAAGAATTTTCATATAATAGCAAAAAACCTGAGCTTATGGCTCAGGTTTTTTATTTTAATTAGATGATATTTTCATCAACGAGTTCGATTTCTGCATCTTCCTCTTTTGTAGCTCTTTCTTCAATCTTAAGAGTTTCGGCAACTTTTTTCTTTGCTTTTCTCCAAAGAACAGCGGCAACGGCACCAACAGCAATAACAACGCCTGCGATAGCCTGAATACCGTAGGTAACAACAGAGGGGTCAACATACAAACTAATGGGATTTAACATTATTTATTCTCCTTTTCTTTTTTCTTATCAATGAGGTAGCGAATGATATACTTTGCGCCTTCACTTCCGCCGCTTCCAAGATTATAGAAATATTCTTGGCGCTTTGCTCTGAGCTTTTCTTTGAAATCATCGCTGCTCATAAGCTGTTTAATGGTATCGGCAAATTTTTCTTTAATCTCATTTTTCTCAAGAGCCACACCTAAAACATTTCTAAGGGTGATTTCCTGAGGTTCAATGCCAATATTTTTGTAGTTTTCATTTTCCATTTTGATTTTGGTGTTTATGAAAACAACAGGTTTAAGGGTTGCAAAACCGTATTCAATACCTATTCCCGACCAGTCGGTTATAAGGATATCCGAACTGTAAACCGATGTGTTTGAACTGAAATCTAATTCAAACTGAAGATTTTCGCCAACCTTGTCCTGATATTTTTCAACCAGCATATCCATCTTGGGTTTATATCTCTTCATATATTCGGGATGGGGACGGACGATAATCCTATATTCATTGGAATAAATACTGTCGATAAGGTCTTCTATGCAGCTGTCAAGCAAATTGTCCTCCTGCCAAGATGGAGCAATTAGAACCTGCTTGCGACTGCCAAGATTTTCTTCAAGCGCTTCACAAGAAGTAATAAGGTTTTCAATTAGGGGATAACCGAACTCGATAAGTTCTTTTTCCTTGGTGCCATAAAACTTTTCGCTGGCTCTAACTTCGTTTGCAATGTGCGGTCCTGTGCAGAAAACAGCATCGAAATTATCGAGCGAATGCTCGCGGAAGCCCATATGCATACTTGCGGGGTCGTGAGGAACATAAATGTATTTAACATTCTTGTCCATAAGCGAACGCTTAAGATAGAAATTGTCAAGGTCGGGGGTGGTCATAACTACAACATCAGCCTCTAAACGCATCATAAGGGTAATACATTTTTTTACACCGATATAATAGGGTTTAAGTTGCGGATGTTCCTTTGCTAATTCGAAAACGATATCGTTGGGGTCGTTTGTGATATAATGAATAGCAACGGTTGTTTTTGCTAAAATAAATTCAATGAGTTCTTTATAGTATTTATAAAAACCGCTTCTCTCAGAGTAGAAAACAAGATGCTTGTTTTTGATGGAGAAGAAACGCTTATAGTCGGCTCGTTCTCTTTTGGCGTTTTCGTCCTTCTGGAATGGTTTTTTCTTTTCAACCATAGCATTTAGCTGAGCCAATTCCTCGCGGCTAGCTTCAAGCTCAGCATAGTCAACATATTTTTTGGGCGGTATAGCCATATTCAAAAGATAAAGCTGAGCTATTGCGAAGAGGTTGCTTGCTATCCAGTAAAGCGCAATCCCAGCGGGAACAAAGAAACCGAGATAGAGGGAAAGACCAACCGATAATGCCAACATACTCCACTGACTGAATTTACTCTGCTCAACCTGAAGAACATTAGCGGTGTTCTGAGCAATGCAAAGCCAGAAAGAAGAAAGACCTGCAACAATCGGAACTAATGTTGTGATACCCCAAACAATGCTCGGTGTGTAGGAAAGGTTGATTCCGAAAAAGCTTAATCTGAAGTTTTTAATCAGTTCAAGATAACTGCCGATTCCCTCAATTGCTGAAAATTCAGCTGAGTAAACGGGATTCTTTATGTATTCAATAGCGGTAAGCTGAATAGAAGAATCGGCAATGTTAATGCCCGACAAATTGCTCGCAACCTGATTTATTCTGCCTATAAGCTCTGCGTTCATATTGAATAGGTATTCAAAAGGGTTATAGATAACCGCAACAACACCCATCAAAAGAATAATCTGAGCGGCTAAAGGAATTATGCTTGCAAGAGGATTATATTTATATTCCTTATAAAGCTTGGATTCTTCATCGGCAATAGCATCGGCATCACCGAAAAATTTTGATTTAATGCGGTTGATAGAGGGCTGCATCTGCACCATTTTTATAGAATTCTTCTGAACCCAGATGGAAAGGGGAAGAAGAATGAATTTGGTAACCAAGGTGAATAGGATAATAGCAAATCCATAGTCGCCAAGAAAATTATAGCACCACTTCATAATAAATCCTAACGGATAACCAATAATACTTTCTAAAATTTCCATTATTTCACCTGTCTCTTAGCGGAAATACGCAAACTAAAAATTCGCTCTTGTTATTATATCATAATAAAAAATCTTTGTCTACAAAAATCGACAAATTTTGTATAAAGCCCAAAACAACCCCTTAGCCATCGGCTTAGGGGTTGTTCTGTTATTCACTTAAAAGTTCTATTGCTCTTAGATATTTTTCTCTTCTGTCAAGAGCTTTTCGGTCAACCGTGTCTAACCTTGATAAGTCAGAGTTGTGTCTTAAATCGGCGAGCTTGACGGCTGTTGCAATAGGGTTATTTTTAATCAAAGCAACATAATCTTCGTATTTTGTTTTATCATCATGGGTTAAAAGCTTGAGGGCGTCTGTAACGGTTTCGCTAAAGCCCATTTCTTTTATATCTTCGAGGGTGTAAGCCGTGTCCTCTATAACATCGTGAAGTAAGGCAACTATAGTTGTTTCTTCGGTTTCCATCTGTTCTGCTAAATGAAACGGATGAAAAACATAAGGAATTCCGCTTTTGTCAACCTGGTCCTTGTGGGCATCAAAACAAAGCCTTAGAGCCTTCTTGGTTTTTGGCGTATATATCATTTTCTTCACCTCTTGATATAATCATATCATAATATAAAATGGTTTGCAAGGAATATAAAATCCGCCCGAAAACTCGGGCGGATAATTTTAAATTACTCAACCTCAATATCGGGTTGTTCGCTTGAAAAGTTAACAGGTTTTAAACTGTTATATGCATTTGCAAAAGTCGCTTCCATATAAGGTGCAACCCAAA
>JAZPXP010000108.1:0-1518 GCA_045543715.1 Acutalibacteraceae bacterium
TCGTGAAAAAACAGAGCAGGATAGCAGAATTATTTTCAAAGGTCAGCTTCCGATGAGTGAAGCAAAGAAGATAATCGAAGATTGCGATATCTGTGTTAACCCCAGACCTAACAATAGTGAATATACTAAATATTCATTCCCTTCAAAACTTATAGATTATCTGAGTCGCGGCAAGAAAACTGTTGCTTACAAGCTTGACGGTATGCCCGAAATCTATAATGAGTTTATTTTTTCTGCCGAGCAGGGAATAGATAAAGCTATAAATGAAGCATTAAATTTACCTAATAAAGCAGAAAAATTTAAGGAATATGCAGAAGAAAATCTTAGAAAGGAAGCAGTTTCAAACCGTATTATTGATATGTTTTGAAGCGTTTTGAACAAATGACCGACCTCAGAAAAACAAACAAAACAAAAAGCGCATTAGAACTGTTATCCGTTTTCATACTTATATACTTTTCAAACGATACCCTTTTGTTTGGAACAAACAAAAATGAGATATTTTTATATATTCATATTATGGTTTTGGCAGTTGTTATGGGGTATTGGTTTTTGAAAAAACTAACCTTTGAAACAAAGGGACTTTATTTGCTTTTGGTTTTAGCATTTTTAAATATAGTAACAATGCTATTCTCAGGCGATGGCTTGCTAAAATATGTTTATCAGATTTTTATAATGTTTTTGGCTCTTATTATTGTTAATAATATTAGGCTCCAAGATTTTGCAAAACATTATAATAAAGTTATATTTGTTTTGGGAATAGCGGCGATAATAATCTTTGTTATCAATATGTTTTTCACATCTTTAGTTACCGTTTTTCCAAAGATTCTTAATGATAACGATTATGTTTATTATTATATGGGGCTTGGCTTCGCAAGTATCCCTGAATATGCCGCAATTCCAAGAATGTACGGAATATTCAGAGAACCCGGCGTTTATATGATTTTCTTATTTTTAGCCATTCTTTTTGAGGTGTTATCTGATGAAGAACCTTCTATAAAGAGGTCGGCAGTTTATATTATTGCAATGCTTCTTACCTTTTCCACTGCCGCTTATATTTTAATTGCCGCTTCGGTTATTTTAATGTTTATAAAGTTATCGTCTGATAAATCTAATAATAGAAAAATCAGAGTTTTCAAGATTTTCTTAGCTTCTGTCTTAGCCATTGCCTTGGTTATTTTCTTTATTGGAACCGAAGAAATCTTCTCATTGGTTTTCAGAAAGCTTTATGTTGATAACTCTTCGGCAGCCTCCCGTATGGGCTCTATTGAAACTAATCTCAGAATTTTTTATCCAAAGCCTATTTTTGGAAATGGTTGGTCTTATCTCGAGGATAATTTCGAAAAGCTCGCTCATTTATATGGGTATATAGACGGTGGTCATAATACAAATACCCTGCTAAAGATTTTAGCAATCTATGGTATTCCGTATTTCATTATAATGGTTATTGGAATGTTTAGCTTTTGGAAAAAGATTAACCGCTCTCTTTTATTGGCAATAGTGGTCTTTGTTCTTTGGATT
>JAZPXP010000109.1:0-10212 GCA_045543715.1 Acutalibacteraceae bacterium
CATAATCGGAATATCGGCCTCAATAAGTTTTGGCAAATATGCATAGGGGTGGTCGGTGTAATACATAAGGTCTGTCTTGGTCATACCCTTATGCTCTAAAAACTCGTTAATAATCCAAGTGTCCTGACTATCTCCAAATCCTCCAGGACAGCTAAGCAAATTAACAACCGGTGCATCAAGATAGAGGCAGGCAACATACTGTGGATACTTAGCACCGAAATAAATCCCCTGCATTCCGCCGCAGCTCATACCAACAGGCATACATTTCTTTTGAAGAGAAAATTCCTTATGTAAAAACTCGCAAAGATGAGCCTTTACAACATCATCCGAATCATCATGCCAACGGGTTTTGTTCTTGATATGAACGAGATGGAATCCCCTTTTAACCATTTCGATTTCAAAATTCGGATAAGCACCGAAATACTCGGTTTTTAAAAGCCATCTTCCCTTATCATCGGGAGTTTCGGGAACTATAACAATAGTTTCTCTGCCCTCAAAATCAAAATCCAGACGCTTAAAACCGCACCACTTACTCTCCCTTGAGTTTTCCAAGATAATCACCCCGTGATTTCTTATTTTTTGAAAATATTTAAAACCCTCATAATAACAGGGCTTAAAACGATGTTAGATGCCAGTTCAAACAAGAAGTTTCCGCCTGCAAGGCCCAAGAACATATATGCCGCAACATTTGTAAAGCCCTCTGCCACGCCCCATTCGGTTATGGTCTTTAGGAAAAATACCGAACAGCCAACGAGGAAAACTCCGGTATTAACAACAGGGCAAACAACAGCTGCCGCAACAACTGCTAAATAGCGGTTATATTTACTTAATGCCTTGTAAACAAGACCTGCCGCAAGACCGCAGGCAGTACCCTTAACGAGTACGGTTAAAATTGTTCCAAAAACATCAATCGCCATAAAGGGTGCCGCATCTCCGCTTACAAGCACCACAAACCCAAACACAAAACCAAGCCAGGCTCCGATTTTAACACCGCAGATTGCCGCACCGATTACTATCGGCACTAAAACCAGTGAAATTGCAAAGGGGCCGAATCTTATAAACGAGCCCATCAGCTGCAAAATAACAACCAAGGCGGTGAAGACCGCTCCAAGCACCAATGTTTTTGTTTGTTCTCTTCTTTTTGTTTCCATTTGAATTACCTCCGATACTGTCCATAAAGGTACAGTTCATAATATATAATTAAGGCGTTTGCCTAATTATTCTTTTCGTATATAACACGAAGTCCCTCAAGAAGAAGATTTTCATTATATATAATATTTGTTTTACAATGTTCAATAATCTCTCTTGAAAGACCGCCAGTTGCAACAACAGTCGGCTTTTCGCCAAGCTCATTTTCTATCTCTTCGAGCAGTCCGTCAATCATAGCAGCGGTGCCAAAAACCAGTCCCGACTGCATACATTCAATAGTATTAGCACCAATAACCGAAGATGGTGCTTCTATAGGAATTGAGGTTAACTGGGCAGTATTCTCAGCAAGAGCCTTAAGGGTCAGCCTTACTCCCGCCGCAATAGCACCGCCTAAAAATGTTCCGTTTTTATCGAGAACGCTGATGGTTGATGCCGTTCCCATATCGATTATAACACAGGGCATAGTATAAGCATCAAGGGCTCCGACAGCACCCGCCACCAAATCAGCGCCAAGCTGAGCAGGATTATCAATCTTAATATTAAGTCCCGTTTTAACCCCTGGGCCTAACATAAGAGGTACTATATGACAAAGCTTTGAAACCGCACCTGCCACTGTTTTCCCAACCGTTGGCACAACAGAGGAAATTATAGAATCTTCAATATCCTCACTGTCAAGACCGTAAAGAGAAAGCAGATTTTTGATTTCAACTGCATATTGGTCATCAGTTTTTTTAGGTTCGGTAGCAAGGCGAGCGGTAAATCTTAAAATATTACCGTCATAAGCACCGAGGGTTATATTAGTGTTTCCAATATCTATTGCTAAAAGCATTTTACTTCCCCTTTCAATTATTTACCATATATATTATATAACAATTGACATAAAAATCAATAATTTTGTTGACAACGGGTGAAAAAATTGTTATAATAGCGTTTGCTAAATGGGAAAGTATGTTTTCATTAGCTCCTTGCTTCGTGAGAAACGGAGCCAATAGTCCAAAGGGAGGTGCAAAGTAAATGACCAATAAGTATGAGGCCGGCGTTATTTTCTCTGTTGCAAACGGCGAAGAGGCTACTGCAGCTTTAAAGGAGAAGATTAACGACCTTATCGCTAAAAACGGTACCATTGAAAGCGTTGATGATTGGGGTAAGCGCAGACTTGCTTATCTTATCAATGACGAGGCTGAGGGTTACTATGTTTTCTTCAATTTCGAAAGCGAGCCCGAATTCCCCGCTGAGCTTGAGCGTATCGTAAAGATTACTGACGGCGTTTTGCGCGTTATGGTAATCAAGAAGTAATGGAGGAAAAAAGATGTTTAACTTAGTAGTTTTAACAGGTCGCCTTACAGCTGACCCAGAGCTCAAAACCACTTCTAACGGCATCCCGGTAACGACCTTCTCCATTGCAGTTGACCGCCGTTACCGTTCCGGAGAGGAGCGTCAGACCGATTTTATATCAATCGTTGCTTGGCGTCAGTCTGCGGAATTTATCACTAAATACTTTAAAAAAGGAAATCTTATCGGTATCGAAGGCTCTATCCAGACCCGCAAATATCAGGATAAGAACGGCAACAACCGTACTGCATTCGAGGTTGTTGCAAGCAATGTTCAGTTTGTTGAATCAAAGAGGGATTCCGTGAGTTCTGAAGCGGCTCCCGCTTCTTTCAGCAATGCTGATGTTAACGATTTCACCGATTTAGGTGATGCAACGGACGATGATTTACCGTTCTAATTTTTAATAAGGAGGGCTTTTAAATGGAAAACGAGAGAAACGATAGACCGATGCATAAGAAATCTCGCAAAAAGGTTTGCCATTTCTGCGTTGATCGTGTTGAAAGCATTGATTATAAGGATGTTGCCCGTCTTCGCAAGTTCATTTCTGAGCGTGCTAAGATTCTTCCCCGCCGTGCAACCGGCACCTGCGCTGCTCACCAGCGTGCATTGACAACCGCTATTAAGCGTGCTCGTCAGATGGCATTACTTCCTTATGTAAACGATTAATAGAAAATTTGTTATAAGACCCTATCTATCTGAACGAAAAGAACAAAAATTTTCGCTCTCATATTTATTAATTCTATAACAAAACAAAAAAAAAACTCTGCAATATTGCAGAGTGTTTTTTATCATATTTTACGGAACAAGAAATTTTATAATTGGAATCTTTTTAAGAATAAAAATAACAGCTGCAGAAATAGCATAAATCAGCAATGGCATACCAAGGCGCCAAATATATGTATTAACATTTACATAATCTTGCAATACGAAAATCACAATATAGTGCACTAAGTACACTCCAAAACTAAGACCTGAAAGATTTTTAAGGAACGTTATAAGGCGAGGTTTTGTTGCCATAAAAGAAATGAATCGAGAATTTTTAAAAAACACAAAAACCGCAGTAGCCAGCAACACAGCATGGTATTGTGCATAATCAAAGAACATATTGTTAAGAGCATCATCCCTAACTGAAAGGAAAAGAGTTGAAAAATAACGCAACAAGGCCGCAAGGATACCAATAACATAAATAATAGTTCGTTTTCGTAAAGAAAAATCAGTGTTTGCTAATAGATATCCAAGTATGGTATATATTAGAAATCCTCCTGTGGTAAGGTCTTTTAATGAATGGTTCCAAGTGAGCCCGAGATAACGAAAAACTTGAGGCATTAGTGCTGACAAAACAAAACTAAGTGCAACCATATACCAAAGAATTTTTTTGTTGTCCTTCAAAAGAGAAACTATAGGCATTGCAAGATAAATTGAAAGCATCGGAATAAAAAACCAAAAGGTTGTTATAATCTGTGTATTAAAGCAACGGTTAAAAAACTCACGAATGCCGATTTCTAAAGGATTTATTTTATAAATAAAGGCATAAATAAAAGTCCAAAGAACAAAAGGTATAAGAATTCTTACAAACCGTTTCTTAAAAAATTCTACTGTTGTGTAACGTTCGCGGTAGGACATCAGATTTGCACCCGAAAGCATAAAGAAAACAGGAACAGCCCAATACAAAAAAACCTCAACAATCAATGCCTGACGCCAAGCCATCGTGTCAGAAAATGAGTGCACCATAGAATTGGTATGCAAAAACACAACCGCAAAAGCTGCAAGAATATTGAGAATATCAAAATAGAGAATTCGTTGTTTTGCCATTTTCTCACCTCACATTTGAATTATAAAAATAATAACAAACTTTTTTGATTTTGTCAATCTAACTAAGATTAACGGCATTTTTTATTTGTAAAAATATTAACTCCCCAAACAGAGAGAACAATTAAAAGGCATATAAAATATTCGATTAAAGAAAAGCTTTCCTTTAAGAAAACAACACCCGCCATAACAGTTACAACAGTTATTATGTTAGAAAACGATGAAGACTGAACAACGCTGATTTTTGATGTTGAATAATTATAAAGAAGAAACGCCAAAAGCGAAGAAATTACCGATAAATAAAGGATTGCGATAATAAACTGCGGCTTAGAAAAGGCTCTTAAAATCTCAGGGAAATACTCCCCTTTCATTGATATTAAACCTATGATATTAAACCCGACAGCACCCAATAAAAACATAACATAGGTACGCTCAAATGGGTTATAATTCACCGACTCTCCTCGGCTTAAAACATTAAAAACTGCAGCGCATATTACTGCAAGCACCAAAAGAATAACACCCAAAGTATAATTCTTGGAATTATCGTTTGAAAGTATGCTTACACCTGCCACTCCCCCGATTGAAAGAACAGTGCAAATAACCTGAACGGCGGTAGGTTTTTCTTTTAGCCAAAAGACCGCCAATAGCATAACCGCAACAGGCACTAATGAGATTATAACCCCTGAAAGAGCCGATGAAACAAGCGAAAGCCCATAAAGCTCAAAAATAAAATATAAAAGCGGTTGACAAAGTCCCATTAGTAAAATTCTTTTTTTAGGTTTTCCCTTAAGGCTTATTGTTATTTTACCTGTAAACAATAGAAAATTCAGTACCAAAAAGGCAACAGAAAATCTTACTGCTAAAATTACAAGCGGCTCGGTTACACTAAGTGCCAATTTTGAAAAAATAAAGCTGAAACCAAAGATTACATTAGCAGTGAGTGCTGCCATCATACCAAGAAACTCTTGTTTTTTTATCATAAAATTACTCCAAAAATACAATTTTCTGCAAAATAATTTATCAGTTCTCGGATGGTTTGTCAACTTTTATATAATCTTTAAATTTTTTTGTAATTAAATTGTAACTTTTTTAGTTTACCCCCTTGAAAAATAAACTGTTTTCGTTTACAATAGATATATATATATATTATAAATTATTATATTAAATATTTTAAGGAAGTGGAATGCTATGTCAAACCGTTTATTCCAAGGTGTTATTCACCAAATGAAAGATTCCGTCGACCGCACCTTCGGTGTTATCGATGAGAACTTCACCGTTATTGCCTGCAGCGAGCTTAGCAAAATCGGTGAAACTGTTGAGTCTTTTCAGATTCCCGCAGGAGAAATTTTAGTATCAAACTCTATAACCTATAAGGATTTAGGCTCAGCTCAGGGTCCTCAGTATATCATATTTGTTGAGGGTGATGATATCTTCGCCTCAAAATATGTTTCAATATTAGCTGTAGCTTTTGCTAATATCAAATTCTATTACGATGATAAGTATGACCGCTCAAGCTTTATCAAAAACATTATTCTCGATAACATTCTTCCGGGAGATATTTATCTCAAAGCCCGCGAGCTTTATTTCAACTATGATGTTATGAGAACGGTAATTTTAATCCGTTCTGTTAGGGAGAGCGATGTTTCAGTTTATGATATCCTTCAGAACCTCTTCCCCGATAAATCAAAGGATTTTGTTATCAGCATAAACGAAACCGATATTGCTCTCGTTAAGGAAACAAAATCGGGTATCGACCCCAAGACTATCGAGAAGTTGGCAACAACCATTGCTGATACACTGTCGGGCGAATTTTATGTACAGGCAGTTATCGGTATAGGTGCTACTGTTGATAACCTCAAAGACCTTGCCCGTTCCTTCAAGGAAGCTCAGGCAGCGTTAGAGGTTGGTAAGGTTTTTGATACCGATAAAACCATCGTTTCTTATGATAACCTCGGTATTGCAAGACTTATTTACCAGTTACCTACCACCCTTTGCGAAACCTTCTTGAAAGAAGTTTTCAAATTAGGCTCAATCGAAAGTCTTGACGGGGAGACCCTTTTCACCATTCAGCGTTTCTTTGAAAACAACCTTAATGTTTCGGAAACCTCAAGAAAGCTCTTTATCCATAGAAACACCTTGGTATACAGACTTGAAAAGATTAAGAAAATAACAGGTCTTGACCTTCGTGAGTTCGACCATGCAATCATATTTAAGATTGCCCTTATGGTTAACAAATACTTGAAGAGCAACCCCATTAAATATTAATTAAAGGATTGAACTAACTTAAATGGAGCAATTTTTAAACCAGAACACAGGGTTAAAAGAGGAGAAGCCGATTATCGAGTTTCGCGGCGTTTCCAAGACCTACCCGGGCGGCACCCATGCACTTGACGATGTTAATATCAAAATAGGCAACGGCGAGTTCGTATTTATAGTAGGTTCTTCGGGAGCTGGTAAAAGTACATTTATGAAGCTCATTATGCGGGAAGAAAAAACCAATATCGGCAAAATTACCGTTAATGGATTTGACCTTACCTCTATGAAGCGCAAGCAGATTCCAATGCTTCGCAGAACTATGGGCATAGTTTTTCAGGACTTCCGTTTAATACCTACAATGAATGTTTTTGACAATGTTGCTTTTGCTATGCATGTTGTAGGCGCTTCGGGCAAGGATGTTCGCCGAGAGGTTACAAAGGCTTTAAGTAAAGTAGGCCTTGGTCATAAGGCTCGCTCAATGCCTAATCAGTTATCGGGCGGTGAGCAGCAGCGTGTTGGCCTTGCGCGCGCCCTTGTTAACTCCCCTGACCTTATTATTGCGGACGAGCCTACGGGAAATGTTGACCCCAATATGTCCTATGAAATTGTTTCTTTACTTACCGAAATTAACAAAAAGGGCACCACCATCCTTATGGTTACCCATGACCATAACTTAGTTCGAGATTTCCACCACAGAGTTATTATGCTTGACGGCGGAAAGATTGTTGCAGATAACGCCGGAGGTGATTTAGCATGAAATTAGCAAGTATGAAATACCTCACAGGCGAAGGTTTCAAAAGTGTTTGGGCTAACCGCCTCATGTCATTGGCATCAACCGGTGTTCTTGTTGCATGTATGGTTATAATCGGCCTTGCCATTTTGATTGCTGAAAATGTTAATATGGCAGTTGGCAACCTTGAAAAACAAAATGTTGTTATGGCTTATATGAAGGACTATACCTGGGCGCTCTATGATGAGGATAAGCCCGAAGCCTCTTCGAGCGAAGAAACTTCGGAAGAAGCCGATAAAAACGGAATTAAAGAAAGCGATTATATAATTCATAACGAGAAAGAAGCCAAGGCTCTTTGCGATGAGATTGCAAAGCTTCCTAATGTTGCCGAGGTTACTTATGTTTCAGGCGAAGAAGGTCTTGAAAGCACCAAAAATATTCTGCCTGACGGTCAGGAAGAATATTTCACCTTCCTTGAAGAAGAATACGGAAACCCCCTTTCAGGCGCTGCTAAGGTTATGATGACCGATATGGCGCTCTTTGATGAAACGGTTGAACAAATCAAGAAAATTGAGGGTGTAAGCTCTATTCAATCGCAAGGCGACCTTGCCGATACCCTTAATGCCTTAAAGAAAGGTATTGGGGTTGCAGGAATATTCATTATCTCCATTCTCGTAATCATTTCATTAGTTATCGTTTCTAATACCATTCGAGTTACAATGTATAACAGAAAGCTTGAAATAAGCATTATGAAGGCTGTAGGTGCAACCGATGCTTTCGTCCGTATCCCCTTTGTTGTTGAGGGTATGGTAATAGGAATTATCTCGGCTCTTATTTCCGAGGGGCTTCTCTATTTCTGTTACCGCGTTGCAACCGAAACCATTATCTCAACCCTCGGAACCTCTGATATTGTTAAATACAGCGAGATGGCATTACCTCTTCTCTTGGTATTCTTAGCCATCGGTATTGTTGCAGGTGTTATCGGAAGCGTTATTATGATTAGTAAATATCTTCGCCATGAGGGAAGCGAATTTGCGGCAATATAATTTTAATCTCAAGGAGAAAACAATGAAATCAGTTATTAAACGGATAACCTGTTTCCTTTTATGCTTTGTTTTAACGGTTTGCGCCGTCAACTCTCTTTCCTTTGTTTCCTTTGCTGATACAAAAGAAGAAACTAAACTTAAAAATGATATAGCAAGTCTTAAGGCTCAGGCTGCTGAAATTCAAAAGGATATTGATAGACTTAAGGCTCAAAAAGCAGACCAAGGCGTTATTCTTAAAGCGGCTCAGCGAAAGGTTGCAAACACTCAGGCTCAGATTACCCGTTGCAACAACGAAATCAATAGCATCAACAGTAAAATAGCCGAAAATAAGGCTCAGATAGATAAAAACAATGAGAAAATCGAGGAAAGCAAATTAGCTTTCAAAAAGCGTCTTAGAGCTATTTATATGAGTAACTCAAGCGGAAGCACCCTTCAGATACTTCTCGGTGCTGAAAACTTTGCTGAGTATCTTCAGTTGGCACAGCTCACCTCTTCGGTGGCATCTCGTGATAAGGCTATGATGGAAGATTTAGCGGCTGAAATCAAGGCTCTTGAAGAAAAAAATAAGGAAAACGAAAAGCTCATTGAAAGTCAGGTTGAAATCAAGGCATCAATTCAGGCTCAGATGGACCAGCTTAAAGCCGAAGAAGCCGAGGTTGCCTCTCTTTATAATTCCATCGCATCCGACCAAAAGGATGCCGAACAGGATAAAGCAGTTGTTGATAGACAAATCAAGGATAAACAAGATGCCCTTGATAGCATTGCAAACGGCGGCGGTCAGTATAGCGGAAAGGTCAACCCAAATACGGGCTTTATGTGGCCCGTTCCTGGACATTATAATGTAACTTCGGGTTGGGGCTACCGTTGGGGTTCTCTTCATAAG
This sequence comes from Acutalibacteraceae bacterium, assembly GCA_045543715.1. GTDB lineage: Bacteria > Bacillota > Clostridia > Oscillospirales > Acutalibacteraceae > UBA737. Next base: position 9,206 of record JAZPXP010000109.1, read on the forward strand.
GGACTTGATATAAGTGATGGTAGAATTTACCGCGCACCGATAGTTGCCATTGCCGATGGAACAATTTATGAAACCTACAATTCTTGCGGACATAAGAGTAAATATCCCGATTGCCGTTGCGGAAGCGGTTGGGGCAATCATATTGCTATCAACCACGGAAAAATGAGCAAGATTGACGGAGCAGTATATAAAGCAATGTATGCCCATATGGATAGTATCGCTTCAGGTATGTATGTTGGCAAAGAGGTTAAACAAGGCCAGATTATCGGATATGTTGGAACAACCGGTTGGTCAACAGGTTACCATCTGCATTTTGGACTTTATAGAAACGATATATGGGTTAACCCCGCTAACTATCTATGATAAGGACAAAATCTTATAAAATTATTATGGCGGCTTTGCTTATTTTGTGGTGTGTTTTGATTTTCGCCCTATCAGCAGAGCCTGCCAATAAATCGAGTAATACAAGCGGGGAACTAACCCGTGCGGTTTTCAGGTTTTTTTACCCCGATTTTAACGAAATGGGACTTGAAGCCCAAAACGCAATTATCAGCGAGGCTTCTTTTATTATCCGAAAAACCGCTCATTTTTCTTTGTATTTAATCTTAGGTCTATTATCCTTTTTAAATATTATGGCATATAAGCTTCCCTTTGCTTTAAAGCCTGTTTTAAGCTTAGGTTTTAGCTCAGCTTATTCGGTTAGTGATGAAATTCATCAGAAGTTTGTTGAGGGTAGAAGCTGTGAATTAAGGGATATTTTAATTGATATTTTAGGTGCAATAGTTGGAATTGCTTTAATTTCCATTATATTTCTAATCAAGAAAGGCGGCAGGAAAATGAGAAAAAAGGAACTCTTAAAGCTTAATGAGCAACTTTTTGACAGAGCGGAAGCTGCAATGCGCACCGCCGAGGAATTGAAAAAAGAAAACTCTTCCCTGCTTTCAAAGATTGAGGCACTTGAAAAGAAAATAAAGGGAATGGCAGAAACCCCAAAACCCTCTGCACCA
>JAZPXP010000110.1:0-2058 GCA_045543715.1 Acutalibacteraceae bacterium
GTCATCCCTCATTCTGCGAAGTACCGCAAAAAGCTTTTGAGTTTCCTGAGGGGTTAAAACTGCCGTAGGCTCGTCAAGAATGAGAATATCTGCACCACGGTAAAGCACCTTGATAATCTCAACAGTCTGCTTCTCCGATACACTCATTTCGTGAATTTTCTTTGAAGGCTCAACCTCAAAACTATATTTATCGGCAATTTCTTTTATGCTTTTTTCTGCCTTTTTGATATCATATTTACCCTCTTCTTTAAGTCCCAATACGATATTTTCGGTTGCAGAAAAAACATCAACCAATTTGAAATGCTGATGAATCATACCGATTTTAAGGTCAAAAGCGTCCTTAGGGGAACGAATAACAACCTCTTCTCCGTCCACAAAAATCTGACCCTCATCAGGATAATAAATACCCGAAATCATATTCATAAGGGTTGTTTTTCCGCTTCCGTTTTCGCCCAAGATGGATAAAATTTCCCCTCTGTTAACGGTTAGGTTAACATTTTTATTGGCGATAACGCTGCCAAAGGTTTTTGTTATATTTCTGAGTTCAATAGCCGCTTTCTTATTCACGGTTTTTTCTCCTTTCACTGCAGTTATAGCCAACGCACATAAATCCATATACGCACGCTATAACTGCACTGTTAAAATTGAAATAAGGCGGAGCACATTTGCACTCCGCCTTAAAATTAGCTAATTATTCAGCCGGTACAGTGATGCCGTCAATAATTACATTGAAGTAAGGAGCAGAACGTTTCTCAGACTCGATGAAGCGTCCGTCAACAATAGCCTCGGTGTCGGGAGCGTAATCGCCCAAATCAACAACGTCAGCAAGATAAGTTGTAAGCTCTTTGCCTTCAACAGTAAAGGTCTTGGTATCGAATACCTTGATTTCGCCTTTTATGAGCTTATCCTTAGCAGCATCGATAGCAGCCTGAGTGCCCTCAGCAGCATTCTTGGTAAGAGCGGTAAGCTGAACAGCACCCTCTTCAAGAGTTGCGCAGTAGTCAGACGGGATAGAAGTACCATCTAACATAGCCTGAATCATCTTAGTCATATAAGGAACCCAAGAAATCTTGGAAGAAATGATAGCAGTGTTGGGGCCAATGTTAGAAGTATCAACATTGTAAGCAACATTGGGAACACCTGCAGCCTCACAAGCTGAAGGAGCACCTGAAGAGTCAGCGTGCTGGCTTATAAGTTTGCAGCCGTTAGCGATAAGAGCCTTAGCAGCGGTGTTCTCTTTCTCGATATCGAACCAAGACTGAGTATACTGAACTTCCATAGTAACAGTGGGGCATACAGATTTAGCGCCGAGGTAGAAAGAAGTGTAACCCGAGATAACTTCTGCATAGGGGAATGCACCAACATAACCCATTTTAGCCTCTTCTTTGGTCAACTTACCAGCCTCGATCATCTCGTTGAGCTTCATACCGGCAGCAATACCTGCAAGATAACGGCCCTTGTAAATCTCAGCAAAAGCAGTGTGATAGTTGCCAACGCCTTCGATTTTACCACGGGTACCTGTTGCATGACAGAACTGAACATTTGGGAATTCTTTAGCAGCCTTAATCATATAGGGCTCATGACCAAAAGAGTCAGCAAAGATTACCTGACAACCAGCGGTAACAAGCTCTTTTGCCGTTGTGTAGCACTCTTCGCCTTCGGGAATACCGGTCTTCATAATAACCTGATTTTCGCCGATGCCAAGAGCTTCGCAAGCAGCATTAGCAGCGTCAATAAAGTTCTTGTCATAAGTAGAGTTTGCATCGTGCAAGAAGATGAAGCCTACCTTGAGGTCCTCTTTTGCAACCTTTTCAATCTGCGAAGGAGTTGTTAATGTAACTTCATCAATAGATTGAACCTTGGCAGCTCCGCCGCCGTTTTCGCCGCAGCCAGCAAATACAAAGAGCATTGCAACTGCAAGAAGAATTGCGAGTAACTTTTTCATTTTGAAAATCTCCTCTTTTTTTAAAATTTATGTAAATTTTATTACATACTACTTACGGAAAGTGAGCGAACTATCGCTCATACTTTCAACTATTGCCAAGGATTCAACCTTAA
>JAZPXP010000111.1:0-2221 GCA_045543715.1 Acutalibacteraceae bacterium
GCACCTCACACCGATGCATTGATTATTATGTGCTGAGTGAATGCATTTAATTTCATCAAGTTCCATCTCAATACCGAGGTTATCTTTGACAAATTCCACCGCCTTAGTTATAGCAAGGTAAGAATCTCTTTTACAGCAACGCGGACCACCGACCTCACCGATTGCACCAAGTGCGGCAGATGTCATTTTGTTGGAGAGTCCCCACGCTTCGTTGGCAAGGGGTGTTGAGCCGGTTATGATGGAAACAAACATACCTGTGCTTATACCTGCACCGCAAGCGCCCCAAAAACCGCAAACACCTCCGGGGACTTGTTTTCCGCGTGACTGCATTTCGACAAGTGCTTTATGTAAATCAATATTACCGCCTGCGTTTTTATATGCGGTCAAAAGTGCCGAGCCGACCATAACGTGATGCTCGGGGCCGTGCATATGGCAAAACGGCAGAGCCATCAGCTTTTGTAAAATCATAATCGGATTCTTTGAGGTTTCGGCAAGGCAAACAGCGATAATGGAATCAATTCCGCCGATATGACATTCGTTACAAACATAATGTCCTTTTTCGCAAGCAGTCTTGCTGTTTTCTTTTTTATGGCAAAGGGTACATTCCATTTGCTTTTCATTTTCAAAATATGTAAGCGGTGCTCCGCAAATTAAACATTCGTCTTTCATTTATGTTTCTCCTGTTATTATGCCTCGTTTACGATTTTGCCTGTGATATGTTCGGGGCGAAGTTCTAAGCAAAGGGTGTTCCTAGCGAATTTCTCGATTTCCGACTCGATATATTCGGTATCAGATGTGAATTTAAGGCTTAAGTTACGGTAAATCTTTAACGCTTTTTCAAAGTCATCTACAACATAAATTTTGCCGAAAACAATAACGCTACTTATGTTAAGAGCCCATTCGCCATAATTTTTATATCCCTTGTCATAAACGCAAAAAGACACTCTGTTATCAAGATTCAATGCGTCAATCTTATGCCCCTTTTTACCGCTATGAAAATAGATGTATCCGCTTTCCTCGTCATACCAGTAGTTCATAGGAAGACCGTAAGGATATCCGTTATCGCCGAGTACCGATAAAACACCTCGTTTTTCGGTGGTTAATATTTCATTTATCTTCGCTTTTGGTAGCGCTTGTTTCTTTCTTGCTACTTCTCTAAACATAACTTTCTCGCTTTCAATTTTGCAATACTTTTACCAAATGAATGGAATCAATCGATACTTTACTTTTTGCTTATATTCACGGTAGCCGACAAGCTCTTTTTCGAGAAATTCTTCTTCATCTTTGATTCTTTTGGCGATAATAATGGGGTATGCAAGAAAAATCAAAAATGAATATATTGAACCAAGTACTAATGGCATTGTTAAAAATAAAAGTAATGTCACGCTGTACATTGGGTGTCTTACTATACCGTATAAACCCGTATCAATAACCTTTTGATTTTCTTGCACTTCTATAGTTCGACTAAGATATGTATTCTCTCTAAGCACCTCGGCATAAAGAATGTACGCCACAAGAAAGACCGCCGCTGCTCCGATTACAACACCTCTTGGTAGTTTTAACCAATCAAAACGATAATTTAGTCCCGCAACGATGAAACCCACTAAGAACATAAGACCACTCAATTTTATAACAGTGCTTTGTTCTTGGCGCTTTTCCTTGGCATCCAGTCTGCTTTTTAAAAGGTTGGGATTTTTAAACATCATCACAATTCCTGCAAAAAACATCGGTACAAATAAAAGCACCATAAACAACCAACCGTTAAAGAACGAAATAGTCCCTGCAGGCATGAATATTAGTAGCCCAACCAAAATAAAACCAAACATAAATTTAGTTATTGCTTGAATAAATAATTTTATTGTCATGGCAAACCTCAATTAAATTGGAATTTGTTAATCAGAAAATGCCTTTGTTGTATTTAATCATAGCCTTAAAGCTTAAAACAAGCCCTACAATAATACCAACAATTAAAACTGCGGTTCCAATTAAAACAAAGATGTTATTTTCGGTATATAAAGTTATAGCAGACAAAATGCTGAATATTATTATACCCACACCGGTAATAACAGTACCTAATCCGACTTGTTTTCCAAACGGAATCCTATCTTCTTCGGAAACTCTATGGCGATGATATGAATGTAGTGATGAAATATTTCCCCGCATATTCGAAATGCCGAGAGCAATCAATACAACTCCAACAATAAAAGGAACTATAAATTCC
>JAZPXP010000112.1:0-1867 GCA_045543715.1 Acutalibacteraceae bacterium
AACTATGCTCAGTATGTTCTGGTAAGTCTTTTGGCATCAGGCAGAAATAATATCTGCGTTGTTGGTGATGATGACCAGAGTATCTACCGTTTCAGAGGGGCAACTATTGAAAATATCTTGAATTTTGAGGATGATTTCAAGAACGCAAAAACTATAAGACTAGAGCAGAATTATCGCTCAACCTCAAATATTCTTAATGCTGCAAACAGAGTTATTGCCAATAATACAGGCAGAAAGGGTAAAACCCTTTGGACCGATAATGGCGTTGGCGAAAAGATTACCGTTTATACCGCTCAGGATGAGCGTGAAGAGGCTAGGTTTGTTGCCGATAGTATACTTGAAAATGTAAGACGCGGTGAAAAATTTTCAGACCACGCTGTTCTTTACAGAATGAACGCCCAGTCAAATGCGATGGAAAATGTTTTTGCAAGAAGCGGAATTTCTTATAAAGTTATCGGCGGAAATAGGTTCTTTGACCGCAAAGAAATTAAAGATGTTTTAGCTTATTTGCACCTCATAAACAACAATAACGATGATTTAAGACTCAGAAGAATTATTAACGAGCCAAAACGAGGAATAGGGGATACTACCGTTAATAAGGCGGCTGAAATAGCTTCCGGTCTAGGTATTTCTCTTTTTGAGGTTTTTAAATCCTCTGATGAATATGCCGCTCTTTCAAGAGCTAGCGCTAAAATTTCCAACTTTTGCAATATCATTGACCAATTAACCGAACTTTCGGAAAGTATGTCAATTTCTGAGCTTTTTGAAACAATGCTTCAGGCAACAGGGTATGCAAATGCTTTGGAATTAGAGGGAGAAGAGGGCAGAGACCGCCTCGAGAATGTTACAGAATTTGCTTCTAATATTACTCAGTATGAGTTGGAAACTGATGAACCCTCGCTTTCTGATTTCCTTGAACAAATTGCTTTAGTAAGTGATATTGATGCTCTTGAAAATGATGACGATAAGGTAGTTTTAATGACTATTCACTCGGCTAAAGGGCTTGAATTTAATAATGTCTATCTTGTTGGTTTAGAAGAGGGAATTTTTCCTGGAAATCAGTCGATTTACGGCGGTAAAGATGAAATTGAAGAGGAAAGACGTCTAGCTTATGTTGCGATAACGAGAGCGCGCAAAAAGTTAACTGCTACCAATACCTTTATGAGAATGCTTTTCGGCTCGACAAACCGCAATATGCCTTCTAGATTTTTAAAAGAAATCCCCGAAGAATTTTGCGAAACCAAGGGTTATGTTAAGAAAGAATTTCCTAATAGTTTTTCATTTGAGAAACCGAAAACCGATTATTCATTTAATAGCAGTTTCCTTAAAACTAATAAACCCCAAACTGTTCCCAAAAGTTCTGTTACATATAGTGTTGGACAAGAGGTTCAACATAAAACCTTTGGAAAAGGTATGATAATTTCAGTAACCCCTGTCGGCGGGGATACTATGCTTGAAATTGCCTTTGATAATGTTGGCACCAAAAAGCTTATGGCAAACTATGCAAAATTAACATTTTAGCAACAAAGAACGATGAATTAAATGTTATAATAATTATAGTTAGTCGAAATCAAAGATTTTGTGGCGAAACAGAATTGTTTCGCCTAACCTATTCCATTATATTAAAAAAGGAGATGATACTATGACCGCAGGAAATAATGTTATAAAAGCAACCGCATTAACTGCATTAAAAGGTAAAAAAATAAAGGCAATATTTGCTTGTCTAATTTTGTTTTTTTCTGTATTTATCGGCGGTTATACTGCTTCGCTTTTTAGTATTTTCGGCGGCGAAATTTTAACTTTCGTTTTAAATTTCATCTTTTTTGCATTTATTTATACGCCGCTGTTTTTAGGAATTCTTCGTTTT
>JAZPXP010000113.1:0-4245 GCA_045543715.1 Acutalibacteraceae bacterium
TGCTTCTTCAATAATAGCAATACTTTTAGTAATTTCCCCTGTATGCGTATAACTACGTGCTTCTTTTAGAACATTTTCTATTATCTCACTCTTGTTATCAAGTGAAATATCTAAAAGGTAATCCGAGGTTACACCAAAAAAATTAGATAATGCGGGAATAAGAGATAAATCCGGCAGAGCTAAACCGTTCTCCCATTTACTAACTGCTTGGTAAGAGATGTTAAGATAATCTGCCAACTTTTCTTGTGTTACATCTTGTGCTTTACGCAATTCCTTTATTTTTTCGCCAATCTTTAACATAGCATTCACTCCAAATATTTACTCGAAAGCACTTTCTGATTATATTATAAATCATATCAGTTCAAATGTGTATAACATAATCGTTTACCCGTGCGCAACCACAGGTTGAGTTGGTGTGTTTTGAAAATGCCGTTCATCATAGCAAACGGCATTTTGTATTATCTTTCAGCTTTTTCTATTGGCAACCATATTTCGATATATCTTTTTTCCTTAGCATACTTAGGAAACCAATGATAAACAGATATTTGGGGTGCATCTTTTATTTCATAAGAGTTTGCAGGTAGCCACTCTGAAACAATACGCTTTCTAATATCCATATAGTCATTCACGGGATAAGCTTGTTCTTCTGTAGTGAAAATAGCATAGGTTTGTCTTGGGACAACAATGTTTTCGAAACCAAACTCACGCATATAATCAAAGCCCGTAACTTCGGTGTTATACATGTTGTCACGCTCGTATTTGTCAAGCTCGGCAACATAATAAAAATCATAACCCTCATCGTCAATATTGGTTATTAGACACATATCTGTAGTTGTGTCACTTGTTGAACCTTTTGCACCACGCAGTAGCCATTGTTTTGCTCTTGTTGATACAAACAAATGACCTTCCTGTTTTTCTCTTTCTTCACCATAAGGAACACCGATAAAACGAGCCTTGTATCCTGTTAGTATCATTTCGGGTTTTTCTTCGATTCTATAATTCATAGCAGAACCACCTTCCAGAGATATTTTCAGAACAAGGGGTGCAAAGGATTTTAGTATGCTACCGTTATTTTTGACTTGAGATGGTAACACACCGTGGAACTGCTTAAATGCTTTTGCAAAGCTGTCCGGACTTTCATAGCCGTACTTCAACGCAACGTCAATAACCTTTGCATCCGTTGTTGCAAGTTCTGAACCAGCAAGCGACAATCTGCGATTGCGTATGTATTCGCCAATGGTAAATCCGCAAAGAATACTGAATACACGCTGAAAGTGATAACTTGATGAAAAGCTTTGTGCTGCAACCATATCGTAATCAATTTTTTCGGTTAAATGATTTTCGATATAGTCTATAGCTTTTTGCATCCCAACAATCCAATCCATATTATCCCTCCTTGTCTGCCTTCATTATATCAAAAGGCGATTTTTATTTCCCGATATTATGTGCTTTGTTATGTCGGCTGCTTTTGAGCTACAAAAACTGTTGCAAATTCAGTTTCATAGTGTTCAAGTAGTAATAACCCTGAATTTGAGGTATAAGTTTTTATCGCCTCAGGTGTATCAGGGAATATCCTGATCTTACGCGTGCCGGTGTCGATGAAATCGCTCGGATTCTTATCAATGGAAAGAACAAATCTGCCTGCGTCATTCAGTAATCCGGCAATCTTATTTACGGCTCTCTGTTTATCCTCAACGTGCATAAAGGTTAGAGAGGAGTAAACGACGTCAAAGGTGCGACCGAATTCATAAGAAAGGAAATCGGCACAAGTGAGCCTGACATTCTCAAACTCGGCAAGGTTCTCTTTGGCACGTTTGATGGTCTTAGGAGAAACGTCCACACCATAGAACTCACCACACAAAGGAGCTACGCGAACAGCCAGTCTGCCGGTTCCTACACCGATTTCAAGAACGGATTTCTCCTTATTAAGACACATTTTATCAATGAAAGCTTGTCCATCCCATTTATCCATATAATACTGTAAAGGTTTTGGATCGTGAACGGGGTCATTATTTTCGTCTATCAATAAATCGTAGTGGTGGGTAACACTTTCACAAATACAAACATACCTTTTAGTATCGGATTCAACCTTAGTGTCAGCAACAGTAAAACCATACTTTTTATAAAAACCAATAGCATCACCATCAGTTTCAGCGGTGATATTATCAACTTTAAAACTATTAAAGATAAAATCAATAAGTTTACTGCCGATGCCTTGACCTTGATATTCAGGTCTTACGGCGATATCAAGTATTGCTGCTGAGTTATTTACAATCTTAAAAACAATAATCGCTTTATATTCGCCATCCTCTTTACAGGCATAGATATTAGAGTTTTCATCTTTTTGATATTTCTTCGCCCTATTCTGTAATCGTTCCTGTGTGGGATTGTATACACTCGGTGCAAGTAATTTCAACATATCAGGTTCAGTTATTATTTCTTTAATGTCACAGATTGAAGATACATTGTAAAGTTCTATACCTAAAGCACCATACTTTTCAATTTGCTCCTTGGTGTAATACTGTTCCATATCGGTGTAATGTGCAGTATCAAGTTCGGCAACTGTATAGCCGCACTTTTCAAGTGGTAACGCATTGTACAATTCTTCAAAATCAGAGAATTTATGTAACTTTACAACCTGTGCTCCTATAATACCTTTGATTGAAGTACATCTAAAAACAATGGTATCTCCAACATTTATTTGTTGCCGCTTCTCATCATTGAGCCTTAATTCAATTGTTTTACTACCATCCGCAATTTTTACAAAAGCAGTTGGAATAAGATTCATATAGTGAATCATAATAAATACTCCTTAATATCCCCGACAAATTGGTTGCCACATCGAGCAAGCTCACCAAGCACACGGTTAATGCCTTGCTCGGATTTATACCAATTATCTTTGGTTATTCCCATACATACCACAGGACAAACAAAAAACGTTGTATCGGGGAACGCCATTTGATAAAGCATAAGACAACGGCGAGCGTGAAAAGCCTTGCAAACTATAATTGCAGTCTTTATCTCTACACCTTTTTCATCAACGGCCATTCGAGAGAAGAAAGCGTTATCACGAGTATGACCGGACTTATCTTCTCCAACGATCACATCAGCAGGCACGCCATTTTTAACAAATACATCAGTAAAAAACTCACAGTCAGATTGATAGTCACCATTGTATATATCTGCCTTTGAGCGAACACCGGGCCATTTATCCCGCTTAACGCTGATTCCACCTGACGGAACAAGCCACTTAGCATATCCCTTGCGATAAAGCTCAGCAGCATATTCAGGTTGTTCAGGATGGGAACCACCGGGCAGGAAAATAGCATCCACCTTTTGCGGTTTGTCCTCAACAAATATGAAGTTTGTTATGTCATTTATGATGCGGTTATTCATTTGCAATTCCTTTTTTAATTTCATAGCATTTTACATCGCATAGTTCATCTGAACCGAATTTTGCCTTTGCTTTTGAAAAATGTGCGAATTTCATATCACATTTCTCCATAACCCTGCCGGAAGCTATATTTTCCACATGATGATCTGCGATAACCGTTTCAACACCATCATTAAAAAGTTTGGTTATTACTGCTTTCAAGGATTCTGTTAGATAGCCGTTATTCCAATAATCATATGCTAAAACATAGCCAACTTCAGCAGTCTTTTTATCTTCTGATAAATCAATAACATCAATTACACCAATTAGGTTGTTGCCATCTCTAAGAGTAATACCCCAACGGTAATCGAACCCTTTCTCTGTTTGGCTTTTATACATTTTTAGCAGTTGTTTCGTTTCTTCAATACTTTTATGCGGATGCCAACGGCAATAGCGAGCAACCCGCTCATCCCAAGTCCAATTTTTAAACATTTCTGCTGCATCCGTTTCGTTAAGCGGTCTAAGTAACAGCCGTTGAGTTTTAATAATACTCATAATTAGTTCTCCATATCAATTACTCTTTTGACTTCTTTTCGGTTTTTAATCCACATAGTTTTCTGTGTATAATGGCTAAGTATCTTTCTGATTTCAACCATATTTTTATTTTTGAAAGTATCCGTCCATTTGAGTAGGTTATAAACCGATTTCAAAGTTTCTTTTTTGCCTTTTGCAAGGCCAAGTTTTCTTTTAATGGCACGCTTTATAATTCTATAAGTATAAACACGTTTAGGTATATCAAGCACATAGATTTTATCAGCATCTTCAAAGCATTTGCCTACCCAGGCGTAATACACACCTTCGATTATCCAATC
>JAZPXP010000114.1:0-2251 GCA_045543715.1 Acutalibacteraceae bacterium
TCTTTTAGAGGATGGAACTATTGCAGGAAGTGTTTTAAAGCTCAATAACGCTGTTAAAAATGTTTATAACAATACCGATATGCCGTTATGGAGTGTTGTTAATGCGGCGAGCCTTAACCCTGCTAAAGCTATTGGTGTTGAAGACCGCAAGGGCTCGCTTGATGCAGGCAAGGATGCGGATATTATTATCACAGACAGCGATTTCAATATTATGAAAACAATTATTGGGGGAGAAGTTAAATATGAAGTTTGAAGCGAAATTAGATAAAGGCTTTAAGCCGATGATTTTAGTCTTTAACGACTTTGTTAAAAGAGCAAAAGAGGCTAACGGCGAAAAATTAGTTATAGGAATTGAGCGTAATAACGGTTTTGTTTCAACCTTTGAAATGACCGTTTTCCCTGACGGCACAGGTCATGATGAGGAAAACCTCGGTGTTGTTGAGCGTATTGTTAAAACTTTATTATGGGTTAAGGGCGGCTATAAAATTATTATTGCAGGCTCTAAGCTCATTTATGAGGGAATTGCAAAGGCTTATGCTAAGGACGGTGCCCGTGATTTTGATAATGACTTTATGTCAGGTGTTTATGAAAAACCCTTTGAGTGTGTTTGGAAGCCGATTGAGGAGGCTCCCGTAACTCAAGAATCTGCTACTCCCGTTGGCCGCCATTTAGACGGCTGCCGTATCGGTTTTGATGCGGGTGGGTCAGACCGTAAGGTTAGTGCTGTTATCAACGGCGAAAGCGTATATTCAGAAGAGGTTGTTTGGTTTCCAAAAATCAATTCTGACCCTCAGTACCAGTATGACGGAATTTTATCTGCTATGAAATCTGCTGCTGAGCATCTTCCAAGAGTTGATGCTATCGGTGTTTCCTCTGCAGGTGTTTATGTTGATAATCGCATTATGGTTGCCTCTCTTTTCTTAAAGGTTTCAAAGGAAGACTTTGAAAAGAGAGTTAAGAATATGTATATAGATATCGCCAAGGAATTTGGCGAGAATATTCCGCTTGAGGTTGCAAATGACGGCGATGTTACAGCCTTGGCAGGTGCTATGGACCTTGATGATGACTCGGTATTAGGTATTGCTATGGGAACAAGCGAAGCCGGCGGTTATGTTGACCCATCAGGTAATATCACAGGCTGGCTTAACGAGCTAGCTTTTGCTCCTGTTGACTATTCAAAGGATGCCATGGTTGATGAGTGGTCAGGCGATATTGGCTGCGGTGTTAAGTATTTCTCACAGGATGGTGTAATTAAGCTTGCTCCTGCTGCTGGTATTGAGCTTGAGGAGGCATTATCTCCTGCAGAGAAGCTTAAGGTTGTACAAGGTCTTATGGAAGAAAAAGACCCGCGTGCTGCTGCAATTTATGATACTATCGGTGTTTACTTTGGTTATGCAATAGCTTATTACAGTCTTTTCTATGATATTAAGCATGTTCTTATAATGGGAAGAGTAACCTCAGGGGAAGGCGGCGTGATTATCCTTGACCGTGCCAACGAGGTACTTAAAAACGAGTTCCCAGAACTCGCTCAGAAATGCGAGCTTCATATTCCTGATGAATCAAGCCGCAGAGTTGGTCAGTCTATTGCTGCTGCTTCATTACCTGAAATAAAGTAATTTTAAAGGCACGGTTACTCGTGCCTTTAATTTTTCCTTGAAAATGAATTGTTATAATGTTATACTGAAAAAAACTTTGAAAGAGTGATTATATGGATTTTTCATCACTAAAAAAATATTTGGATTCTTTATATGATACATATGGTATTATATCCTGTGATTTAGCAGTTAATTATAAGCATAAACAGGTTTTCAGATATTCGGTAGGTGAAGCCCAAAAAGAGAATTTACAATGGCTTTATTCAATGAGCAAGGTTATAACCTGTACCGCTTTAATGCGTCTTATTGAAAGAGGGGAGTTAGGGCTTAACGATAAGGTTTCAGACTATCTTCCCGAATATGCCGATTTATATGTTAGAACTAAAGATGGCGTCAAGAAAGCTCAAAATGATTTACTTATTTGGCATTTGTTCGGTATGCGAAGCGGAATGACCTATAATCTTTGGTCGACTAACCTTAAAAAAGCAAGGGAAAACAAAAATGCAACAACGAGGGAGCTTGTTGCCGCTATGGCGAAGGAGCCTTTGTTGTTTGAACCAGGAACGGCTTATAATTATAGTCTTTCTCACGATGTTTTGGCAGCTGTTGCCGAGGTTATAACAGGAAAAACCTTTCACGAATTTTTAAAGGATGAG
>JAZPXP010000115.1:0-8771 GCA_045543715.1 Acutalibacteraceae bacterium
GGATTTGGAGATAGTCAGGACACTTGGATTATTAACGAGTTTTTAGAGCATAAGGGTATGACCAAGACAGACCTTATGTATTACACCGACCACCCCTATGCATATTTGCCAAAACTTATTGAGGCCGATATTCCGATTATGCTTATCTGCGGGGATAGTGATAAAATCGTTCCCTACATAGAAAACGGCAAACCGCTTTATGATTATTATACTGCTAACGGCGGAAAGATTACTCAGATTGTAAAGCCGGGTTGCGACCATCATCCACACGGTTTAGAGGATATCACCCCTATTATCGAATTTGCCTATGAAAACTATTAGGAGGTAATACCAATGGATTATTCACACCTTCATGGAACTTGTTTTTATAAAGTAACAGGCAGCCTGGGGTATAAGCATTATTAAGATGAAAAAGGGCAGCCGTATTAAAATATGGCTGCCCTTTTTGCAAATTTATTTTTTTGGTCCGATTGGAAACGGGATTTTTGTATTATTGATGAGGTGATGTAAAATAATAAAACTCAAGGAGGAAACAATATGGAGAATAGAAGATTATCAACCAATTTGTTAAATAACTTTGAGTTGCAACTAAGGAATGACGAAAAAAGCGAGTCCACCATCCAAAAATATAAGCGCGATATTAATTTTTTCTTAGCCTTTGTAGGAAATAGAGAAATAGATAAAAATGTAACCTTGGAATATAAGGAAAGTTTACTCTCTAAATATGCTGTAACGAGTGCTAATTCAATGATAGCAGCACTTAACGCATTTCTAAAATTCTTAGGATGGATAGATTGCGTTATAAAACAGTATAAGGTGCAAAGGCAGGCCTATTGCTCCGAGGACAAGGAGTTAACAAAGGCCGAATATATCCGTCTTGTTAATACTGCCAAAAATAACGGAAATGAAAAGCTGAGTCTGATTTTGCAAACAATTTGCGGCACAGGTATCAGGGTTAGTGAACTTAAATTCATCACTGTTGAAGCGGTTAATAAAGGAGAGGCAATTGTTTCCTGTAAAGGAAAAACAAGAACGGTATTTATAGTAAAAGATTTGAAAGCAAAATTGTTGAGTTTTATTAGAAGACACAGCATAAAATCCGGAGCAATTTTTATAACAAGAAGCGGAAAACCCATTAACAGATGCAATGTCTGGAAGGCTATGAAGGCTTTGTGTGAAAAAGCGAGAGTTAGTCATAAAAAGGTTTTCCCTCATAATTTGCGACACCTATTTGCCCGAATTTTTTACGGTATCGATAAGGATATTGCCAAGCTTGCAGATATTCTAGGTCATGCCAGTATCAACACCACCCGTATCTATATAATAACAACATGCGCTGAACACAAGCGCAAAATGGAAGCTATGAAGCTTATAATATAAAAAATCCGAAGTTTACACTTCGGAGGAAGAAACATAACAAGCGTTATGTTATTAAATATTTAAAACAAACAGGAACCAAAGGTTCTTGTTGAGTATATTATTTTAACACATCAAAGCACAAAAATCAATAGTATTACATACAAAATTTTCAAAACGGCACTTCAAACAATTTTGTGTATAATAAACAAAGCCTACCGAGTTCATTGTTAAAAAACAAACAAAGCAGGTTGGGTTTTTTGCTGATTTTTTTTGATTAAAAAGATTGGAAATGGGATAAAAATACAAAAAAGCAACATAACGCTTGTTATGTTGCTTTTTGTTTTATATCGGAATATTTATCCGATGTAAATATATGGGCGAGCTTCAAACTATTATTTACCTCAATAATTTTGTTTTATTCACCAACATATCGCTTGCCCAAGGCGGTTGCAAGAGCATTTCCCTTTTTTAATTTGAGCAAAATATATTTTTCATCCTTAGTATTTTCTTAAGTTCAAACAGGCGCTCTTGCGACTGTTTGAAAAGCATATAAGGATGAAAAAATATATTTATAAAAAGGAAGAGGAACCGCGAATGGAAAATTTCAAGAATGAGAAATGCGTTTATTGCGGTAAGGATACAGGTGTTTTAAAGTCAACTCCTGTTGAACTAAGAGAGTTTTTTATAGAAGGCTGCGGTCAGCTATGTGAAGCTTGTTATTATTCCATAAATAATGATTTTAAATTAGGTGAGCCTAGAATTTCCAACGATGAAATGGAGATTTTACTTAACGAAACAAATTTGGTTATAAAAAGCGAAGGTAAATAGGATGGAATTCAACGAGCCTTTTATACGAATTTTGAGTATGGTTTTTATAACCATTATATTAATTCTTATCATAAGTCGATTTATTTTACATATTATTGAAATCAGGGCTGAGTCGGCCTATTTAACAAGTGAAATCAAGCGTTCTTTTGGTGTAGACCGAAAGAAATGGATTAGGAGAAAATGGGAGCTTTGGCTATCGCTGTTACCATTTTTTAAGTATTAGTAAAGAGGGCGGCAATGAAAATAAGAGTCTTGAAATGTTTAAAGATTTTTTCGGGAATCCTGATAGGTATATCAGTTTTATTATGTATTTTGCTTGTTGGGGTGAAAATTTTAGGTTTTGAGGTTTATACGGTCCTTTCCGGCTCGATGGAACCGGAGTACCGAACAGGCTCGGTCATATATGTTAAATCGGTTGAGCCTGAGGAACTTAAGGTAGGGGATGTTATAACATATAAGCTTACTGCTGAATCAAACGCAACCCATAGAATAATAGAAATAGTTCCCGATGGCAATGCCCCGAATACGCTTTATTTTAGAACAAAGGGTGATGCTAATGATACTGAGGATGCTGCCTTGGTGCATGAACAGAATGTAATAGGTAAACCGATTTTTACCATTGAGTATCTTGGATATATCGCAAATTTTGTCCAAAATCCGCCAGGAAGGTATCTATCCATCGCTATCGGTCTGATACTTATTATTATTGTTTTTATGATTGATATATTAACAGCTGAAAAAACCGCCGAAGAGGAAAATTAGTATAAAAGGAGTTTCTGTTATGAAAAAATCAAAGATTTTATTGGTTATGGTTTGCGCTGTTTTGCTGGTTTCGGTAACAGTTATCGGCACATTTGCGTTTTTAATAAGCAAAGATACGGTTGTAAACACCTTTACGGTGGGTGATGTTGAAATCGAACTTGATGAAACAAAGGTAACTCCTGACGGAGTGCCTGTTCAGAATGCTGACCGCGTTAAAGAAAACAAATATCATTTAATTCCGGGTCAGACCTATGTTAAGGACCCAACCGTAACCGTTAAGGCAGGCAGCGAGGAGTCATATATCAGAATGGTTGTTATTCTGGACCATTATAAAGAGTTAACTGATATTTTCGGCAAGGATTTTTTGCCTGAAAATTTTGTTTCGGGTTGGGATAAGGAAATTTGGGTACCAACAGGTGAGGTTAAGGTTGATGAAAATCAAAATACCGTTTCTTACGAATTTCGTTATTACAAAACGGTTGCAGCCCAAAACGATGAACCCCTTGTGCCCTTATTTGATTCTATAACAGTTCCGCAGGAAATCGCAGGAAAAGAGCTTAAAAGCATAGCAGGGCTTAATATATCTATCTTCGGCCATGCAATTCAGAGCGCTAATCTTATGGATGAGGATACTGCCTGGCTTGCTTTTGAAAATCAAATAAAAAATTAACTTCTTGTTTTTTTATGAATGGATGAACTTGTTCTCTATTTGTTGAAATAAATTTTAAGAAAGGAGGAACAGGATATGAGAGGCGAACATTCCAAACCGAAAAATAAATTTTTCGCTTCAAAGCTCGTTTTGATATCAACGGCGCTCACCCTAGTTATTTGCAGCGCTATTGGCGGGACTATTGCTTGGTTGGTTGCTAAAACCGAACCTGTTGTTAATACTTTCACCTATGGTGATATTAATATCACTCTTGAGGAGAAGGACACCAATAAAGATGGCGATAACAATCCAAACACCAACAATTATCCAATACTTCCAGGAAACCCAATTGAAAAAGACCCGAAGGTTACATTTTTAGCCAATAGTGAAAATGCTTGGCTCTTCGTTAAATTAGAGAAAACCTCTAATTTTGATGATTTTATGACCTATGATATTGCAGAAGGCTGGACTGTATTAGATGGCACAGTCGGTGTTTATTATAGAATCGCAGATAAGGCTGATAAAGATGCAGAATTTTATGTTATCAAGGATAACACCGTTAATGTTAAGGAAGAAGTAACCAAAGATATGCTTAATGCTTTGGATAAAAATGGTGCTAACAATTACCCCAAACTCACAGTAACTGCCTATGCGGTTCAGCGAGATGATAATATTGATGCAATTGATACTGCAAAAAAAGCTTGGGATTTAGTTCAAAATTCATAATTTATTTTACTGAGAGGAGAAACTCAAAATGAAGAAAAATTATAAAAAGTATTTGCTTATGGGTCTTAGCTTGGTATTAGTATCAGCTATTTCCATAATCGGAACCATCGCTTTCCTTATTGATAGCGATAGTAAGGTTAACACCTTTACTGTTGGTGATATCGGCGTTAGCGTTACAGAGGATACCGCAGTTATCGGTGAAGGCGGCGAGGTTAAGTCTGATGATAATGGCGCAGACTATACAAAGGTTATGCCTGGCGATTATCTCAAAAAAGAGGTTAAGGTTGCAAATACCGGCATTAACCCTGCTTATGTGGCAGTAACTGTAACACTTAATAACGCTTTAGAAATCAATAAAGCAATCGATGCTGTTTACGAAGCAAAGGGCTACACTGAAGACCAAATCCAAGATATTTATGATAATGTTTTTGTTGGTTGGGGAATTAACTATAATCCCCGTCCTGCTGATGGCGGCATAAGTGCTACTGGCGAAAATAATGCCCGTGGTGTTATTGACGGTTCTTATGGTCTTCCTGAGAAAGTTCTCAAGGTTGACTTTGCAAAAACCACCGATGTAAGCAACGATACATATATGATTGATACATCAAACTGGTTTAAGACCGAACAAGAAAACAACGGTAAATACAGCGGTTTCTATCCTGCATCTAAAGGTTACTACACCGCTGATATGAATGATTATGAAATTAAATACACTTATTATATGCTTCTTGAAAAAGGCGAGTCTTCCACCCTTTTCAAAGGCTTAAATATTCCTGAAACCTTTAACAAAGAGCAGCTTGCAATGTTTGCAGGTCTTAATATAGACATCAAGGCTTCTGCTATCCAGGCTGATAACTTCTATGGCGATGCAAAGGCAGCTTTCACTGCTCTTAAAGAAGAAATGGCTGATGGTTTTAACGATGGTGATGTAGGAACAGTTTATACTCCCGTTGCTACCGCTCAGGAGCTTGTTGAAAGCCTTGAAAACGGCGAAGATATTGTTATGACCTCCGATGTTAAAATCAACCCCGCAAATCTCAGCAACGCTTACGGCACAACAGGTATAAATGTAAAGAATGGTCAAACTATAAACGGTGGCGGAAATACCCTTGACATTAAGGGCGCAGGCGGCACTTGGGACAGCGGTATCAATACCACAGGCGGAACCATCAAAAACCTTACTGTAACAGGTTCTTTCAGAGGTATTTTCGTTAACCACAACAGCACTCACAGCGAGCCCGTTGTTCTTGAAAATGTAACTATTGATGGTACAGTTTATACCATTAGCTGCGACCAGGGTATGAATCAGACTTTGACTGCAACAAACAGTACCTTTAAGGGCTGGACCAGCTATGCCGCAACTCTCGGCAACGCATCTTTCACTAACTGCTATTTTGGCGAGGGCAGCGGATATGCATATATGCGTCCCTATGCTCCTACAACCTTTGTAGGCTGCGAGTTTGAGGCAGGCTTTGAGATGGACCCTCGTGCTAAAGTCGTATTTGAGAACTGCACTATCGGCGGAGTTGCACTCACCGCTGATAATCTTTCAACACTTGTAACAAGCAATATTGCTAACGCAAGTGTTAAATAAGTAGAAAAGAGAGAATAAAAATGAAATCTATGAAGAAAACAATTTTAATGTGTGTTTGCTTTGCTTTGGTTGTAATTATTGCTATCGGTGGAACCACCGCTTATCTTACAGCTGATTTAACTCCGGCAAGTAATATTTTCACACGCGGTAAAATTGCGGTTAATCTTACAGAGGATACTGCAATTATTGGAGAGGGCGGAGAACATGCTAAGCTTGAAAACGGAGCAAAGTATGACGGAGTAATGCCCGGCGACTATCTTAAAAAACAAGTAACTGTTTCTAATGATGGCAAAACACCTGCTTATGTAGCAGCAACTGTAACCATCAACAATGCTGATAAAATCAATTTTGCAATTGATGAGTTCTATGAGGGTAAGGGTTATTCCGATGATGAAATTCAGGCTATTTATGATAGCGTTTTCGATGGCTTTGGAATAAATTACAACCCCCGTCCGGGTGCTGCCGGGATAAATGATGCCCGTGGTGTTATTGATGGCACTTATGGCTTGCCCAACCATACTTTAAAGGTGGATTTTGCCAAAACAATAAAAGGCTCTACAGTGATTGGAGCAACTAACTGGTTTATTGCAGGCAAAGAAAAGGCTGGTCAATACTGGGTAGATGGTCCTGGCGCTTATGATGGTTATTACACCTCGGATATGAGCGATTATCAGATTCGTTATACATACTATATGCTTCTTAACGAGGGCGAGGAAACTGTTCTATTTAACGGACTTAATGTTCCCGCAGAATTCTGTGATGAGCAGATGGATATGTTTGACGGTCTTGAAATCAATATAGATGCAGCTGCTATCCAGGCTGATAACTTCTATGGTAACGCAAAAGCTGCCTTTACTGCTCTCAAGGCAGATTTAAGCGGCAACACGAACTATAATGTTGTTTCTAATAACGATTCTCTTAAAACCGCTTTAACAAAAGAAGATAATGTAATTGTTATTGAACTTGATGATGATGTTACTTATGATGTAAGACCTTGGAATGATAATGCTATGGGCGGAGCGAATACCGAACTTATCATTATCAACGGTAACGGTCATACATTAACCTTTAATCAAAAGGACAGCGACTGGAACAATATCGTTACTAACGGTGCAAAATTAGTTTTTAATAATCTAAAACTTACAAATAGCGGTTATAATGACGGTCCTTGGAATAGACATAATATTAACTTCGATTGTGAAGTCAATTTGAATAATGTTACTTCTGATAAAGCTATTGCTATTGGAAAAAATTCGGCTTTAAATAATGTTGCAATTACCGATGACGCAGGTGTTTACGGTCTTTGGATTAGAGCTAACGATATCGATGTTGAAATCGATGGTCTTAAAGTTAATGCCGAACGCGGAATTAAGATTGCTGATGAGTATATAGATGCTCCGGCTCTTGTTAATCTCTCAGTAAAGAATTCTGAATTCAATACTACTAAGAAAGCAGCTGTTTTAGTTACTTCTAAGGCGGGCGCAGATATTACTCTTGACAATGTTGATATATATAACTGTGAGGCAGATCCTATAAATGCTGTTTGGGTTGACGAAGATAGAGCAAATTATGCAGATTTGGTAACTGTTATCGGCGGTACTTCGGTTATTGAAGGAGCTCCAAGAGATTTTGTCAGAGTAGATTCTGATAAGGCTCTTGACCAAGCTGTCAAAAATGGAAACACAACCATTGTTCTCAATGGCGGAAACTATATTATTCCTGATTCTGCAAAAGGAAAAACCTTGAGAATTATCGGCACAAAAGATACAAAAATTGCAACTCAAGACGACGGCTCTTATGAAGGCTGTGATTATAGCCTTGATGGTTCAACCGTTACCTTTGAAAATATAACTATCACAACCGACAGCCATACTTATACTGGTTATGCAAGATTAAATGCAACATATATTAACTGCACCATCAACGGAACTTACACCTTGTATGGAGACAGCGAGTTTAATAATTGCACCTTCAATGTTTCGGGAGATGTTTACAATATTTGGACCTGGGGTGCTCCAAATGTAACATTTGATAGTTGCACCTTTAATTCTGATGGTAAGGCATTATTGCTTTATGGATCTGAAAACACCAATATGACAGTAAATAACTGCGTATTCAATGATAACGGTGGCTTAACCGACCTTAAAGCAGCTATTGAAATCGGTAACGATTACGGTAAATCTTATACCTTGACTGTTAACAATACTGTTGTAAACGGTTATGAAATCAACGATAAGGGTATTTCTACAGGCACAACTCTATGGGCAAACAAAAACTCTATGAGTAAGGAAAACCTTAACGTTATTGTTGATGGTGTAGATGTTTACTAATCATTAAATTTATATTCATTGTTTTAAACCCACCCACTCTCGAATGGGAGTGGGCGGTAATCAAAGGGTATAAGAAAGCTTATACCTTTTGATTACTGAAACTAAAGGAGGCAAATATCTTGAAAAACAGAATAATTAGACATTTGGCATTATTTGCCTCTATCATAGTGTTATTAACCTCAACTTATAACACAACCCTTGGGTTCATTATAACTAAAACCGAGCCGCTGATTAATACTTTCAAGCCCTTTGAGAATATTATGAGTGATATGTTTATAAGCAAAAAGGTTGAACATTCATTAGGAGAAAATTATCTTATTCCAAATAACATTTCCTTCGATTTTAAGGTTGAGTTAGGAGCTTTTTATGCAAACACTGTGATAGCTACTACCGATGGTAATAAAACAGCAGACGAAGAGGGAAACTTTGTGGTTTCGTTAAGACCTGAAAAAACTTTGGGAATAGACGGAATTGATGTTGGAACAAAGGTTAAGGTTACCGAACTTGAAAAAGAGGGAAGCGG
>JAZPXP010000116.1:0-2464 GCA_045543715.1 Acutalibacteraceae bacterium
TTAGAAAGATGCAATATTAACCCTTCTAAACTTGACGAACTTATTAGGAAGTTTTATAAACGAGAAGCTTGCGATGTTGAAATAATAACATCAATTATTGATATGATAAGAACGGGACAAGAAATCTCATTAAACAAAGAAAATGAGCTTGTTAAAAATATTGAAGCATATATTACAGAGCATTTTTCAGAAAATATAAGCATTGAAAAAATAGCAGAGCAATTGAATATAAGCTACTATTATATGTGCCATATTTTTAAGAATAAGTTCGGTGTCTGGTCAATACCTTTAGAACACAAAAAAGACTTGAGATAGCAATGAGAAAACTTATAAATGGCGATGAAAAAATTGCAGATATAGCCACTTTGTGCGGTTTTGATAATGTTAGTTATTTCACCGAGACTTTTACTAAAATGGTCGGCGTTTCTCCAACATTATTCAGGGAAAATAATAAAGGGGTTTGCTTGCATAAGTTTTATAGTTTTGATGATATTCTTTTTGCAACAAGCCTGCCTAATGATAGTTTTATTGATAAAAACATAGAGGAAATCAACTTAAAACCCGAAATGATTTCGGTTTCTATGCCTGATGAAAAATTTGGTTTTTTACATGAGGCGGCTATCATAGAATATCACGGTGTTTTATATGCTTCGTGGTATAACTGTCTTAAAAATGAACTAATTTGATTTACTCCTATATGTGAAAAACGCTCTTATGATGGCGGAAAGACCTGGACTGAGCTGGAAATAATTTGTGAAGATAGAACAGGGAAAATACTTTATTGTCCACCCGTTTACGGCATTTGCGATGATAAACTTTATATGCTTGTAAATCAAATGGTTGCACCTGACCATATACATTCATTGGATTTATATGTTCTTAATAATCAAACAGATAAATTTGAGCTTTTGTGGTCCAGACCTATTCCGTTTAAATTAAATACAAATGTTGTAACTTTGCCAAACGGAAAGTTAATGTTACCTGGCAGATTTGGCGAGCTTGACGGCTTCCCAAATACCCCTGCAGTTTTGATTTCCGATAGCGGTAAAATCGATGCCGAGTGGCGTCTTGTGAAAATAGCTGAAAACGGTGATTTACCAGGCGGTAAAAAGTTGATTCATCCTGAAATTTCTGTAATGCTTGTTGCAGATACTCTGTATATGTTCAACCGAAATGACCAACGAAGGGTTCCTCTCGTTTATTTCTCAAAGGATTTCGGCGAAACATGGAGTAATGCGCACGGTCATGATGTGCCGTATATTCCCTGTAAAATATATGCAGGAAACCTATCGGATGGCAGAAACTATTTAGTTGCAAATATTGATGAGTTTGACCGTTCAAAGCTTGCTATTTATTTAACCGATAAAAACAGTAAAATGTTTAATAAAAAAATGGTTCTATTTGATGCGAAAACGACCGACATCAAAAACGCTAATGCTTGTCATTATCCTTCTGCATTTGAAAGTGATAATAAACTTTATATTATCGCTACCGTTAGCTATAATTGGACGACAAGAGGAGCGGGATTATTCGTTTTAGACCTCAATAAAATATAAAACGAAAGTTTTTTAAGGTATTTTAAAAGGCTTGACCAAACGGTCAAGCCTTTTGTTTTTTTGAACTATTATTAAAAATTTATTCTATCTCAATAAACCAATGAGAAATGTTGACTTTATCTTTATCGTAATGTATCGAGCTTTGAATTAAAACCTCTTGCTTGCCGTCCTTTGAGTCAAGCACAATATTATTGGAATAATATGCTCTAAATCCCGATAATTCGCAAAGATATTTTCCTTCATCCCAATTTATACCGTCAAGGCTGGTATAGAGGACAAAATAATAAGGCAATTCATCCGATTCGCTACCTGACCTGCCGTGAAGCAAAAATCCGTTTTTTGTTTTCGCAACTTGAGGGTTACGAATGCGCTTTTCACAAAAGCTTTTGCCACATTCTTTCCAACTTAACCCCATATCTGAGCTAATGCAGTAATCAAGGTTATATTCATCTAACAAATTATAACTATAACAAATCAAAGAGCCATCGTCACGTAAAGTCATATTGCCGTAACCATGTTTAATAGGATCAATTGGCAACTCGCTTAGAAGGGAAAAGGACTTTCCGCCATTATCACTTTTGTAAATATAATACTTTTCTTCCGGTGTTTTGGCAAGAAAATCGGCTGCAGCGTGAAACAAGACATAAATAATACCGTCATCTACTAAGGCATCATATATTCTGCCGCATTTATCGCAAAGAAGAGAAGGCTCACCCCAGGTTTCGCCGCCATCATAGCTTATTACAACGGTTGGTTCTATATAAGGCTCCCAGCCGTTTGGATTAGTACATCTTGTGCAAAGGGCGATAATTTCATTATCCTTTGTTGAAACGGCCTTTTCGCAGCTAACTGTAAACGGTTGATTTATAAGGGAATCCCAAGAATATGGGAATACCTTTGCCTCATCC
>JAZPXP010000117.1:0-4107 GCA_045543715.1 Acutalibacteraceae bacterium
GGCGAGAGGAAGAGCCAACGCCCATCGAGATGGCAGAGGGTGCTAAAAGACTTGATGAGGCTGGTTGTCAGGTTGATTACATAATTACCCACGAGCCGCCATCTTTGGTTAAAAGTGCAATTTTACTTAGGAGAGAAAGCAGCGACAGGGTTAACAAGCTCAACGGCTATCTCGAGGAAATCGGCCGTTCCTGTGAATTTAAGCATTGGTATTTCGGCTCACTTCATGAAGATAGGGTTATAACCCCCCGTCATACCTGTGTTTTTAAAAAGATGATAAGCATATAATGATTATATATAAAAGCAGTCGGAAGACTGCTTTTATCTTTGTCTAAAATAACACTTTACATTGAGGTGAAAGTATGTTAAAATATTAACAATCTTTGTGGATGATTATTTTTAAGGAGACTTACTATGGAAAACAGATACCCTTTGGTTGACAGCGTTGAAGCTTTGGAACAGGCTATTCTAAGAGTAAGAGCTGCTCAGGAGAAGTTTGCATCATTTTCTCAGGAGCAGGTTGATAAAATCTTTTTTGCAGCTGCTTCTGCCGCAAATAAGGCAAGAATTTCTTTAGCAAAATTAGCTGTTGAAGAAACAGGAATGGGAATAGTTGAGGATAAGGTTATTAAAAACCATTATGCCTCTGAGTATATTTATAATGCTTACCGTGATACAAAAACATGCGGAGTTATCGAAGAGGATAAGCAATACGGTATTCAGAAAATTGCTGAGCCGATAGGTGTTATAGCGGCGGTTATCCCGACAACTAACCCTACCTCAACTGCAATTTTCAAAACACTTTTAGCTTTAAAAACTCGAAACGGAATTGTTATAAGTCCTCACCCAAGAGCCAAAAATGCAACTATTGCTGCGGCAAAATTAGTGCTTGAAGCGGCAGTTGAGGCGGGAGCACCTGAGGGAATAATTTCCTGGATAGACCTTCCTTCTCTTGAGATGACAAATCTTGTTATGAAGGAAGCCGATATTATTCTTGCAACGGGCGGTCCCGGAATGGTTAAAGCGGCGTATTCAAGCGGAAAGCCCGCTTTAGGTGTTGGAGCAGGTAACACCCCTGCTATTATTGATGATACAGCTGATATTCTTTTGGCAGTTAACTCGATTATCCATTCTAAAACCTTTGATAACGGTATGATATGTGCGTCCGAGCAGTCGGTTATAGTTATGGAAAGCATTTATGATGAGGTAAAGAAAGAGTTTGCAAACAGAGGCTGCTATTTCTTAAACCCCGAAGAAACCGAAAAGGTTAGAAAAACAATTATTATAAACGGTGCTCTTAACGCTAAAATTGTTGGTCAAAAGGCGGCAACTATTGCAAGCCTTGCCGATGTAAAAGTTCCTGAAAACACAAAGATTTTAATCGGTGAGGTTGAGAGTGTTGATATATCTGAAGAATTTGCTCACGAAAAATTATCTCCCGTACTCGCTATGTATAAAGCAAAGGATATAGAGGATGCCTTTGATAAGGCGGCTCAGCTTGTTGCCGATGGCGGATATGGACACACCTCTTCAATCTATCTTAATGCTGTTACCGAGAGGGAAAAATTAGACCGCTTTGCAAGCAGAATGAAAACCTGCCGTATAGTTGTTAATACCCCCTCTTCGCACGGCGGTATTGGAGACCTTTACAACTTTAAGCTTCCCCCATCATTAACTCTGGGCTGCGGCTCTTGGGGCGGAAACTCGGTTTCTGAAAATGTTGGAGTTAAACACTTACTTAATATTAAAACTGTTGCCGAAAGGAGAGAGAATATGCTTTGGTTCAGAGCCCCTGAAAAGATTTATATTAAAAAGGGTTGCTTGCCTGTAGCTCTCAGTGAGCTTAAAACCGTTATGGATAAGAAAAGGGCATTTATTGTAACCGACCGTTTCCTCTTCGAAAACGGATATACAAAGACAATTAATCAGAAGCTTGAGGAAATGGGTATTCTTCATGCAACATTCTTTGATGTTGAGCCCGACCCGACATTGCAGTGTGCCCGCATGGGTGCTGAGCAGATGAAGGCATTCAGCCCCGATGTTATTATAGCTATCGGCGGCGGCTCTGCTATGGATGCGGCTAAGATAATGTGGGTACTTTATGAGCATCCCGATGCCGATTTTATGGATATGGCAATGCGTTTTTCGGATATCAGAAAGCGTGTTTACACCTTCCCAAAAATGGGCGAAAAGGCATATTTTGTTGCAATACCAACCTCTGCAGGAACAGGCTCGGAGGTTACTCCCTTTGCGGTTATAACCGATGCTGACACAGGCATTAAATATCCGCTTGCCGATTATGAGCTGCTTCCGAATATGGCTATTGTTGATACCGATTTGCATATGAGTGCTCCCAAGGGACTTACCGCCGCTTCGGGTATAGATGCCGTTACTCACAGTATGGAGGCTTATGCTTCGATGCTCGCTACTGATTATACCGATAGCTTAGCTATCAGAAGTCTTCAGATGATATTCAAATATCTGCCGAGAGCCTATGAAAACGGTCAGACCGATATTGAAGCCCGTGAGAAAATGGCAAATGCTGCAACAATGGCAGGTATGGCTTTTGCAAATGCTTTTCTTGGTGTTTGTCATTCAATGGCTCATAAATTAGGTGCTTTCCATCACTTGCCTCACGGCATTGCAAACGCTCTTATGATTAACGAGGTTATAAGATTTAATGCTTCCGAAACCCCCGTTAAAATGGGAACATTCTCTCAGTACGACCATCCGAATACCCTCGCTCGTTATGCAGAGATTGCCGATGCATTGGGTTTTGGCGGTAAAACCGATGAGGAGAAGTTAGAAAATCTTATTGCTAAGATTGACGAGCTTAAAGAAACGGTTGGAATTAAGAAAACTATTAAGGAATATGTTCCTGATGAAAAGGATTTCTTACTAAGACTTGATGAAATGGTAGAGCAAGCTTTTGATGACCAGTGCACAGGTGCCAATCCGAGATATCCGCTTATGAGCGAGATTAAACAGATGTATCTCAACGCTTATTATGGTAAGGAGGAGAGAATATGAAACTTGAAAAAGTTATAGCAAAAAGAGCTCAAAAAACTGTTTATAGGGATGAGGATAAGGTTATCAAGGTTTTTGATAACGGCTTTTCAAAATCCGATATTCTCAATGAAGCGCTTAATCAAGCAAGAATTGAGGAAACAGGTCTTAATATTCCGAAGCTTTTGGGCGTTAATATGATAGACGGCAAATGGGCTATTATAAGCGAATTTATAGAGGGTAAAACAATGGCTCAGCTTATGGAGGAAAATCCTGAAAAGGAAGAAGAATATCTTGAGCTTTTTGTTGATATTCAGATGGAGATTCATAGCAAAAAGGCTCCTTTACTTAACAAATTAAAGGATAAAATGAACAGAAAAATCAGCGAGGCTGATATTGATGCTACAACCCGTTATGAGCTTCATACCCGCCTTGAAGGAATGCCTAAGCATAACAAGGTATGCCATGGCGACTTCAACCCCTCAAATATAATCATAACAACTGACGGTAAGCCCTATATTCTTGACTGGTCTCACGCAACTCAGGGCAACGCCTCTGCTGATGTTGCAAGAACATATCTTTTGTTTTTCCTTGCAGGCAGAGAGGATATGGCTAAGAAATATATGGAAATATTCTGTAAAAAGAGTGATACTGCAAGGCAGTATATTGAAAAATGGCTACCCATCGTTGCGGCTTCGCAGTCGGTTAAGGGAAATGCCGAGGAAAGAGAGTTCTTGCTTTCCTGGACAAATGTTGTTGACTATGAATAATCTAAAAAATCCACCTGAAAAGGTGGATTTTTTGTGCTTAAGTTTGACAAAGAACCGACTCTGTGATATACTTAAAAACAGCAAAATTTGGAGGAATTAAAATGCTGGATATTAAGTTTATATGCGATAATCCCGAACTCGTTAAGGAGAATATCAAAAGAAAGTTTAAGGATAGCAAGCTTCCTTTGGTCGATGAGGTTATCGCTCTTTATAATGAAAAATGTGCCGCTAATAACCGTGCTAATGAGCTTCGTGCAAACCGCAATAAAATTAGTAAGCAGATAGGTATGCTTATGGGACAGGGTAAGCGTGAAGAAGCTGAAGAGATGAAG
>JAZPXP010000118.1:0-3675 GCA_045543715.1 Acutalibacteraceae bacterium
TAAGGTCGAAGCTATCCTCTAATGGTTCTTCCGTTTTAGAGAAATCATAACTAAAAAGTTCTAATTCTTCATCTTGTTGCTCGGGATTATTTCCTGAGTTGCTGTTTATGTTATCCAAGAAAACACCTCCAACATAAAGGTATGCTTTAATATTTTACCACATTTATATTAAAAAATCAAATTCACGCTACCAAGCTATCCCACAAAAACCGTTTTGGATTAAAATTTCATTGGTTTTCGAAAAATGACGACAGCCCATAAAGCCCCTTGAAGCCGACAAAGGACTCGGATGAACAGTCATCAATTTATAATGCTTTGGGTTTGTTATAGCCTCTGCTTTTTTCTGGGCATTAGCTCCCCAAAGCAAGAAAACAACCGGGGTTTCCTTTTTGTTTAATTCCTCAATAATTCTATCGGTAAAATTCTCCCAACCCTTACCCTTATGGCTGTTGGGATTTCCCTCTCTAACAGTTAAAACTGCATTGAGAAGCAATACCCCTTGCTTTGCCCAAGAGGTAAGGTCGCCGTTTTGGGTAATCGGTCTGCCAATATCCGAGAACTGTTCCTTGAATATATTTTTAAGGGATGGCGGAGGGGTAACACCCTCTTTTACCGAAAAACAAAGTCCGTGCGCCTGACCCTCGCCGTGATATGGATCCTGACCGATTATAACAACCCTAGTGTCCTCAAAAGAGGTCATTTTAAGAGCATTGAAAATATCATTCATTTGAGGATAAATCTTTTGAGTTTTATATTCTTCTTTCAGAAACTCACGAAGAGCCTTATAATAAGGCTTTTCCCATTCATCCTTTAGAATTTCGTCCCAGTCGTTTCCAATCGTAACCATTTTTAACTCCTAAACATCAAGTGCTATAATATCCGCCAAGGTTTCTCTCTTAACGGCAATATAATCCTCGCCGTCCTTTATCATAACGACAGGCGGACGAGGCACTCTATTATAATTTGAAGCCATTGAATAGTTATAAGCACCCGTTGTGAGCACTGCTAAAATCTCATCCTTTAAGGGCTTTGTTATCTTGACATCTTCCTGAATCAAGTCTCCTGATTCACAGCATCTGCCCGAAATAGTTGCAACAAAATCCTTTTTGTCATTTGCTCTTGATGCCAAAATAACAGTATAGGGAGATTCATAAAGGGTATAACGGGGATTATCGGTCATACCGCCGTCAATTGACACATAATTTTTATAACCCTTAACCTCTTTAACATTGGTAACGGTATAAAGCGTCATACCCGCATCGGCAACAAGGCTTCTTCCGGGCTCCATATGAATTTTGGGAACAGTTAATCCTAATTCCTCGCACTTCTTATTTAAAACAACCGAAACCTCTTTTATTTTTTCGTCATAATCAATTTCAGGCTCTTCTTCCACATAACGGACACCGAAGCCGCCGCCTATATTGAGAATTTCGGGCTCATAACCGAATGACGCTCTCATCTCGATTATAAATTTAAGCATCATTTCACAAGCGGTTATGAAAGGCTCTGAATCAAAAATCTGAGAACCAATATGGCAATGATATCCGCAAAGCTCAATGTTCTCAAGACCGAGGGCTAATTTTAAAGCTTCTTTCGCCTGACATGTTTCAATAGCAACGCCAAACTTTGATTCGGTTGAGCCTGTTGAAATCTTTTTATGGGTATGAGGGTCAATACCGGGGGAAACTCTGAGCAAAATTCTTTGCTTTTTACCCATCTTGCCTGCTATTTCGTTTATAGCCTTTAACTCTTCCTCATTATCAGCAACAAAGAAACCAACTCCCTTTTCCATAGCAAAACGAATTTCCTCATCGGTTTTGCTATTACCGTGGAAAAAGGCTCTCTCCATAGGAAAGCCTGCCGAAGAGGCGGTAAAAATCTCCCCTGCCGATACAACATCAATATCTATTCCCTCTTCAGCCATAATTCTATAAATCTGCTTGCAAGAAAATGCCTTGGAAGCAAACTCAGGCATTGAACCCTCGGGGAAATATTTTTCCATAGCGTTTTTATATGTTCTTACCCTCTCTCTTATTTTATTTTCATCCATAAGATAAAGGGGTGTGCCATGTTTTTTAGCTAACTCGATAGTATCAAAGCCCGCAAAGGTTAAATGACCCTTCTCATTAACCGAAATATTATCACAAATCATAAGTAACTCCTAAAATTTGATGCCAAGATTTCTCATTTCATCTAAAAGAACCTTTTTATGAGCCTCTTCCATAGAGGTTAAAGGAAGCCTTAAGTAATCCTCGCAAAAGCCCATAGCCGCCATAGCCGCCTTAACAGGAATAGGATTAACCTCGCTGAATAACGCGTTTATAAGAGGCAAATATTTAAGTTGCAGCTCGCAGCTTTCTTTAACATTACCCTCAAAAAATCTATCGCAAATTGCAACCGATTCTTTGGGTGCGACATTTGAAAGCACGGATATACAACCCTTGCCGCCGAGCGACATAATGGGAACTATCTGGTCGTCATTACCTGAATAAATATTGATTTTATCGCCGCATAAAGCCGCAATCTCGGCAATATTTGAAATATTGCCGCTGGCTTCCTTAATAGCATTTATATTCGGATGCTCTGCCAAAGTTGCAACTGTTTTAGGCTCGATATTAACTCCTGTTCTTGAGGGAACATTATAAAGAATAACCGGAACGGTTGATTCATCAGCTATCTGGGTAAATAACTTGATAAGTCCGTTCTGGGTTGCCTTATTATAATAAGGAGTAACAACCAAAACGCCGTCAACACCAACCTCGCAAGCATATCTTGTAAGCTCTAAAGCATAGGCGGTATCATTAGATCCTGTTCCCGCAATAATCGGCACTCTGCCGCCTGCCTTACGAACAGAATAAGCAATAACCTCTTTATGCTCTTCATCAGTAAGGGTTGAGCCCTCTCCTGTTGTTCCTGCAATAACAAGGGCATCAACGCCCTCGGCTATCTGCCAGTCAATAAGTCTGCCGAAGGCATCATAATCAATGCCGTTCTCGGTAATGGGGGTGATAAGTGCTGTTGCAATTCCTTCAAAAATTGGGGTTTTCATTTTTAACACATTCCTTTTTTAAAAATTCATAAAAAAATAGCCGATTGCTCGGCTACCAAAAAATCAGAAAGGAAGCATACCAAAGTATGCCGAAAATCCTGTTTTTCGATAGCTCTCCGCAAGTGCGACAGTAAACCGGATATTATTCCGTTTTACCAGGAAGATTTTTGCCAAAATCAACCTTCGGCGGCCGCTCCTTTAACCTTTAGCATCTCTCTGCCGAGATTAACATCCAAAGACTACTCATAACAAACCGCGCCTCTATCTTAATGTCAATAATTTAACATATTTGAACGCTTTTGTCAACTAAATATTTAAAAGAATATCGCTGCCGCGCCGTAGCTTACAAAGGCAACAACTATTCCCGCTCCCAAAACGCCTAAAACAACCGATGGGAATGCTTTTTTAAGGGGCATATCAAGCATAGCTGCAACCAATGCTCCTGTCCAAGCGCCAGTTCCGGGCAAAGGGATAGCAACGAACAAAACCAGTCCCCAAAAAGCATAGCGCAAAACTTTTTCCTTATTTTTTTCTGCCTTGGCTTCCATCCTATCAACAACCTTGTTGAGCTTGGGACTAACCTTTCTCATCCAGGCAAAAATCTTTTTAATAAAAAGAATTATAAA
>JAZPXP010000119.1:0-2452 GCA_045543715.1 Acutalibacteraceae bacterium
CCAACTCCTTGGCTCACAGAACGACATGGCTACGATCCGACTTCGCCTTTTTCTCTAAGCCTATCTCCGCCATGCTGGAAGCCTTTTTCAATAGCACAAGAACAACCAACAACCTTAGCCCCAGCTTGTCCCGCAATATCAATAAGACCTAAGTCGGAGGCCAAGCGGTCTTAGGAAGACAATTAGAGCTCCCAACTCCTTGGCTCACAGAACGACATGGCTACGATCCGACTTGGTGCTTATTATTGACGATTTTCTTGCAAACGGCAAAGCACTTGAAGGTCTTATTGATATTGTGGGACAAGCTGGGGCTAAGGTTGTTGGTTGTTCTTGTGCTATTGAAAAAGGCTTCCAGCAGGGTGGGGACCGACTCAGAGAAAAGGGAATCAAGGTTGAGTCCTTGGCAATAGTTGAAAGTATGAGCGATGGTTCGCTCACTTTCCGTAAGTAGTATGTAATAAAATTTACATAAATTTTAAAAAAGAGGAGATTTTCAAAATGAAAAAGTTACTCGCAATTCTTCTTGCAGTTGCAATGCTCTTTGTATTTGCTGGCTGCGGCGAAAACAATGCAGACGATGCTCTTGGCATGAGTTCTGCTCCCATTGATGCAGTTGAATTGAAGGCTGATTACGAAGTTCCTGATGATTTTAAAATCGGTTTCATTTGCTTGCACGATGAGAAGTCCACCTACGACCTCAACTTCTTAACCGCTGTTGATAAGATTCAGGAAGTTGCCGGTTTATCCGATGAGCAGGTTGTTGTTAAAACTCAGATTCCTGAGGGTGATGAGTGCTACAATGCTGCTAAAGACCTTGTTGACCAAGGATGTGATATAATCTTCGCTAACTCTTTCGGTCATGAGGACTTTATGATTAAGGCTGCTAAAGAGTTCCCAAATGTTCAGTTCTGCCATGCAACCGGTACCAAGGCTCACACTGAGGGTCTTGACAATTACCACAATGCTTTCGCTTCTATCTATGAGGGTCGTTATCTTGCAGGTATTGCTGCAGGTCTCAAGCTCAATGAGATGATTGAGGCTGGCGAATTTAAGGCCGAAGAGGCTAAAATTGGTTATGTTGGCGCTTATACTTATGCAGAAGTTATCTCTGGTTATACTTCTTTCTATCTCGGCGCTAAATCTGTTTGCCCCACCGTTACTATGGACGTTCAGTTCACTGGTTCTTGGTATGATGCAACCGAAGAGAAAAATGCTGCTGAGGCTCTTATTGCAAGAGCTTGCAAACTTATAAGCCAGCATGCTGACTCTATGGGAGCTCCTTCTGCTTGTGAGGCTGCAGGCGTTCCTAATGTTTCTTATAATGGAAGCACCTATGATTCTTGCCCCGAAACTTTCATTGTTTCTTCAAGAATTGATTGGGCTCCCTATTATAACTACATCATTTCTTGTGTAATTAAGGGCGAGAAGATTTCTGCTGATTGGTGCGGCGGTATTGCAGAAGGTTCTGTTGTTTTAACCGGCATTAACCAGGATGTTGCTGCTGAAGGTACTGTTGATGCTATAAAGACAGCTGTTGCCGACCTCAAGGCTGGCAAGGTTAAGGTATTTGATACTGCTAAAGAAGGATTTATCACTGTTGGCGGCAAAGCTCTTGAGAATTACAAGGCTGATGTTGATACTGATGCTGCTTTCACTCCTGACACTGAGGTTGTTAAAGAAGGTTTCTTCCATGAGTCTGAATATCGTTCAGCTCCTTACTTCGATGTAAGAATTGACGGTATCACACTCCTTAACGAGAAATTCTAATACTCTTAAACAAGGGCGGGGCTAAAGCCCCGCCTGAACTTGTTTTTTAATTGCCCAAAAATGTGTATTTGAAGTATGCATTTTTGAGCAATTAAAATAATCTTACGGAGGGATTACTTTGCTAAAAACCCCTGCAATTGAGCTTAAAAATATAACTAAAACCTTTGGAAAGGTTATTGCAAACAAAAATGTTTCTCTGCAGGTTAACAGCGGAGAAATCTTGTCGATTTTAGGTGAAAACGGAAGCGGTAAAACAACCCTTATGAATATGATTTCAGGAATTTATTTCCCTGATGAGGGTCAGATTTTCGTTAACGGCGAAGAGGTAGTTATACGCTCTCCTAAGGATGCGTTTAACCTTAAAATCGGTATGATTCATCAGCATTTTAAGCTTGTTGATGTTTTTTCGGCAACTGAAAATATAATTCTTGGACTTGAAAATCAAGAGAAATTCAATATAAAAGAAGCTGCAAAAAAAGTTCTTGAAATAAGTGCAAAATATGGTTTTGAAATTGACCCACTTAAAAAAATTCACGAAATGAGCGTATCGGAGAAGCAGACTGTTGAGATTATCAAGGTGCTTTACCGTGGTGCAGATATTCTCATTCTTGACGAGCCTACGGCAGTTTTAACCCCTCAGGAAACTCAAAAGCTTTTTGCGGTACTTCGCAGAATGAGGGATGAC
>JAZPXP010000120.1:0-1608 GCA_045543715.1 Acutalibacteraceae bacterium
GTTTACGGAACAAATCATCTCGCAAACTCGAGTATGACCTATAGCTTGGTTGGCGATATAACCGAATGGAGCGGAACTAACACTCCAAACTTTGCAAAGCTGACTGACGGTCTCACCGATGCTAGATATATGATTCAGCCAAGTGGAGCTATGATGGGTGATTCTGCAACCAATTATACTCAAAAAGAAGAGTATCTCCAGTTGCAGTTCAGTTTCCAGAACGCTTATAATGATTTTCAGAAGTTCCTTTTCTCATACGAAGCAACCGGAGGTTCATTGCATTATGAGATATTTGCTTCTAATAGTGCAGATACTCTTTATTCTAATTCTCTTTATGAGCGTAGTGTTGCATCTGATAGCAGCATAGAGCATATAATTGATATTTCTGCTTTAGAGCTTAAGGGTATTAAATATTTTGCTGTTCGCTTCTATAACCTTCAGTTATGGGGCGATTGTATGCTGCCTTATGAAATTGCTGTTTACGGCGGAGAGTCTGTTGTTACAACTAAGGATGCTTTAAGCGGAGATTATTCTTCTCTTGGTGCTAATAACCTTGCAGGTTCAACTATGTCTTATTCTGCTAAAATGGATGAAACGCCCGGAACGGTTTTAGATTCTAAGCTTCCTGACCTTGCAAAGTTGACCGACAATACTTCTAATTCGGAAAATCATATTGAGCCTAATCCTTGGGGCAAACTCGGAACTGAGAATAATATTTCAAGTAAATCCGAGTATATCGAAATCAAGTTTGCTTTACCTGCAACCGTTAAGGGTGCTAACAAGATTTTAGCATCTTTCCGTAAAGATTTTGCATCTAAGCACTTTGAAGTATTTGCTTCTGTTGACGAGGCTGACCTTTACAATAACTCTGTATATGAATATTCTTCAAACAGCAGAGTTACTGAAGTTTATATCGATGCTGAAATAGGTTTGGCTAAATATGTTGCATTCCGTTTCTATGAGTTGCCTTCGGCTGCATACCTCTTACTCTATGAGTTGGGTATCTACGGCGGCAAAACAATGTTTACTGCTGAGACTGCGTTAACCTCTGACGGCAATAACAGTTATGCAGCTTATGGTACTAACTGGCTTACTTCAGCTACTGCTACATATTCTTTAAACGACCCTGAGAACCTGAATCAAGAATGGAACAGTGCTAATCAAAACCCTGTTACAAACTCAAGCATTAAAACAGGCTTGGTTGACAATACTTCAGCAAATCCGCCGCATATTCAGCCTAAATATGCTATCGGTGCTGTTAATGACTGGACCCAAACTGCTGAATATATTGAGTTTAAATATGAACTCAAAAATTATATTTCAGACCCCACTAAGTTTATGATTGCAGGCAGATATGCAGGCGAAATCTCTCCCCACTATGCCTTCTTTGCCGCAACTAATGAGGAAGACCTTTTTGATGCACCTGTATATGAATACAGCGGTGCGGTTACAGGTCATCAGGAGCATCATTATGACCTTTCCTTCTTTGAGTTGAAGGATATTAAATTCTTTGCAATTCGTTTCTATGCTCCTTGTCCAACAAGTGCAGTTTACTTGCTTAACAGAGAAGTTGCTCTTTATGGCGGAACTGAGTATTCTATTGTTTCC
>JAZPXP010000121.1:0-13488 GCA_045543715.1 Acutalibacteraceae bacterium
TATCGGCGGTTATACTGCTTCGCTTTTTAGTATTTTCGGCGGCGAAATTTTAACTTTCGTTTTAAATTTCATCTTTTTTGCATTTATTTATACGCCGCTGTTTTTAGGAATTCTTCGTTTTATTTGGAGAATACTTTTCGGGGCTGATGATAATCCGATTTCGGTTTTCTATTATTTTTCCCAAAAGAAACTTTATAAAAAGATATTGAAATTTTTGAGTTTGTTACTTATTAGAATTGTGCCTTTGGGCGTTCTGGTATCGCTTCCTGCAGTTTTTGCAAGAGTTATTTCATTAGGCAAGGTATTCGAATATTTTAAAATGCCTATACCAATGTGGGCGGCGAATATTTCTTATGCCTATATATTTTTAAGCACGATCGCCTTTGTTATTATGCTTCTTTATTCTCTTAAATTTTATATAGCGCCTGTTTTATTGGTTGCTGATGAGAATATGGATGCTGCTGAGGCCATCCATATGTCAACCGTTATTTCAAAGAAAACCTCTCTGGAATTTTTATATCTTGTTTTTGGATTTTTAGGTTGGATTTTGCTTTCAGTACTCGTTATTCCTGCGATTTTTGTTTTGCCTTATTTTCTAACTGCTTATGCTGTTCATGTTCGCTTTGCAGTTGCAGAATATAATATGCATATTAAAAAAAGCTTTGAGGATGATACTCCAACCTTTGTTACAGGTGTTGAATAAAATGAAATTTAATAATATTATTTTGGCTTCGGCTTCACCGAGAAGAAGAGAACTTTTAAAAATGATTTTTGATGAGTTTTCGGTTTTAGCGGCTGATATTGAAGAAACTATTCCCGAAAACATCAAAAATGAGGAAGCTCCTGAATATCTTGCAAGGCTCAAAGCTTGTCATATTGCAAAATCTCATAAAAATTCTTTGGTTATCGGCTCTGATACCGCTGTTTTTTTAGGTGATAAGATACTCGGAAAGCCTAAAACTCGTCAAGAGGCTAAAGAAATGCTATTATCACTTTCAGGGAATGTTCATAAGGTTATAACAGGTTGTGCATTGGTTTTTGGCGATAAGGTTAAATCTTTCTCAGCTTCAACTGAGGTTGAATTTTCAAATTTAACTGATAGTGAAATTGAAGAATACATCAACTCTGATGAACCTTATGATAAAGCAGGGGGTTACGGTATTCAGCAAAAAGGCGGACTTTTTGTCAAGAAAATCAACGGTGATTATTTTAATGTCGTTGGTCTTCCTGTAGCTGAACTTAACCGAGTTTTAAAAAATCTTGACTTTTAGTTGCATAAGTCGTAATATAATATAATAATCTTATACAAGGATGATGCTCTCATCCTTGTATTATTGTTTTTAATGAGGTGATTATTTTTGACAGTCTATCAAATCGTTTTAAGAGCAATTTTAGCGGTTGTTTTTGGCGGTCTTATAGGAACTGAACGTGCTAAACACGGCCGTGCAGCAGGTATGAGAACTCATATTCTAGTTTGCTTGGGCTCGGCTTTAACCTCGATGACTGGTGTTTTCGTTAACCAGACATTTGGCGGTGGCGATGTACTTAGAATTTCAGCTCAGGTAATATCGGGTATCGGTTTCTTGGGCGCCGGTATGATTATACTTAAAAACGGAAATATCATAACAGGTCTTACAACTGCAGCAGGTATGTGGACCACAGCAGCTATTGGAATTGCCTTGGGTTACGGTTTTTATGTTGGTGCTGGAGCAGTTTCTGTGCTTTATCTAATTGCGGTTATTTATTTTGCAAAACTCGAGAAAACCCGTCGTCATACTGAAGTTTTATATCTCGAGATTGACGATATGTCAAGAACGAATGCAATACTCTCGGAAATTGAAAAAACAATTTCGGTTAAATATAAAACCGAAATTGTTCCACCAAAAAGCGAAAAAAGCGGAAATTTAGGTATAATTGTTACCATTAAAGAATTTTGCAAAATCGAAACAAATTCTTTTTTAGAGATTGAAAATGTTGCTTTTGTGATTGAAGAATAATATGGAGCGAATAAAGAATATCAAACTTTTTCTCTTTGATATGGACGGAACCCTTTACTTAGGGGATAAACTCTTTGATTTTACAAAAGGGTTACTCGACAAAATCAAAGAAAGCTCAAGGAATTATTTGTTTTTGACAAACAATTCTTCAAAAAGCGTTGGCGATTATGTTAAGAAGCTTAAAAAGCTTGGGATTGAGGCTAGAATGGAAGATTTTTTAACCTCATCTCAGGCAACGGCTTTCTATCTTCATAAAAATCTCGAAGGCAAAAAACTCTATGTTTGCGGAACAAAATCACTCATTGACGAACTTAAGAATGAGGGATTTTTGATAACCGATGATATAGAGAAAACTGAGTGCGTTGTTATGGGATTTGATACCGAGCTTACCTTTAAGAAATTAGAGGATGTTTGCAAAATTCTATTATCAAAAGATGTTCCTTATATTGCTACAAATCCCGATTTGGTTTGCCCAACAGAATTCGGCTCAGTTCCTGATTGCGGAAGCGTTTGCGAAATGATATTTAACGTAACAGGAAAAAGACCATTTGTCATTGGTAAACCCTCTGCTTTAATGCCAATGCTTGCTATGGAGAAAATGGGGGTTAATCCCGATGAAACGGCTGTTGTTGGTGATAGGATTTATACCGATATTAAAAGTGGAATAAATGCAGGAGCAATTTCGGTTTTGGTACTTAGCGGCGAAACAAACTATGATATTCTCAAAAGTTCTGAGGATAAGCCTGATTTTGTTATGCAAGATGCAGGTGAGCTTATTAAATACCTATAAATTAACCTCCCGAAAGGGAGGTTTTTTCTTGTAATCACATAATCTTTTTACTTTTCAAAAGCCGATAGCATAAAATCAATACCCTCATCGGTTGGACTCATCGTGTGTCCACCATCCCATATGTCAAAGATATAATTTTGGGGACATCCAAAGGCTTTGAAATATTTTTCAACACGCTCAGCCTCGGGAATTGCTTTTTGATAATCAACTACCATATCATTCTTACCCATTGCAATATAAAGCTTTCGCGGAGCGCAAAGTGCTGCAACTTCAGCATCGCAAAACGTATTGTTTGCATTCTCATAAAGCCAGTCAGTGAAATGTTTTTCGCGAGCATTAAACAGAGCGTTGCTATATCCGGCTTTGATTCTTGTATCCGCTGCCATTGTATGAAGTGTGAAATATCCGCCATAAGAAATACCGGTCATACCGATGTTGTTTTCCTCAATAAAATCAAGAGAAGATAAATATGTAATACACTTCATAATTCCCTTGATTTCTATGGCTGTAATGCTTACGCCGATGCTTTTAAGTAAGGAATCAATAATTCGTCTATTATATGGAATATCTTGCTTCGGTTCATTTCCCCATTCAAAACAAGATTTCCTCCAGACCATAATCTGCGGAGCAAATACGAAAACGCCTTTTTTAATAAGCCTTCTTACCATATGGTTATAATTGTTTTCGCCATTCATATCCGAACAAAGTTCCGGCGTTCCGCCGCCTCCGTGCTGAGCAATAATAAGTGGCGCTTTTACCAAACCGTGAGGCTTAAAGAGAAGTCCGTGAAAAGGTATTTCGGGTGTAATATAAACAACCACTCTGTAAAACTTACAATCCTCATCTTCTCCGGCATAAATTAAGCTTGGCTCGGGGCAGTCATCATCGGACAGCTTGTCAAGTCCAAGCATAGCACAATACTTTTTTCTATATTCTTCTATATTATTTGGCAAAGTATCTGCAGGCATAAATTTATCTCTGATGGAGAAGCCTTCGTTATTTTTGCGCTTGATAAAATCTACTATTCCTTCAAGATAGTTTTTCCTGTATGTATCTCCATCTTTAACGATATCTTCATAGTCCATACAAAATTTCTCCTTAACTAATTAACTCACTACGGCTCTAAAAAATCTTTAACCATCTTTATACATAAATATAACATATACATTATGATATGTCAAGGAGACTCAAAAGACTGTTGTTAGCGATAGAATTGCATTTTTAGGCTTTCTGATGAGGGCTTTTTTATTGAAAAATTATTCATATTATGCTTGAAATTATGCATAGTTTCTTGTATAATAATTATAATTATATCTATATCTTTAAGTGGGGTTGCTTTATGACAAGAAAAATCGCCAGAGAAGAAGCTTTTATTTTAATCTTTGAAAAAGCATTTAATGATAGCTTGGTTGAGGAAATTTTAGAGTTAGCCAAAGAAGTGCGAGAACTCGAGGTTGATGATTATATCAATAAGGTTTTCTGCGGAGTTTTTGATAAAATCGAGGAAATTGATAGTTTGATTTCTGAGAATGCTGTTGGTTGGAGAATTGAAAGAATTTCTAAAACCGCTCTATCTGTTTTAAGACTTGCTATTTTTGAAATAAAGTTTATGGAAGAAATTCCGAATGCAGTTTCGATTAACGAAGCAGTTGAATTATGCAAGAAATATGCAACAAAGGAAGATGCTTCCTTTGTTAACGGAATTTTAGCAACCGTTGTTAGAAAGTTATGATAAATCAGGCTATATCGGTAAAGCAACTGAATTTATATGTCCGCTCTCTGTTAGAGGGTGATATCCGCCTTAGCGATATTTTAGTTGAGGGCGAAATTTCGAACTTTAAAAATCATTTTTCAAGCGGCCATCTTTATTTCACCTTAAAAGATAACGATGCTTCTATTCGCTGCGTTATGTTCCGTTCCTTTGCCTCGCGAATTAAATTTAAGGTTGAGGATGGAGTAAAGGTAATTCTAAGAGGTAAGGTATCGCTTTATGAAAAGGACGGTCAGTATCAGTTCTATGCCGAGGAAATGACTGCCTCAGGTCTTGGCGATATTGCTCTTCAGTTTGAGCAGATTAAAAAGAAGCTTTCAGAAGAGGGACTTTTTTTAGCCGAAAATAAAAG
The DNA here is from genome assembly GCA_045543715.1 of Acutalibacteraceae bacterium. GTDB lineage: Bacteria > Bacillota > Clostridia > Oscillospirales > Acutalibacteraceae > UBA737. Next base: position 4,911 of record JAZPXP010000121.1, read on the forward strand.
ACCGCTTCCAAAATACCCCGAAAATATAGCGGTAATCACTTCAAAAACTGGTGCAGCAGTAAGAGATATAATAAATATCTTATCACGCCGTTGGACTTTATCCCGTGTTATTTTATGCCCTGTTTCAGTTCAGGGAGAGCTTGCGGTTCCCGAAATGCTAGATGCACTCGAGAGGGTTTACAATACCTCGGTTGCCGATGTTATCATTATCGGCAGAGGCGGCGGTTCTATTGAAGACTTATGGGCTTTTAATAACGAAGAGCTTGCCCGCAAAATTTTTGAATCTCCCGTTCCTGTTATCTCCGCTGTCGGACATGAGACTGATTTTACTATTTGCGATTTTGTTGCAGATTTAAGAGCTCCAACACCATCTGCGGCAGCCGAGCTTGCAGTTCCGGATATGGAGGAAATGCTCGAGCAGTTGGGAAATTACGAGTCTATTCTAAAAAAAGATTTGTTATCAAAGCTCGAACTTAACGAACAAAGACTTCAAAATGTTCTATCTTCTAAAATCTTCAAAAACCCTGTGGATTATTTTATTAACTCAAGGTTTGAAAAGTTAGATAGGGCATCGGATAAACTAATAAATGAAACCTTTTCCATAGTTAAGGAAAGAGAAAATATTTTAGCTGAAAGAATTGCAAAGCTTGATGCATTAAGTCCTTTAAAGGTTTTATCTCGTGGATATTCAACCGTTTCTGTTAACGGAAAAACCGTTAACTCTGTTGAAGATTTTGAAATCGGCGATGTTTTAGAACTTCGCCTTAAAAACGGTAAGGCATCCGCTCAGGTAACCGAAATTGAGAAAGGGGATAATTATGAGCGAAATGAATTTTGAAAAGAAACTTAGTGAGCTTGAAAAAATTATTAACCGTCTTGAAGATGGTGAATGCTCGCTTGAAGAATCAATAGAGCTTTTTGAAAAGGGCATTAAGATTACGGGTGAATGCCGAACAACCCTTGAAAATGCCCAGAAAAGAATTGTTGAACTTGCAGAAATTGAGGGTGAAGAAGAGTGATTGAAAACACTTTAAAGGAATATTCTGCTTTAATTGAAAGAAGAATTGATGAAATTTTCCCCGAAAGAGATACTGAATATAAAAAGGTTATCGATGCTGCAAGATACAGTCTGCTTTTAGGTGGTAAAAGAATAAGACCTGTTATTATGCTTGAATTTTGCAAGGCTTTGGGCGGAAAACAGGAAGAGGCTATTGATTTTGCAATTGCTCTTGAGATGATACACACTTATTCTTTAATCCATGATGATTTACCTTGTATGGATAATGATGACCTTAGAAGAGGCAAACCCTCTTGCCATATAAAGTTTGGCGAGGATATAGCTCTTCTTGCGGGGGATACTTTATTAACAACCGCTTTTTCGGTTGCCTCTAACGCAAATATTTCTGATGATAAAAAGGTTAAAGCTATTTCGGTTTTAGCAAAAAGAGCAGGGGCTAATGGCATGATAGGCGGTCAGGTTATGGACCTTGATTTTGAGGTTAATAAACCCGATATTAACTCTTTAAGAGTTATGTATTTAAGAAAAACAGGGGCCTTACTTTCTGCTGCTGCCGAAATTGGTGCAATAATTGCGGGTGCCGATGAAAATACCATTCAAACTGCTGCTAATTATGCTCTTAATGTTGGTTTGGCTTTTCAAATTATCGATGATATTCTTGATATCACGGGCGATGAAAAAACGCTCGGCAAGCCTATTGGAAGCGATTTAGAGAACGATAAAACAACATTTGTTTCACTTGTTGGTATGGAAAAAGCAAAGGCTAAGGCCGAAATGCTTACAAAAGAAGCTATCGGACTTCTCGATTTAATCGGCGGCGATACTGAATTTTTAAAGGAATTAACCCTATTTTTACTTGATAGAAATTATTAAAGGATGTTGAAGTTTGGAATATTCTCTTTTGAATAAAATTAGTTCCCCTGAGGATGTTAAAAAACTTAATAACAGTCAAGTTTCTTTACTTTGCGAAGAAGTAAGGGATTGTATTATATCAACCGTTTCAAAAAACGGCGGCCATTTGGCTTCAAATCTTGGCGCTGTTGAATTAACGGTAGCTTTACACCGCTCTTTTACTTCACCTGAAGATGCCATTATTTTCGATGTTGGCCATCAGTGTTATACTCATAAGCTCTTAACTGGAAGATTTAAGGAATTTTCAACCATAAGACAAGAGGGTGGAATTTCGGGGTTTATGAAGCCGATTGAGAGTGAACACGACCCATTTATTACAGGACACAGCAGTAACTCAATCTCTGCGGCATACGGAATTTATAAAGCAAAGAAATTAAAGGGCGAAAAAGGAACTGCTGTTGCAGTTATCGGCGATGGCGCGATGACAGGCGGTATGGCTTATGAAGCTCTTAACAATGCAGGAAGCGGCAGAAACAATTTTATCGTTGTTTTGAATGATAATAAAATGTCGATTTCCAAAAATGTTGGTGCTATGGCTCGAAGCCTCACTAAAATGAGAAACAAGCCTAAATATCATCATTTTAAATTCGCCTTAAGTAAGTTTTTACTTGCAATTCCTTTAATCGGTCAACCCCTTAATAATCTTATTTCTGCTATAAAAGAAATAGTTAAGGGTATGGTTTATAGAAACAATATTTTCACCGCAATGGGATTTAACTATTTAGGTCCGGTTGACGGTCATAATATCGAGGCTTTGGAATCGCTTTTTAAAATCGCAAAAAACTATTCAAGGCCATCGTTAGTCCATGTTATAACAACTAAAGGGAAAGGCTATCCTTATGCTGAAAAGATGCCTAAGGATTATCACGGAGTTTCCCCCTTTGATGTTACTGAAGGTGCAACTTTAGCTTCTCAAAACAATTTTTCGTCTGTTGCAGGGGAGACTCTTTGCAAATTGGCAGCAGAAGACCCAAAAGTATGCGCTATAACCGCGGCTATGACCGAGGGTACAGGACTTTATGAGTTTTCTTCCAAATATAAAAACAGATTTTTCGATGTTGGAATAGCCGAGCAACATGCCTTAACATTTGGCGCTGGTCTTGCTAGCAAGGGAATGAAACCCTATTTTGTTGTTTATTCTTCATTTTTACAAAGAGCCTATGACCAGATAATTCACGATGCGACAATCGGTAATTTCCCGATTAAGCTTTTGATAGACAGAGCAGGTATTGTAGGGGAAGACGGCGAAACTCATCAAGGAATTTTTGATGTTGCTTTTCTCTCTAATATTCCAAGAATAAATATTTATTCGCCAGCAACTTATAAGGAACTTGAATACAGAATTTCCTCTTCTGCTAAAACGCAAGATATTTGCGCTATCCGTTATCCGAGGGGCTCTGAAAAAGAGTGTTGTGAATTCGATATTACTGCAGATTACAGTGTTTTAGAAAGAAATAGAAACAAGGTTATTGTAACCTATGGTAGACTATTTTCAGAGGCTTATGATATCAAAGAGGCAAGCGTTATAAAGCTTAATAAAATCTATCCTTTGAGCGATGATTTAATCCAAAAAATTTCATCCTTTAATGAGGTTTATTTCTTCGAAGAGGGGATTAAGAGCGGCGGTATTGGCGAGCATTTAGGCTCTATGTTGCTTGAAAAGGGTTATGACGGCAAGTTTGTTAACACTGCGATAGAAAATAAATTTGTTCCATCTTCAAGCGTTTCTTCAGCTTTAAAAGAAAACAATTTAGATGGAGAATCAATGTTAAGAATTTTATGCGGAGATTAAAATGGCAGATAAATTAAGATTAGATGTAGCCTTGGTTGAAGGCGGTTTTTGCGAAAGCCGAGAAAAAGCCAAAGCGCTTATAATGGCGGGTATTGTTTTTGTTAATAATCAAAAATCTGATAAAGCGGGAACAACCGTAAAGAGCGATGATATCCTTGAGGTTAGAGGCGAAACTTTAAAATATGTTAGCCGAGGCGGTTTAAAGCTCGAAAAAGCCATGACTTCTTTTGGTTTAAATCTTGATGGTTTTGTATGCGCTGATATTGGTGCATCAACGGGAGGCTTTACCGACTGTATGCTGCAAAACGGTGCTACTAAGGTTTATTCGATAGATGTTGGCTACGGTCAGCTCGCCTGGAAACTAAGAACAGATGAAAGAGTTGTTAATCTTGAACGCACTAATTTTAGATATGTAACAAAAGAACAAGTTCCCGATAGCTTGGATTTTGCTTCTGTTGATGTTTCTTTTATCTCTCTGTCTCATATTCTTCCTGTTATGAGGGAATTATTAAAGGATAATGGAAAAGCCGTTTGCCTTATAAAACCTCAATTTGAAGCAGGTAAAGAAAATGTTGGCAAAAAGGGCGTTGTTAGGGATAAAAATGTTCATATTTCTGTTGTTGAAAATATAATAAATCTTTGTATTCAAAATAAATTTTCGGTTTTAGGACTTGATTTTTCACCTATCAAAGGTCCTGAGGGTAATATAGAATATCTTTGTTTAATTGAAAAAACCGAAAAGAGCGAAATTCTAACCGAAACAACTGCTGTTAAGGTTGTTGAAATGTCTTATAATTCATTAAATTCTTGAAAGGAGGTCCGTTCATGGTAGTTGCTGTTGTTCCAAACCTCGATAAAAGAGGTGCATCGGAGGTTGTTGATAAGCTGGGTAAAATGCTAAAAAGAGAGAATATAGAAGCATATATTCCCGATAGCATTTGCGGTACTGATTTTAAAACCGCTTCTGAGAATGAAATTTTTAAAATCGCAGATGTTATTATAACCATTGGTGGAGACGGAACTATTATCAGATTTGCCAAGCGTGCTGCCGAGGATGATAAACCTATTCTCGGAATAAATGCCGGTCGAATGGGATTTCTTGCGAATATTGAACAAAATGAGCTTGAGCTAATAACGAGATTGAAAACAGGGGACTATACTATCGAAAACCGTATGATGCTTGAGGTAACGGTTGTTGAAAACGGAAATCTCATTTCTAAATATAACGCCTTAAATGATGCTGTAATTACTAGCGGATATATTTCAAGAATTATTGATATATCGGCTTCTGTTGGAAATGATGCGATAAGTTACAGGGCGGACGGACTGATAGTTTCAACTCCTACGGGTTCTACCGCTTATTCTATGTCGGCGGGCGGTCCTATCATTGACCCACAAACCGAAAACTTCTGCATCACCCCGATTTGCTCTCATTCTCTCTCGGCAAAACCGATAATTTTAGGTGCCGATAAAGAAATAAAAATTAAAGCCTTTTCAAAGAAAAGGACGGATATTTTTCTTACTTTGGACGGAAGAAAGGTTACTAATATTAAGCCTTTCACTGAGGTTTATATTAAGCGCTCTCAAAAATGTGTTAAGTTGATCAGACTTAATGACCGCTCTTTTTATAAAACCCTTTCCCATAAATTTAAAGATGGCAGGAGTGTTTAATATGAAGGTTAAGAGACAGGAAAAAATCCTTGAGTTGATAAGAGAAAATATTTGCTTAACCCAAGAGGATTTGCAAAACGGTTTGTTGGATGCAGGCTTTAATGTTACTCAGTCAACAGTATCCCGTGATATCAGGGAATTAAAGCTCGTTAAGGGCAGAGATAAGGACGGAAATTACCGTTATCTTGTTAATTCAAATTCAGAAACAACTGCCGATAGTCGCTATCATCTCCTTTTCAGCGGTGCTGTTAAGAGCGTGCAGTATTCACTTAACAATGTTGTTATAAAATGCCATAACGGTATGGCTTCTTCTGCCGCTGTTACTGTTGATGAGCTTTATGGCGATATGATGTTGGGCTCACTTGCAGGCGATGATACCGTTATTATCGTTACAAGCGGAGAGGCTCAGTCTAAACAGCTTACCGATTCTTTAAATTCTTTATTATAAAGAGGACTTTAAATGCTTAAATTTTTACATATTGAAAACATTGCGGTTATTGAACAAACCGAAATAGAGTTTGGCACAGGTTTCAATGTGTTAACAGGCGAAACGGGTGCCGGAAAATCTATTCTTATAGATGCGATAAATGCCGTCCTCGGTGAACGCACTTCTAAAGATTTAATCAGAGCAGGCTGCGATAACGCTTTGGTTTCTGCAGTTTTTGGTCAACTTGATAATGAGGCGCTTAGCATTCTCAAGGAATATGATATTACCCCCGATGAAGACGGTAATATTTTAATTTCCCGAAAACTAAGTTTAAGCGGCAAGGGATTTATTAAGATAAATTCTATTCCTGTTACTGCTTCGGTTTTAAAAACAATATCGCCATATCTTATAAATATTCACGGTCAACACGATAATCAAGCTCTTTTAAATCCCGATAAACACTGTGATTATCTTGATGCTGTTGCATCTAACTTTACCGAACTTGAAGAATATTATAAGGAGTTTAAAAACCTTAATTCTATCAGACGCCAACTTCAGTTGGTTGTTTTGAACGAGGATGAAAAGCAGTATAAAACCGATATGCTTAAATATCAGATTGAGGAGTTAACTTCGGCTGATATTAAGGTTGGCGAAATCGAGCAATTAAAGGCAAAACTTGAGGTCGCTGAAAACCTTGAAGCAACTCTAGATTCCTTAAATTTTGCAGAAAACACCTTAAGAGGTGATGAGTCGAGTGATGGAATTTTAACAATGCTTCGCAATATCTCGAAAAAGTTTTCTTCTTTAAAAGGCGAAAGACTTGAAAAAATATACTCAATGGTTAATGAAATCATTTCTTTAACCGAGGATGTTTCTTCTGAAATTTCTTCATTTTTGTTAGGCTCAGAACTTTCAGAATTTGATTCTAATCAAATAAATCAAAGGCTTGACAGCCTTCATCGCCTTATGTTAAAATACGGCGATAGTGAAGAGAAGATGCTTTCTTTTTTGGATAGCGCTAAAGAGGAGCTTGAGGGAATAACCCTTTCTTCAAAAAGGGAAGAGGAATTATCAAATCTTCTTGAGGCTTCTAAGGAAAATCTTGTTAATTTAGGTGCAAGACTTTCAGAAACCAGAAAAAAAGCGGCTTTAAGCTTTGAAAAACAAGTTTGCGACGTGCTTGAGTATCTTAATATGCCCTCTGTTAAATTCAAGGCAAAAATTGAACAGTCGAGATACACAAAAAGAGGTTGCGATGAGGTTGAATTTTTGATTTCGGCAAATGCCGGCGAAGAACTCAAACCCATGCATAAAATTGCCTCTGGTGGCGAGCTTTCAAGAATAATGCTTGCGATTAAGAGCGCACTTCTTGATAAGGATACCGTTGGAACAATGATTTTTGATGAAATTGATACAGGTATTAGCGGTTATGCCGCCGATAAGGTTGCGGTTCAGCTTAAAAAGGTAGCTTCTAACCGTCAGGTAATTTGCGTTACCCATTTGGCGCAGATAGCCGCCAAGGCGGACAACCATTTGTTTATTGAAAAATTCACCAAAAACGGTAGAACCTTTACCAAGGTATCAGAGCTTGATTATGAGCAAAGAATAAGCGAAATCGCCCGCATAATGTCGGGAACAGAGCTTACTGAAAATTTATATAATTCCGCAAAGGAAATGTTAGATAGGAGTAATTTTAATGACAATTTATGATGAACTTGTAGCCAGAGGTCTTATAGCTCAGGTTACCGATGAAGAAGAAATCAAAGAGCTTGTTAACAACGGCAAGGCAACCTTTTATATCGGCTTTGACCCCACTGCCGATAGCTTGCATGTTGGTCATTTTATGGCGCTTTGTCTTATGAAGAGATTGCAGATGGCAGGCAACAAGCCTATTGCCCTTATTGGCGGCGGAACAGGCTATATCGGCGACCCTTCGGGCAGAAGCGATATGCGTTCTATGATGACGGCAGAGCAAATTCAGCATAACTGCGATTGCTTTAAAAAACAGATGAGCCGTTTTATTGAATTTGGTGAAGGCAAGGCTCAGATGGTTAATAATGCTGACTGGCTTTTAAATCTCAACTATATCGATTTGTTAAGAGATGTTGGCGCTTGCTTCTCGGTTAACAATATGTTAAGAGCTGAATGCTATAAGCAAAGAATGGAAAAGGGCCTTTCATTCCTTGAGTTCAACTATATGATAATGCAGAGCTATGACTTCTATCATCTATTTAAGGAATATGGCTGTAATATGCAGTTCGGCGGTGATGACCAGTGGTCTAATATGCTTGGCGGAACCGAGCTTATCCGTAAAAAGCTCGGTAAGGATGCTTATGCTATGACTATAACCCTCTTGCTTAATTCGGAGGGTAAGAAGATGGGAAAAACTGCTTCGGGCGCGGTTTGGCTTGACGCTGAAAAAACCTCTCCATATGAGTTCTATCAGTATTGGAGAAATGTTGGCGATAAGGATGTTTTGAAATGTATCCGTATGTTAACATTCTTGCCACTTGAGGAAATCGACAAGATGGATGCTTGGGAGGGAAGTCAGCTTAATACCGCTAAGGAGATTTTAGCTTTTGAGCTTACTAAGCTTGTTCACGGAGAGGAAGAGGCTACAAAGGCTCAGGAAACTGCAAGAGCAGTATTCTCAGGCGCTGGTTCACACGAAAATATGCCGACTACTAATCTTACCGCAGAAGACCTAATTGACGGTAAAATCGGAATTCTTGATATGATGGTTAAGGCTGGTCTTGTA
>JAZPXP010000122.1:0-4963 GCA_045543715.1 Acutalibacteraceae bacterium
CCAGGAGGCAAGGGGCTTAATCAGTCTATTGCTCTTGCAAAGGCAGGAGCTGAGGTTGTTCATGGAGCATATATCGGAAACGGCGGAGACTTCTTGCTTGAAAAAATGAAAGAAGCAGGGGTTGATATTAGTAGAATCGAAAAGGTCGATTCGAGCTGCGGCCACGCTATTATTCAGGTTGATAAAACGGGGCAAAACTGTATTCTTTTGTATGCAGGAACTAATCACGCATTAAACCGAGAATACATTGAAAATTTTCTTAAGGACGCTAAGAAAGATGATATGTTAATTCTTCAAAACGAAACAAATGCTCTTGATATTATCTTTGAAATAGCAACTAAAAAGGAAATGCAGATTGTTTTCAATCCTTCGCCCCTTGGAGATAACATTAAGCAACTGCCTCTTGAACAGGTTAAATGGTGGTTCTGTAATGAAATTGAAGGTGAGGCACTTTTTGGAAGTGATAAACCCGAAGAGATAACAGAAAACTTTATAAAGAAATATCCTGAAAGCAACCTCATTTTAACCCTTGGAAAAAGGGGAAGTATCTTTAAAAATAAGGATACAGAACTTGCTCAGTCTATATTTGAAACAAAGGCTGTTGATACAACTGCCGCAGGTGATACTTTTACAGGCTTCTTTATCGGTGCAGTATCGAGCGGTAAGGATATTAAATATGCTTTAGAATTGGCCTCTAAGGCTTCTGCAATAGGCGTTTCAAGAAAAGGTGCGGCAGAATCAATACCAACCTTAAAGGAAGTTTTGGAATATTAAAAAAACCACCCGAAAGGGTGGTTTTTTTATGTTTATTTAAAGAATAGGGGAAGCTTTTCAAGGAAGATGATATCATCCCTGTCGGCTGCATCACCCTCGGCTAAGAAAGCACACGCTGCAACCTCAATAGCACCGGCTTTTTTGACAAGCTCACGGGTAGCAATAAGTGATTCGCCTGTGCTTATAACATCATCAACTATAAGCACCTTTTTGCCCTTAATCTTGTTTACCTCGGTTTCGCCAAGATAAAGCTTTTGAACATTCTTGGTTGTAATCGATTCAACGCTAACCTCAATAGAGTTTCGCATATAAACCTTAACGCCTTTACGTGCAATTACATAGGGTTTTCCCGACTGTCTTGCCATTTCATAAGCGATAGGAATACTTTTTGCCTCGGGAGTTAAGATTATATCAAATTCGGGAACCTTCTTAAGAAGTTCTTCGCAGCCTTTGATTGTTAGTTCAACATCGCCGAAGATAATAAAAGCGGCAATATCTAGATTATCATTAACGGGGAATTTTTCTAAATCACGCTTAAGACCTGCGATTTTCATAGAATAGTATTCAGACATAATTATCACTTATCTTTCTATTTGTTATAACATAAATTCTGTAAGGGATTTATATCGATAAAACGGACAAAGTCCGTTTTTTAGCCTGGAGGCCAAGCTAAATTTCTGCGGGCGAGCAGGTGGAAGTGGATATGATGAACAGTCTGACCGCCATCCTCACCGCAGTTATTAACAACTCTGTATCCGTTTTCAAGGTTTTCTTTTCTTGCAATTTCTGCAACTGCCTCAAAAACCTTTGCTATTAAAAAACTGTTTTCGCTATTGATTTCATTAGCAGAAGAAATATGCTCTTTTGGAATTATAATAGCGTGAAAAGGAGCCTTGGGGTCAATATCCTTGAAAGCATAAACATATTCGTTTTCATAAATTTTAGTTGAGGGAATTTCGCCTGCAACTATTTTGCAAAATAAACAGTCTGCCATATTATCACCTAACCTAAAAGTTTAGCAACGGTATTAAGGGCATCTTCGGCTTTTGAAATATCCTTACCGCCTGCCATAGCACTATCGGGCTTACCGCCGCCGTTACCGCCGCAGATTTTAGCAATCTCACGAACTATGTTTCCAGCGTGTGCCCCGGAGGCCACAGCGTTTTTACCGCAAGCAACGCAGAATGTGAGCTTTTCACCGTTAATGGTTGCAAGAGCGATAACAAGATTATCGTTTTCAGCCTTTGCAGTGTCGGTCATTTTGCGAAGCTCATCTGCCGAAACACCGTTAAAGAGACAGGTTGCAACCTTGATTTCGCCAACAGAAATAGAGAACTTCAAAATTTCGTCAAGCTTGCTTCCGGCAATTTTAGCCTCAGCCTTTTCAAGTAACTGCTTTGTTTCCTTTAACTCATTCATAACGGCGGTTGCACGTTTTGCAATTTCATTTGAATTTTGAGCCTTTAAGTTTTCAGCAGTCTGGTTCATCAAATCAATATTGCCATAGATAAGTTCCAAGAGGTTATTACCTGTAACGGCTTCAATTCTGCGAACGCCTGCCGCAACACTTGATTCTGAAACGATATGGAAAAGACCTAATTTTCCTGTGTTATTAACGTGTGTTCCGCCGCAAAGTTCAACCGATTTATCGCCGGCTTTAACAACACGAACAACATCACCGTATTTTTCGCCAAACAATGCCATAGCACCTAATTTTTTAGCCTCATCTATTGGCATTTCTTTATTTTCAACTGCGATACCCTCTAAAACAGCATTATTAACAAATGCTTCAACCTTTTTGATTTCATCAGCTGTAAGGGCAGAGAAGTGGGTAAAGTCAAAACGAACAGTTTTTTCATTAACAAGTTGACCTGCCTGTTCAACGTGGGTACCGAGAACTGCACGAAGTCCTGCCTGTAAAAGATGGGCGGCAGTATGATTTCTTCTGATATCCTCACGTTTTGCAGTGTCAATCTTAGCAGTAACGGTATCACCAACAGAGATAACGCCGTTGGTAACATTTCCAAAGTGAGTAAAAATGCCGCTGGGGTTTTTCTTGGTATCAGAAACTGTAACACTTCCGCTGTTAGAAGTAATAATACCGCTATCACCAATCTGACCGCCGCTTTCAGCATAGAAAACAGTTTTATCAAGAACGATAACTGCATTATCTTCCTCGCTTGCCATATCGGTATGCTCACCGTTTACAACAATGTCAATAACCTTAGCTTCACATTCGTTGTTGTCGTAACCCAAAAATACAGTAGCTTCGATATTATCAAAGGTGATGCCATCACTTTTCCAGCTTTCGCCGTCAGAAGCCTTGCGGGCGTTACGAGCCTTGTTTCTCTGCTCGGTCATAAGCTCCTTGAACTTGTCCTCATCAACCGTCATACCTTTTTCAGCTAAAATATCGATAGTAAGGTCGATGGGGAAGCCATAGGTATCATAAAGCTTGAAAGCATCCTCGCCCGAAAGCATACCACCGTTTTTGGTAAGCTCTGAAAGCATATTAAGACCTTGGTCGATGGTCTTGTTAAAGCTTGCTTCTTCGTTGGTGATAACCTTGGTAATAAGCTCCTTTTTCTCGATAAGCTCAGGATATCCCGATTTGTTTTCTTCAATAACAGCATTGCAAAGCTCCATAAAGAATGGGCGGTTAATACCGATGAGCTTTCCGTGGCGAACTGCTCTTCTTATAATTCTGCGAAGAACATAGCCTCTGCCTTCGTTTGAGGGGATAATACCATCGCTAATCATAAAGGTTGCTGCACGGGCGTGGTCGGTTATAGCACGGATAGAAATATCTGTTGAATTGTCCTTTCCGTATTCCTTGCCCGAAATCAAGCAAACCTTATCAAGAATGTTGCGGATAGTATCAACTTCAAACATATTATCAACATTCTGCATAACGCAAGCAAGTCTTTCAAGACCCATACCGGTATCAATATTTTTATGCTCAAGCTCGGTATATGTGCCGTCTCCCATATTATTGAACTGGGAGAAAACGTTGTTCCAGATTTCCATATACCTGTCGCACTCGCAGCCGGGCTTGCAGTCAGGACTGCCGCAACCGTATTTCTCGCCGCGGTCAAAATAAATCTCGCTGCAAGGACCGCAAGGACCTGTTCCATGCTCCCAGAAGTTATCCTCTTTGCCCATTCTGATAATTCTCTCTTCAGGCACGCCGATAACATCACGCCATAAAGCATAAGCCTCATCATCCTCTTCATAAACAGAGGGCCAGAGAAGCTCTGCAGGGATTTCGAGGGTTTCGGTTAAAAACTCCCAAGCCCACGGAATAGCCTCATTTTTGAAATAATCGCCGAAAGAGAAATTGCCGAGCATTTCAAAGAAAGTACCGTGTCTTGCGGTTATACCAACTCTTTCAAGGTCTGGAGTTCTGATACATTTCTGACAGGTTGTAACCCTTTTTGATGGGGGAGTAACCTCGCCTGTGAAATACTTCTTCATAGGCGCCATACCCGAGTTTATAAGTAAAAGTGATTTATCTCCTTGCGGAACAAGAGAAAAACTGCCAAGACGCAAATGTCCCTTTGATTCAAAAAAGGCAAGATATTTCTCTCTCAAATCGTTAAGTGAAGTCCATTTCATAAGTGCAACATCCTTAAAAGCAAAATTTAACTCATATATTATATACTTAAAGTATTTTTTTGTCAATCAATTCCTAATTTAAAAACTATTATTTAGGTGCCTTTAACCGACATTATTTTTAAAGTCAATAATATATAATGGAATAGGTTAGCCAAAGCATTTAAACTCGAACCAGCCTTAAAGGGTGGTTTTTAGGCGGCTTTCGGCTTATTCGCACGCATAGGCGTTAGCCTTATGCGCTTGTCTTCACCAAAATCCACACAAAAATCCGCACCTTTAAGGTCGTAGAATTTTGTAAATAAAGGATTTTTTGGTGTGCAAGGCACAAAACGCAGCAAATCCTAACGGATTTGCGAGTATTTTAACGAAGCCACAGCATAAAATACTTGTTTCAAAATCTGATTCAAGTTTGAATGCTTTGGCTAATTGTTGCATAATAAAAATTATTTAGCAACCGAATCACAATAGAGTCATTATTTGGTTGACAAGGTTTGATATATATAATATAATAAAATTATCAATCTTGCACATCAACGGGTGATGTTGATAGCGAATGGAGTGAATTGGAGGGAGG
>JAZPXP010000123.1:0-25516 GCA_045543715.1 Acutalibacteraceae bacterium
GCGACCTTAAAGGTGCGGTTTTTTGTGTGGATTTTGGTGAAGACAAGCGCATAAGGCTAACGCCTATGCGTGCGAATAAGCCAAAAGCCGCCTAAAAACCACCCTTTAAGGCTGGTTCGAGTTTAAATGCTTTGGCTAAAGTTATACCTTTATTTTAACCTTAATATTTTAATATGTCAATTAAAAAAGGCTTGGAGACCAAGCCTTAATACATATTATTTTTAGACATATAGTCGTATATTAGTTTTCCGTGCTGTTGCTCTTCCTTTTGGATATGGTTAAGGGTATCTCTTACAGCAGTATCCTTAAACTCAAAAACACAGGTGTTATAAAGAGAGGATACATGCTTCTCGTCCGCTAATAAATCCGAGCAAAGATAACAGTCGGCTTCTTTATCGGGTGTATCACCCATTCCGTAATTTTCAGAGAAATCATTTTTAAGGGTTTGTGAAGAGCCGCTGTTGCTTGATGGTATAGTTCCGCTTTCTATCTGCGAAAGGGTATTGTAATGCTGTTGTTCAACATTAGAAAGGGAAGTGAAGAGTTCTTTAAGCTGTGGGTCAAGGGCTAATGAAGAATACTTAGTGTATTTCTTCATACAAATTTTTTCCTGATCCTTCATATCCTTTAAAAGCATATTTTCTTTTTGTGTTAATTGCATAAAAATCACCTCGGGAATATTTTAACCCGAGGCGATTGATTTATGCCAGATATTGCGCAAAGGTTATTAGAAGAGGCATACTTATAAGAGAAAGAAGAGTGCTTATAGATACCATATTAACCGAAAGCGCCGTATCACAGGAATATTTATCTGAAAACATAGTTGTTATAGCTGCCGTTGGAGCGCTGAAAGAAATAACTGATGAAACAAGCATAGTCCCTCTGACTCCGCAAATATACATAACTCCAAGAGCTAGCAACGGGAAAAGGAAAAGTTTTATGCCAATGGCAAAAAAGCATTTAAGATTTTTAAGTCCTTCGAAAATATTGCTTTTCATTAAATGATAACCGATAATCAGCATCGGTAATGGCGTGTTAAGAGAAGCAAGGTATGAAATTGGCTCGGAAACAACCTTTGGAACGGGTATGGATAAGAGGAAAATGATAAGTCCTATAGTAATTCCTATCATACCCGGACTTATGAGTATTTTCTTGGGCGACAAAAACTTTTTATCGCCGCTCATAAGCAAAATACCGTAGCTCCAGATAAAGAGTTGAAAAATTGCGATATATGATGAGCCGTAGAAAACACCGTCCTCCCCGAGTAATGCCTGTTGTAAGGGGATGGACATATATCCGCAGTTGGAAAAAATAACTCCGAACTGTAAAACCTTTTGACTTCTTTCGTTTTTATCCCTTAAGAAAATTCGGCTTAAGATTATAAAGCCGATATGGGCTAAAAATGCTATCAGAAAGCTTATTAAAAGTTTTTTGAATGTGGAAGCATCAAATTCTCTGAAAAAGGATTTTATTATAACGCAAGGAGTTGCCAGGAAAAGAACAAGCTCGGTCATAACTGAGATGCCTTTTTCGGTAAATATGTCTTTTTTGGTTAGTATTGCGCCCAGTAAAATCAAAACAAAGAGGATAGCAACTTGAGTAAAAACGCTTATAAACATTTATTTAACACTCTCCGCAAATTTAAGGAAAGCTTGCTTGCCTTTTTCACTTCTCTCGAACACTCCGCATTGCTCTAAAACCTTAGAGAAAACAATGCCGATTTCCTTTTTAAGAATATCATCTATATTTTCTTTACTTATATTATCATATCGAGAAATTATATCTTCTGCCCAATCGGCGTGTTGAGCCAAAACCTCGGTTGCGCGAAGATCTTCGCCTTTTAAAATGGCGCTTGCGAGAAGTGCCATTTCGGTTTTAAGACGGGCGGGAAGAACCGCCAATCCCATAACCTCGATAAGACCGATATTTTCTCTTTTGATATGGTGGTGCTCCTCGTGGGAATGATAAAGCCCTGAGGGATGCTCGTCTGTAGTTATATTGTTTCTAAGAACTAAATCAAGTTCAAAATTTTCACCGTTTTTACGGGCGATAGGGGTAATGGTATTATGAGGAATGCCGTTAGTTTCAGCGAAAATAAAGGCTTCTTCATCGGTATAACCTTTCCAAGCGTCTAATATTTTACATGCAAGTGTTATTAAGCGGTCGCTGTTATTTGAACTAAGCCTTATAACCGACATCGGCCATTTAACAATACCTGCTTTTATATCCTCAAATCCTTTGAAGGAAATTTCGGTTTCAACCTTAGCTTTAGCCATAGCAAAGGTATAATTTCCGCCTTGGAAATGGTCATGGGTTAAAATTGAACCGCCAACTATCGGAAGGTCGGCATTAGAGCCTACAAAATAATGAGGGAAAAGTTTAACAAAATCAATGAGCTTGCTGAAGGTGGCATGGTTGATTGCCATAGGAGTATGTTCAGAATTGAAAACGATACAATGTTCATTGTAATATACATAAGGCGAGTATTGGAAGCACCAATCGCTATTGTTAATTCTGATTGGGATAATTCTATGATTTTGTCTTGCAGGGAAATCAAGTCTGCCTGCATATCCTTCGCATTCGCGGCATAGCATACATTTTGGATAGTTGGCATTGTCGTTCGTTTTAACGGCATTTCTTGCTGCCGCTATTGCTTTTGGGTCTTTTTCGGGTTTTGAGAGATTGATGGTTATATCAATATCACCGTATTCGGTTTTTGATATCCATTTAACATCTTTTTTAATTCTATAGCGTCTTATGTAATCACTATTCTGGCTAAAATCATAATAATATTCAGTTGCCTTTTCGGGCGAAATAGCATAAAGGCGGTTAAATTCCTTTATAACCTCGCTAGGCCTTGGTAGCATAGCTGCCATAATGCTAGTGTCAAACAAATCGCGCTCGGTTATGCTATCACCGATAATATTTTTAGAAACGGCAAAATCAAGCAGTTCCTTTAAGGTTTCTTCAAGGTTTACATTCTCAAATTCCTCATCGCAATTAAAACCATCAAGCTTTAAAAGTTCTAAGATTTTATTGGTAACGAAGATTTTATCCTCGGTTTCAAAAAGATGTTTTTCGAGACCGTAGCATATAAGTTTTTTAATACTTCTATTAATCATAAAAATTCCCCTATATCTAGTTTTTTTAATTATACAATATAAAATGAATGTATGTCAACAGCGTTTGATGGCGAAATTTGTAATTATTTGTAATAGATTTTGAAATTTATATGTGATATAATTATTTTATTGAAGGAGGTGAAAAAGGTGGGTATTCCGAGAAAATTAAAAATAGGTGCTGTTATTTCGGTTATATGTTTATTGGTTGTAGCTTTAGCGGCATTATCAGCGGTTATTATTCTCAAAGATAAAGAGATTACCGATTTCAAAGCTGAGGTTGCAAGAAATGAAGCGATTATTTCGGAAAACGGAACAACTGTTGCAGATTTGCAAAAGGAAAATGAAGCTATCAAAGAAAAGAACGAACAAATAAAAGGTGAACTTGAAAGCGCCAAGAAGGAAAACGATAAACTTAAATCCGAAAATAAAAAGTATCTCGAGGAGAATAACAAGCTCAAAAGTGAGATAGCAACACTCAAAGCTCAGAGTGGAAAGGGCGATAAGGTTTGCTATCTTACTTTTGATGACGGACCCTCCAATAACACCCTTGGAATACTTAAGGTTTTGAAAAAGTACAATGTTAAAGCCACCTTTTTCGTTATAAACACCTCTAAATTTGATTATGTTAAACAAATTCATGCTGAAGGACATACAATAGGTCTTCATACCGACTGCCATGTTTATAGCAGTATTTATAGTAGTACGGACGCTTTCTTTGCTGATTTAAATAATATTTCAAATAGGATAGAAAGTCTTGTAGGGGTTAAATCAACCATTACAAGATTTCCGGGCGGAAGCAGTAACGGTATCAGCAAAAAATACTGCCCTGGTATTATGTCTAAGCTTGTTAATGAGGTTCCTCAGAGAGGGTATTCTTATTTTGACTGGAATGTTGATTCGGGCGATGCGGACAGTAACACCCCGAGTTATACTTATATTTTAAACAGAGTTTTACAGGGCGCTTCAGGCAAAAATGCAATATGCGTTTTAATGCACGATGCCTCGGCAAAAACAACAACCGTTCAGGCGCTCCCCTATATAATAGAGGGTCTGGCTGAGAGAGGATATCGCTTTGAAGCCTTAACAACTGCAACAATGGCACCAGGTTTCAGACATAATATTTTGCACAATTAACCGTTTGGAGATAAATGATGAAGAAAAAAGGAAGTATTTATTTTCTGTCAGTTATGGCGGCGGCTGTTCTTTGGGGAACAGCGGGCATATTTGTCAGAACTTTAGAAAATGAGAATTTTTCCCAGATGGAAATGGTTCTGGGCAGAGCTTTTATTTCGGCTGTTTTACTTGGTATCATAATTTTATTTAAGGATACAAGCTTATTTAAGGTAAGATTTAGTGATTTATGGCTTTTTATAGCTGCAGGAATATTCAGTATAGTTCTTTTTAATTTTTCTTATTATACAACTATGTCCTTAACCTCGCTGTCGGTTGCGGCGGTGCTTCTTTATACTGCGCCCTTTTTTGTTGTTATTATCTCATTATTTTTATTTAAAGAAAAGCTAAACTCCAATAAGATAATAGCTTTGTTTACCGCCTTTTTGGGTTGTTGCTTTGTGTCGGGTTTTTTTGATACGGCTCATAGAATAAGCGGCAAGGCTCTGTTCTTCGGCTTGTTAACAGGTCTAGGCTATGCTCTTTATACTGTTTTTTCAGAGCTTCTTTTGAAAAGAGGATATAAAACCTTAACCATAACCTTTTATGTATTTTTCTTTGCGGCCGTTTGTTCGCTTTTATTTGTCAATCCCATAGATGCAACCGTTAGAGCAGTTTCGAGACCCTTAATTGCCATAATGGTTTTTCTTATGGCGCTTTTCAATACGGTTTTCCCTTATATTTTATATACAACAGGGCTTATGGGGGTTTCACCAACTACGGCACCTATTATTGCAACGGTTGAGCCGGTTGTGGCAACGCTTATCGGCGGATTTATTTTTAAGGAAGATATAACAACCTTTAACATTATAGGTATAGCACTTGTTTTGTTATCGGTTGCAATTCTAAATGTTAAACCCTTAACTATAACGGCAAATGCTAAAATAAATCTTACATTGGGGATTACAGGAAAAAGGGAAGACGGATACCATCTTATAGATACTGTTATGCAGTCGGTTTCTCTTTATGACAAGGTTATGATAATCCCTTGGAAAAGCATAGTTGTTAAGTGCAGTAACAAAGGGCTTGGCGGAAAAGACAATATAGCATATAAGGCAGCTAACTTGTTTTTTGAGCAAACAGGATTAGAAAAGGGAGCCCTTATTTATATAAAGAAAAATATTCCCGAAGCAGCAGGTATGGGCGGCGGAAGTGCTGACGCTGCTGCAGTTTTGAGGGGACTTAACAGTTTATATAAAACAAATCTATCGAATGAAATACTTGAAGAAATGGCTATAAGCCTTGGCGCCGATGTACCATTCTTTATAAAGGGTGGCACTCAAAGGGCAGAGGGTATTGGCGAAGTTCTGAGTGAAATCAAACCGCTTAGAAATGTATGGTTTGTTTTAGTTAAGGAGGATAAAAAACCTTCAACTGCTGAAATGTATAAAAAGCTTGATAGCAAGGAGTATCGCTTACCCGATACTGAAAATGCTATAAAGGCAATAGAGGAGAAGGATTTTAAAGCCTTATCAAAATGCCTTGAAAATTCTTTTTCAAGCGTTTGGCAAGGAATCAAAACAAAAGAAAAATTAGAGGGTCTTGGCGCAAATGCGGTTTCGCTTTCGGGAAGCGGACCTACTTGGTTTGCAATGTTTGAAGAAAAAACGAAGGCTAGGATGCTTTATAAAAAGCTTAAAAAGCAGGGTGTTAATTGTTATTTAGCCAAAAGTTCAGAAAAAGCCATAGAGTTTGAATAAAATTCTCAAAAAAGGTTAATATTTCCTTTGAAAACAAAAAAGGAGATATTAAAATGAGAAAAAATGCTTTTAGATTAGCCCTTATTTTTGGACTTTTATGCGCGGTTTTTGTTTCGTTTGCTCAGTTTAATGCAGCTTGCGAAGATATGAGGACTAATGTTTTGCGGTTACATATTATCGCAAATTCGGATAGTTCTGCCGACCAATCCTTAAAGCTTGAAATAAGGGATAGGATTTTAGAAAAAAGCGGTGAGCTTTTTAAGGAAACAGATAATATAGAAGGCGCTATAAAGGATGCTGAAGCTTCACTGGAAGAGATAACCGCCGTTGCAAATGAAGTTATCGGGGAAAAAGGCTATCCCTATAAGGCAAATGCTAGAATCGGGGATAGTTATTTCGAAACAAGAGAGTATGATAACTTTACTTTACCTGCGGGGACATACAAGTCCTTGATTATAACATTGGGTGAAGGAGAGGGCAAAAATTGGTGGTGCGTTATTTTCCCTGAAATTTGTCTGCCTGCTGCGAGGGATGCTTCTTTATCCGATGCGGTAAGGGAAGAAAGCGCGCATATTGCTGAGAACCCTAAGCGTTATAAAATAGCCTTTAAATCGATTGAAATTTATGAGGATATAAAAAAATTCTTTAAAAAATAAAAAATGCTTGCATTTTGAAATGTTTTGTGATATCATTCATATGTTATTTAGTTAGAAAGGGGTGACCATGATGAAAGAAGGTATTCATCCGCAGTATGAAAAGGTAACCGTTAAATGCGCTTGCGGCGCGGAATTCGAGACACGCTCAACAAAAAAGGATATCCGTTTGGATATTTGTTCTAAATGTCATCCGTTTTTTACTGGTAAACAAAAATTGGTAGACACCGGTGGACGCGTTGACAGATTCAAAAAGCGTTTCAATATTGACGACTAACCTTCATTCCGCAGCCGCCAGTTTGGCGGCTGCGATTTTTTATTGAGGTGTTTTATGGAAAGGTATTTAACCGCAAAGGGCGAAAATACAGCAGAATTTTCTGAAAAACGTTCAAGGTTTATTGCAACCCTCAGGCATTGCGAAACTGAGCAGGAAGCAATGGATTTTATCGATGAAATGCGCTCAAAATATTGGGACGCTAGGCATAATGTTTTTGCTTATTCAGTGAATAAAGGAAAAACCTGCCGTTTTTCTGATGACGGCGAGCCTCATGGCACTGCGGGTAAACCGATACTTGATGTTATATTAGGTAGCGGTGTTACCGATATTGCTATTGTTGTAACACGTTATTTTGGCGGAATTTTGCTTGGCACGGGGGGACTTGTGCGAGCTTATTCAAAATCAGCTAAGGATGCCGTTAACGAGGCTTTACTTGCCGAGATGATTTCCTGTTCTGTTATAAAAACCGTGTGTGAATATACTGACCATCAAAGACTTTTAAAGCTTGTTGAAGAAAGCGGCGGCGAAATAGAAACTTGTGATTTTGCCGAGAAAATAACCCTTACTTATGTATTAAAGGATGAAGCGGTTGAAGCTTTTTTGAAAAAGCTATCTGAGAATTTTTCGGCAAGGCTGAACGCAGAAATTTTAGAAAATAAAATTTATCCTTTTGAAATTTAAAAAAATTGTAAAATAAAAAGGGATTTTATGATTTTTAGCTAATAAATTATATGAAAGGGTGATGTTGTGTGACGGTGAGAGAACAAACCGAGAAAAATGAGAGATTGATTTTGCGTGAAAATGCCGCTTTTTCCGCCGATAGCAAAGGCAGAAAAAGGCTAGAAGAAAAATGTTCCCTTAGAACTGATTTTCAAAGGGATAGGGACCGCATTATTCACTCAAGAGCCTTCAGAAGGCTTAAGCATAAAACTCAGGTCTTTTTGTCTCCCGAGTCCGACCATTACAGAACCCGTTTAACCCATACCTTAGAGGTTTCCCAAATTGCGAGAACGGTATCCCGCGCCTTAAGGCTTAACGAGGATTTAACCGAGGCTATCGCTTTGGGACATGATTTGGGACATACTCCCTTTGGTCATGCAGGGGAAAGGGCTATAAATGATTTGGTTTCTTTTAATTTTGCTCATTATGAGCAGAGTGTGAGGGTTTGTGAAAAACTCGAAAAGAACGGAATTGGGCTTAACCTTACTTATGAGGTGCTTAATGGTATTGACAGGCATACTAACGGCAAATGGTCTGATACACTCGAGGGAAAGGTTGTTCGTTTTTGCGACAGAATAGCATATATCAACCACGATATTGCCGATGCAGTAAGAGCTGGGGTTATTTCAGAAAGCGACCTGCCTAAAAAAATCACCGATAACCTCGGTAACAGCAAGAGTGAAAGAATTAACACCCTCGTGAAATCAATAGTTGATAACAGCGGTGAAGATATCCTTATGGATACTAAAACCGAGAAATATTATAACGAGCTTCATACCTTCCTTTTTGATGCGGTTTATAAAAACCCTGTTGCAAAATCGGAGGAAACCAAGGTTTTAGGCATAGTTGAGGGACTTTTTAAATACTATATCGAAAATCCGGAAAAGCTGCCGACTGAATATCTTAAAATTTGCGAAAATGAGGGCAAGGAAAGAGCGGTTGCCGATTATATTGCGGGAATGACCGACCATTATGCTACAACGGTTTTTTCAAATATTTATGTCCCTAAAGCTTGGTCTATTTAAATCATTCTAAATATGAGGAGGTGGGTTTATGGCAATACCTGAGGATGTTATAAATGAAATTAAATATAAAAACGATATTGAAATGACCATTTCTCAATATGTCAATTTAAAAAGAAGGGGTAAAAATCTTGTGGGTCTTTGCCCGTTCCATAGTGAAAAAACCCCCTCGTTTACGGTATATCCCGAGTCATCTTCCTTTTATTGCTTCGGTTGCGGAGTCGGAGGAGATGTTATAACCTTTACGGGTTTGCTCGAAAATCTTGATTATATCGAATCGGTTAAACTTTTGGCAGAGCGCTCAGGGGTTACTCTTCCGCAGGATGGCTATGACGATTCGATGCAGAAACTTAAAAATACGGTTTACGATATAAACCGTGAAACCGCAAGATTTTTTCATCAGCATTTAATGACACCTGAGGGCAAATGGGCGCTTGATTATTTGTTATCAAGAGGGCTTACCATTTCAACTATAAAGCGTTTCGGTCTCGGCGCCGCGCCTGACAGTTGGGATGCTCTTATAAACCATCTTAAATCCAAAGGCTTTTCGATAGATGATATGTTAACGGCAAATGTTATCGGAAAGAGCCAAAGGGGAAGCTATTATGACCGCTTTAGAAAAAGGGTTATGTTCCCCATAATTAATATCAGGGGTAATGTTGTTGCTTTTTCTGGAAGAGCGATGCCCGGGGAAGATAAAATGGGCGGTAAATATGTTAATACCTCTGACACCCCTGTTTATAAAAAGAGTGAAAATCTTTTCGGCATAAATTATGCTAAGAATTTTGCAGAGGAACAGATAATTCTGGTTGAGGGAAATATGGATGTTATTTCTCTTCATCAGGCAGGCTTTCAAAATGCGGTAGCACCTCTTGGTACTGCATTCACAAGCGAGCAGGTTAATCTTCTAGCAAGATATACCAAAGAAATCGTTTTAATGCTTGATGCTGATGCGGCAGGGCAGAAGGCGGCTAAGAGGGCATCTCAGTTGCTTGAGAATACAGGACTTACGGTCAGGGTTGTTGTTATACCTGACGGTAAGGACCCCGATGAATATATAAAGAAAAACGGTCCCGAGCGTTTTAGAGCGCTTTTAGAGGGAGCGGTCAGCGATATAGAATATAAGCTTTTGATGGCGGCTGACGGAATTGATTTAAACGGCGATGACGGCAGACTTAAATATCTTTCCTTGGCTGCCGAGATTATAGCCTCTTGCGAAGATATTATGACAAGGGATATTTATATCGGAAGATTATCGGATAAATACGGTGTTTCAAGAACGGCTCTTTCAACCAAGGTTGATGAATTGCGCCGTAAAAATATCAGAAGCCAGAAGAAAAAGGAAATCTCAGATATCATAAGACCTAGATTTACAAAAGATGATATAAATCCCGAGCGCAGACGCTCACAAAAGGGAACTAATGCCGAAGAAACTATGTTGGCGGTTCTTCTTCAGCATCCTGATTTTAGTGATGAAGCAAAGGAAAAGCTTCCGCCCGGGAGAATGATAACCTCGCTTAACAGACGTATATATGAAATTATCTTAGATGCATCAAATTCGGGTAGAAATCTTGATATATCATTGTTTGCTGAAAAGCTTATTCCGAGTGAGGTGGGATATCTTGTTGCTTTGCAAAACTCGGAAAAGGCGGGCAAAAACGCCAAACAGGTATTAAAAGATTGTATTGAGGTAATATTAGAAGAAGATATTATCTTGAATAGCTCTTCAAATGGTGATGAAACCGTTGAGGATTGGGCTTTAAATCTTAAAAATATGATTGATAAAAAATCAAAGGGGAATTAAATTAAGATGGATAATATAAAGGAACAAAACAAAAAGATAAGCGATATTGAGGTTGAGGAAAAAGAAGTTTCTATCGATGATATAGAAACTCCTGAGGACCTTGATGAGCTTTTCTCAGAGCCTCCGACATTGGAACTTGATTTTGATGAAGAGCCTACAGATGATGAATTAAAGCTTGAGGAAATGGACGTTGATAAGCTCAGCGAGGAAGATATGTCTTTCGATAATATTTCCCTTGATGACCCTGTTAAAGTTTATCTTCGCGAGATAGGCAGAGTTCCGCTTTTAAGCTCTGAAGAGGAAATAGAGCTTGCGGTTAAGATTGCTGAGGGAAACCAGTATGCAAAACAACGTCTTACCGAGGCTAATCTTCGTCTTGTTGTTAGTATTGCTAAAAAGTATGTTGGCAGAGGAATGTATTTCCTTGACCTTATTCAAGAGGGAAATGTCGGTCTTATTAAGGCTGTTGATAAGTTTGACCATACAAAAGGCTTTAAGTTTTCAACCTACGCTACATGGTGGATTAGACAGGCTATAACCAGAGCCATTGCCGACCAGGCAAGAACTATCCGCATTCCTGTTCATATGGTTGAAACCATCAACCGCTTAAAGAAAATTCAAAGCCAGTTGCTCCATGAAAACGGTTTTGAGCCGAGCGAGGAGCTTATTGCTGAGAAGATGGACCTTCCTGTAGAGAGGGTTAGAGAGATTATGCGTGTGGCCCAAGAGCCTGTTTCTATGGAAACACCTATAGGTCCAGAGGAAGATTCCAGACTTATGGACTTTATCAGAGATGAAGAGGCTTTAGCTCCCGATGAGGCCGCTCTTAAAACTATCACTAATGAGGATATTGACGGTGTTCTTAAAACCCTCACCTCAAGAGAAGAGGCTGTTATAAGACTTCGTTTCGGTCTTAAGGATGGCAGATGTCATACTCTTGAAGAGGTTGGAACTGAGTTTAATGTTACAAGAGAGCGTATTCGTCAGATAGAGGCAAAGGCGCTAAGAAAACTGCGTCATCCTGTTCGCAGTAACAGATTTAAGGACAGGTAGGAATAATCAATATGCAATTTTCATATAAAACTAATGGCGTTTGCTCAAGAAATATCCATATTGAAGTTGAAAACGGCATTGTTAAAAGTGTTAGATTTGAAGGCGGCTGCAACGGAAATACTAAGGGCTTATCGGCTCTTGTTGAGGGAATGAAGGTTGAGGATGTTATTGAGAGACTGCAGGGAATAAGATGCGGTTTTAAATCAACCTCGTGTCCTGACCAGTTGGCAAAAGCCTTAGAGACTATTAAGGAATAAAAATCTTAAAGAATGGCAGAGGGGGAAAGAAAAAATGTATTCGGACAGTGATATTAAGATTGCAGGGGATAAGCCCTCCCGTGATATCAAGCGAAATGCCGAAAACCGTTCAGGAGAAAACGGCCCTGATAAAGCCCAAATAAAGAAGGCAAAGGAATGGGGAAAAGCAGTAGCGTTGGAGTTTATTGAGGACGCAAAATCGGCTGTTGAAAACGCTGAGGATGGCGAAATGTTAGTTCAGCGCCGTATGCTTCTTTCCTTTACTGCAACTGTCGGCTTTGAGCTGCTTTGTTCGGACGATGCTTTGGTTGGCGTTGCTCAAAAGAGCTTTATTGATACTTTAAAAGCAACCGATGACGGACTTTACCGCACATCAGGGGATACAGGAGCATTCTCCTTTTACTATCTTGCTTTCAGAAGAGGCGGGGAAGTTGACCGCCGTATTGGTCAAACCTTCGCTATGCTTTGTTCGCATGATGGCGACCCCGTTTATCAGGAACTCGGCGAAGCACTTTATTGCTGGTTCTTATCGGTTGTTAAAGATTTGGCTGAAAATTTGAGTTTTAAATAATCATATAAAATCCCTTTGATTCATAGTTTTTACTATATATTGTATCGAAGGGATTTGTTTTTATGCCGATAATTTATTTAAGTCCGTCAACTCAGGAATTTAATCCTTATAACGGCGGCGGAAACGAAGAATATTATATGAATTTAATTGCGGATGCTATGGAGCCTTATCTTGCGGCAAGCGGTATAAGGTATGTCCGCAATACTCCCGAAATGACTGCCGCAAGCTCTATTGCTGCATCAAACCAAGGAAATTATGATTTGCATTTTGCACTCCATTCCAACGCAACGGGCAGCGGAGACGGCTCGAGGAGAGGCTCTGAGGTTTATTATTATCCGACAAGTGAGAGGGGTAGACGGTTCGCCGATATAGTTGCCGAAAACTTAGCTTTGATATATCCCTTACCTGATTCGGTCAGAACAGTGCCTACAACAACTCTCGGTGAGGTCAGAAGAACAAAAGCCCCAGGTGTTTTGGTTGAAATTGCATACCATGATAATGCTGAGGACGCTCAGTGGATAAGGGATAATATAGAAGAAATTGCAGCGAATTTGGTTTTTTCTCTAACACAGTATTTTGGAATACCCTTTAATACTCCTCAACCTATTTTCACGGCAAGCGTTGCAACAATGGGCTCAAACCTTAATATTAGATACAACCCTTCAACTGCTGCTCCTATTGTTGGCAGTGTTCCAAATGGTTCTGAGGTTACGGTTTATGCTCAAATTCCCGATTGGTCGGTTATAGGGTATAACGGAAATGTGGGTTATGTCAGAACATCTTATCTAAGATATTGAAAGGCACTTGAAAGATTGCCAAGAATGTGATAAAATTTTAGTATCATATTAAAAGGATTTTAAAATGAAAAAGAACGAAATTTTAGAAGAGCAAAAAAAGGCAAGGGAAGAGTTTTTAAGGCTTAAGAAAATGCAATCGGGAGAAATCGAGGCAGGACCTAAGCCCAGCGAGGTAGCAATTGTTCCTAAAACCTTTAAGGAAAAATGGGATAACTTTTGGTATCAGTATAAGTTAAGGGTTTTAGCAATAGTCCTTATTGTTGCCATTTTTGTTGTTGGTATTTCTCAATGTATGTCCCGTCCTGATTACGACATAAAGATGGTATATTTTTCATATAAACCTGTTTTCGATGACCAACTTAATTTGGTTGAAGATTATTTCAAGGAGATTGTCCCTGATATAAATGGGGACGGGGAGGTTTTGGTACAGGTTATAAACTGCAGTTTTTCCAATACCGATTCAAATGCCAAATATAGAAATAATACTTTGATGAAGATGCAGTCTATTATGGCGGCAGAATATGATACTATGCTTTATATAACCGATAAGGAGTCGGTAAAATATTTTGACGGACTTTCGGTTGATGTTGATATTTTTGAAGATGAGCCTTTAGAATTTGGCGAAGATTTCTATAAGAAAACCGCATTTAACGGCAAGGAGCTAATAGAAGGTCTTGGAATTTCTTGCAGAAAAATAGATGATACACTTATGGAAAAGTATAAGGATGCCGAAATGTATCACACAGAGTCTATGAAAATTTTAGAGAAACTTAAAAATTTCTCTTGATTATTTGGCAAATGTTATTTATAATGTAATTGTCAAAAAAATAACAAAGAAGGGTGAAAACCAATGAACAAATTTATGCTCAATGAAACCTCCTATCATGGCGCAGGTGCCATCAACGCAATTCCGGATGAATTCAGAAGCCGTGGATTCAAAAAGGCTTTTGTTGCAACCGACCCCGACCTTATTAAATTCGGCGTTTCTGCTAAGGTTACCGATATCCTTGATAAAGAGGGTATTGAATATGCAGTTTATTCCGATATTAAGGCTAACCCCACAATTGAAAATGTTCAGAACGGCGTTGCTGCTTTCAAGGCTGCAGGTGCTGACTGTATTATCGCTATCGGCGGCGGTTCTGCTATGGATACTGCTAAAGCTATCGGTATCATTATTACTAACCCTGAGTATGCAGATGTTCGTTCTTTAGAGGGCGTTGCTCCTACTAAGAATAAGTGCGTTCCGATTATCGCTGTTCCCACAACTGCAGGTACTGCTGCTGAGGTAACCATCAACTATGTTATTACTGATGTTGAGAAAAAGCGTAAATTCGTTTGTGTTGACGGTCATGACATTCCGGTTGTTGCAGTTGTTGACCCTGATATGATGGCTTCTATGCCTAAGGCTCTTACCGCTGCTACTGGTATGGATGCTTTAACCCACGCTATTGAGGGTTACATAACTAAGGGCGCTTGGGAGCTTTCTGATATGTTCCATATCAAAGCTATTGAAATCATCGCTCGTTCACTCCGCGCTGCTGTTAACAATGAAAAAGAGGGCCGTGATGGTATGGCACTCGGTCAGTATGTTGCAGGTATGGGCTTCTCTAACGTTGGTCTTGGCGTGGATCACTCTATGGCTCACACACTTTCAGCTTACTATGATATGGCTCACGGTGCTGCTTGTGCAGTTCTTCTTCCAACTGTTATGGCTTACAATGCTGAGTATACAGGTGAGAAGTACAAAGATATCGCAAAGGCTATGGGCGTTGAGGGTGTTGACAGTATGACTCAGGCTGAATACCGTGCAGCTGCTGTTGAGGCAGTTCGCAAGCTTGCTGAGGATGTTGGAATCCCCACTTCACTTAAGGGTATTATGAAAGAGGAAGATATTCCTGCCCTTGCTGCTGATGCATTTGCTGATGCTTGCCGTCCCGGTAACCCGAGAGAAACAAGCGAAGCTGAAATTGCAGAGCTTTACAGAAGTCTTCTTAAATAATCAAGCTTTTTAAGGACCGCTCCGAAAGGGGCGGTTTTTTTTGGGATTTTTTGTTAATTGACAAAATTTGGTTATTATGTTAATATAATTAAAAATACATAATGTAGGAGGGAAGAAAATGAGGTCAACAGGTATTATAAGAGGCGTTGATAAGATGGGAAGAGTTGTTATTCCTAAGGAAATACGCACTATGCTCAATATTGAAAACGAGGTTGACAGTTTTGAGATTTTTGTTGACGGAGATAAAATAATTCTTAAAAAGTATTGTCCTAGATGTATCTTCTGCGGCGACATTGCTCAAAGTGTGGTTTATGAAGGATATGAAGTTTGTGTTGATTGCGTTGATAAACTTAATACTTTAAAAGAAAATGCAATTTAATTTAAACTGATGCAGATGAAGCTGCATCAGTTTTTTATTTACTATACTTGGAAAATGGGCGAAATTTGTGCAGTTTTACCAAAATGTGTCGAAAAAGTTTTCATTTTGTTTCCAAAAACTAACAAATTTCACTTGAAATAAGGGTTATTAATTGATATAATTATTATAATGATTGTAGTTAGTCGAAACGCCCAAAAGCGTTCCGATAAGCCACTTAAAAAGTGGCTTCAGCAAAATTCAATTCTAATATTTAATTTTGCACAACACTCATTGCAATGGGATAGGACAAATTTTTACTAAAAAATTTGTTACAAAATCAAAGATTTTGTGGCGAAACAGAATTGTTTCGCTTAACCTATTCCATTATAATAACAGTGGACGAAACTAAAAAGGAGCTTCTATATGAAAGAAATGATAAATAAATTTAATTCGTCCGTCATAGATAATGCTTATGAGGTGTTTGGTTCATTTCTAAAAGGGGATACCGCCCTTTTCAGAGTTTGGGCGCCGAATGCCGAAAGGGTTTCGGTTGTTGGCGATTTTAACGGCTGGAACAATGAAGCAAACCCGATGAACTGGATTGACGGAGGAATATGGGAAGTTGAAATTAAGGGCATTAAGAATTTTGATATTTATAAGTATGCCATAACTTCTAAGGATGGAAATACCGTTTTAAAATCAGACCCTTATGCCAGACATTTTGAAACAACTCCTCAAAATGCATCCAAGATTTATGCTCCTGATAATTATAAATGGAAGGATAAGGACTGGATAGAGAAAAGGAAAAAAATAAATATTTATGAATCTCCCGTTAATATATATGAGATTCATTCAGGCTCTTGGAAAACATATCCTGACGGGAATCCTTTTGACTATGTTAAATTGGCAGAAGAGCTTAGCTGTTATCTTAAAGAGATGAATTACACTCATGTTGAGCTTATGCCGATAACCGAATATCCTTATGATGGCTCTTGGGGTTATCAGGTAACGGGATATTTTGCTCCGACCTCGCGTTACGGAACACCTGAGGATTTCAAAAAGTTCGTTGATATTATGCATAACAATGGAATCGGAGTTATTCTTGATTGGGTGCCTGCCCATTTCCCAAGGGATGAGCACGGACTTTTCAGGTTTGACTCAACGCCTTGCTATGAATATGCAGACCCAAGAAAGGGTGAGCATAAGGAATGGGGAACCTGTGTTTTTGATTATGGAAGACAACAGGTTAAAAGTTTCTTAATATCAAGCGCTGTTTATTGGCTAAAGGAATTTCATATTGACGGACTCAGGGTTGATGCTGTAGCTTCTATGCTTTATCTTGATTACGGCAGGAATGATGGAGAATGGATTCCGAATATTTACGGAGGCAGAGAAAACCTTGAGGCAGTTGAGTTCTTGAGAGAGGTTAACAAGGCGGCGTTTAAAACTAATCCTTCGGTTTTAATGATTGCCGAGGAATCAACCGCTTGGCCTCTTGTTACAAAGCCTGCTGATGACGGCGGACTTGGTTTTAACTTCAAATGGAATATGGGTTGGATGAATGATATGCTCAGGTATATGTCCTTAGACCCCTATTTCAGAAAGGATAACCACGATTGCCTAACCTTTTCTTTCTTCTATGCTTTTTCGGAGAATTTCGTTCTCCCGATTTCGCACGATGAGGTGGTTCACGGCAAGTGCTCTATGATAAACAAAATGCCCGGGGACTATGAGCTTAAATTTGCAGGGCTTAGAGCGTTCTTTGCATATATGATGGCCCACCCCGGAAAGAAGCTTTTGTTTATGGGTCAGGAGTTTGCTCAGTTTATTGAATGGGATTACAAAAAACAGCTTGACTGGCTGCTGCTTGATTACGAACAGCACCGCAAGATGAAGGAGTTTACGAAGCAACTTAATAAGTTCTATCTTGATAGCTCTGAGTTATGGGAGATTGATTACTCTTGGGAAGGCTTCGATTGGATTTCCAATGATGATAATACACAAAGTATCATAGCTTTCCGCCGAATAAATAAGGCAGGGGAAGAGATTATAGCAGTTTGTAATTTCGTTCCCGTTGAGAGAACGGGATATAGAATAGGTGTTGAGTCTATGGGTAGCTATCGAAGAATTTTCTGTACCGATGATATTAAGTTTGGCGGCAATACTGCACCTCGAAGAGCAGGATATAAAGCTGAAAAACAGCCTATGCACGGAAGAGATTATTCAATTGCTATTGATATACCGCCTATGTCGGTAAGTTTCTTTAAACCACCTAAGAAAAAATCTAAATAAACGCTATTGCGTTAATGGGAGTGTTATAATTGAAAAACAAAAAATGTGTTGCGATGCTCTTAGCTGGGGGTCAGGGAAGTAGACTCGGTGTTTTAACAAGCAAGATTGCAAAACCTGCCGTTCCCTACGGCGGAAAATACCGAATTATAGATTTTCCGCTTTCCAACTGCGTAAATTCGGGTATTGATACGGTTGGTATCTTAACTCAATATAAACCGCTTGAGCTTAATGATTATGTTGGCTCGGGCAAACCCTGGGATTTAGATAGAACCAACGGTGGTGTTCATATTTTGCCTCCCTATCAGGGTCAGCAAGGCGGAGATTGGTATAAAGGAACTGCCAATGCGATATATCAGAACTTAGAGTTTATTGAGCGTTATAATCCTGAGTATGTTCTTATTCTTTCGGGCGACCATATTTATAAAATGGATTATTCCAAAATGCTTAATTTCCATATTGAAAGCAATGCTGCTTGTACCATTGCCGTTTTAGAGGTTTCAATGGAAGAAGCAACCCGTTTTGGAATACTTAATACCGATGAGAACGATACTATATATGAGTTTGAAGAAAAGCCACCCGTTCCTAAGAGTAATTTGGCTTCTATGGGTATTTATGTTTTCAATTGGGAAAAACTCAGAAAGTATTTAACCGAGGATGAAAAGAATCCCGAATCTTCAAATGATTTCGGAAAGAATATTATTCCTATGATGTTAAACTCGGGTGAAACCTTAAAGGTTTATCGTTTTAATGATTATTGGAAGGATGTTGGAACAGTTGATTCTTTGTGGGATGCTAACCTCGATTTGTTAAATCCCAAGATAGACCTTAATCTCTCGGATAGAAACTGGCGCATTTATTCAAGGACAAATGCTATGCCACCTCAGTTTATATCAAACGAAGCAGTTGTTGAAAATTCACTCGTTACCGATGGTTGTGAGGTTTACGGAAATCTTGATTATTCAATTCTTTTCGAAAATGTAACTGTTGAACCTGGGGCAACGGTTGAATATTCACTCGTTATGCCGGGTGCTGTGATTAAAAAGGGAGCTAATGTCAGATACTCTATAATCGCAGAAAATGTTGAGGTTGGCGAAAATGCAGATATCGGCGGAGACCCTGCTGTTGTTGGAACTGAGGGTTGGGGCATTTCGGTTATAGGTGCTAATCTCAAGGTCGGTAAAAATGCTATGGTTTCTGCAAACAAGATGATAACAGAAGATATAAAAGAGGGGGAGAAAATATGAGAGCTTCAGCAGTAGCAGGAATTATCTATGCAAATGCAAACGATAATTTATTACAAGAACTAACCGCGAATCGTTCTATGGCATCTGTGCCATTCGGTGCAAGATATCGCCTTATAGATTTCTCTCTTTCAAACCTTGTTAATGCTGGTATCACAAATGTTGGCGTTGTAACGAGGGGTAATTATC
The DNA here is from genome assembly GCA_045543715.1 of Acutalibacteraceae bacterium. GTDB lineage: Bacteria > Bacillota > Clostridia > Oscillospirales > Acutalibacteraceae > UBA737. Next base: position 19,226 of record JAZPXP010000123.1, read on the forward strand.
GTTCTCTTATGGACCATATGAGCAACGGAATTTATTGGGACCTTGACCGCAGAAACGGCGGACTTTATATTCTGCCCCCTTATATAACAAAGGGTGCAAAAAGATATAACGGCTCGGTTGACGCCATAAACGGCGCTGAAGATTATATTCTTCATTGCAAGAGCGATTATATCGTGCTTTATAATTCCGATGTTGTTGCGAATGTTGATATATCCGAGGCTGTTAAGGCTCATATAAAGAAAAATGCTGATATAACCTTTGTTTATCATAACGGAATTGTTCCTAAGAATGACGGTGAAACAATGCTTTTAACTCTTGATGAAAAGGGCGAGATTTCGGCTATTGATTTTAACAATGATGGCAAGGTTGAGGCTAATTTCAGTATTGGAATTACAATTATAGGCAGAGAGCTTCTCTTAAAACTCGCTAATGAGGCTTATGATGAAAACCTTGAAAGTATAAATAAGGATGTTATAACCAAGAATCTTTCAAGGCTTAATATCTATGGATTCGAGCATAAAGAATATGTTATGTTTATGAACGGAATTGAAAGTTATTATAATGCAAATATGGATTTGCTAAACGGCGAGGTGAGACATCAGCTTTTTAGCAAGAATAGACCTATTCTCACCAAAACCCGTGATGATATGCCTACCCGTTACGGCACAAAGTCTCAGGTTAAGAACAGTCTTATTGCCGATGGCTGCGTTATAGACGGTGTTGTTAAAAACAGTATTCTTTTCAGAGGGGTCAAGGTGGAAAAGGGAGCGGTTGTTGAAAACTGTATCTTAATGCAGGAGGCAACTGTTTCAGAGAACGCAAGCCTTGTTAATGTTATTGCTGATAAAAATGTTAATATCAGCGGTGATGTTATTCTAAAAGGAACTGAAGATAAAAAAATAGTTTTAAAGAAAAATCAATCGCTTTAAGGAGATTTATATGAAAGTTTTATATGCTTCAAGTGAAGCTTTACCCTTTGCAATGTCGGGAGGACTTGCAGATGTTGCAGGTGCTCTTCCAAAGGCACTCAGAAAAAGATTTATCGGATGCCGAGTTGTTATGCCGCTTTACAGCAGTATTTCGGAAGAATTAAGGAGTAAAATGACCTTTGTTTGCAGTATAACTGTTCCTGTTGCATGGAGAAGACAGTATTGCGGTATTTTCGAAGCCCATATGGACGGAGTTATTTATTATCTTATCGATAATCAGTATTATTTCAACCGTGAGGGAATGTATGGTCATTATGATGATGCCGAGCGTTTCGCTTTTTTCTCACGTGCGGTTTTGGAAATAATTCCTTATATTGGCTTTACCCCCGATATAATCCATTGCAACGATTGGCAGACTGCCTTAATTCCTGTATATCTTGATACTTTTTACAAGTATGATGACCTATATAAGAATATGAAAACAGTTTTCACTATTCATAATATCCAGTATCAGGGCAAATACGGAAAAGAGCTTATCGGGGATGTTTTGGGTATTCCTTATGAGCGCGAAAGTATTATTGAATATGATGACTGCGTTAACTTTATGAAGGGTGCTATTCAGTGTTCTAATAAGGTTACTACCGTTTCTCCAACCTATTCAAAAGAAATTTTAGACCCCTATTATTCCCATGGGCTTGACGGTATTTTAAAGGAATTCACTTATAAGCTGACGGGAATTGTTAATGGAATTGATGTTGATATTTATAACCCTGAAACCGATAATTTGATTTATAAAAACTTCAGTGCTGATGATATGAGCGGCAAAGCTTATAATAAACAAAAGCTTCAGGAGGAATTAGGCCTTCCTGTAAGAGATAATGCTCCTGTTATCGGAATTGTAACAAGACTTGTTAAGCACAAGGGACTTGACCTTGTTAAACATGTATTTGAAGAGCTTTTGAAGGCAGATATTCAGTTTGCAATTTTAGGCTCGGGCGAATGGGAATTTGAGAATTTCTTCAATGAAATGGCAGGCAAGCATCCTGATAAGGTAGGGCTTAGGATTGGTTTTAATCCCCAGCTTGCCCATAGAATTTATGCCGGCTCCGATATATTCCTTATGCCGAGTCAGAGCGAGCCTTGCGGTTTAGCTCAGATGGTGGCTTTAAGATATGGTACTATCCCGATTGTTCGTGAAACAGGCGGTCTTAATGACACTATTTCGGATAGCGGAGATGGCGAGGGTAACGGATTCACCTTTAAATCATATAATGCTCACGATATGCAGAATACAGTTTGGCGCGCCATTGCAGGTTACTCCGATAAACAGGGCTGGCAAACACTTCGCGAACGCGCTATGAAATGCGATAACAGTTGGGGTACGTCGGCTAATGCATATATAAAACTTTATAAAGAAATTTTGAATAGTTAAAAATATAAGGGTTGCTTTATCACGGCAGCCCTTATATAATGATTATAGGTGATGTTATGTTAGATATTTTGAAGTCTATAATCCTCGGTATTATTGAGGGTATAACTGAATGGCTCCCGATTAGCAGTACGGGACATATGATACTCGTTGATGAGTTGATTAAACTTAATCAGTCGAAGGCGTTTATGGATATGTTCCTAGTTGTTATTCAACTGGGTGCGATTTTAGCGGTTGTTCTTCTTTTCTGGAATAAGCTTTGGCCTTTCCATTTAAAGAAAACCGAGGTAGTACCTTTCTTTAAATCCGAAAAGCCTTCGGGACTTAAAAAATTCTGTAACAATTACATATATGTAGATAGATTTATTCTTTGGTTTAAAATACTTATAGCAAGTATTCCTGCTGCAATATTAGGTCTTATGTTTGATGACCAGATAGATGCGATGCTAACAGGGGATTACAGGGCTTATGTTGTTGCAACTGCTCTTATTGTTTACGGTATACTTTTTATAATAATAGAGTCTATAAATAAAAAGGTTAAAACCGAAGACCTTGATTTGTTATCATTTAGAAATGCATTCCTAATCGGTATTATTCAGTGTCTGGCATTAGTTCCGGGGACTTCCCGCAGCGGTTCAACAATTTTAGGTGCTGTGCTTTTGGGATTATCGCGCACTGCGGCGGCAGAATTTTCTTTCTTCCTTTCTGTTCCTGCTATGGTCGGCGGAAGCGGAATAAAGGTGCTTCAGTATTTTGCAGACGGGAATACATTCTCTTCAGAACAGTTAATAATCTTGTTGGTTGGAATGTTAACTGCATTTTTAGTATCTGTTGCGGCTATAAAATTCCTGCTTTCATATATTAAAAAGCGTGATTTTAAAGCCTTCGGATATTACAGAATTATATTAGGCATTCTTGTCCTTGCATATTTTATAATAAATTAGTAAAAAACTCTTGACCTTTCAGATGGTTTGTGATATAATTCTATCACCTCTGAAAGGTTCTTTTTTTTTGCAAAAGAACCTGATTTGTTCAAATTTTTATGTTTACGCGGTGCTTTTCGTTTTGGTTTCCAAAATGGCGTGAATACCGATTTGAACCGAGGGAGGCGTTTACTTTTACAAAGAGTAAAAGCAAAAAATATTTCCGTAAAGCGGGAGGTGCCGTTATGAGAGTAAAAATAACACTTGCTTGCACTGAATGCAAACAGCGCAACTACAACACAATGAAAAACAAGAAGAATGACCCGGACAGGCTTGAAATGAACAAGTACTGTCGCTTCTGCAAAAAGCACACCGTGCATAAGGAAACAAAGTAAGGGGGCAGAGAGATGAAAACTGTTAATAAGATTTGCCGCATATTGGTAGCTGTTTTCGGTTTAGCTTCACTCGTTTTGTTCTTCACTGATTTTGCAACCATCCTTTCGGCAGGCAAAGAGGTAACCTTAGTTGGTGCTCAGTTGGCCTTCGGAAGCAAAATTACCTTTGAGGGTAATGAATATGGCATGGCAAAATCAGCCCATATCCTTCTTTGCTTCATACTTACTGCCGTAGCATTCTTGATGAGCATTTTTGCTCATAAGTCCAAGAAACTTCGTTATGCTATCTCAGGCTTTGGCATAGTAACAACAGTTTATATGTTGGTTATTGCCCTTGCAAAAGATGCTTGGAAGTATGTTGATGTTCGTCCCTTACCTGAGGTTACAGGCGTTGATTATACTCCGTTTGTTCTCATCGCTGCGATTACCATCTTTGTTTTCACCGCTCTAGCAATTGCATATTTGCTTATTGATGATTACATTGAGGTAGCTGAATCTAAGGGAGCTAAGCTTACTATCCCGAAGAGAGTTGTTCGTTTCTTCAGAGATTATAAGAGCGAAGTTAAGAAAATCGTTTGGCCCGGTCCCAAGGATGTAGTTAAGAACACCGTTATTGTTCTTATTATGTGCTTGCTTGTTGGCGCTTTAATTTGGGCTGTTGATTTTGGTCTTGGAAAACTCGTTCAGCTTGTTTTAGGCGTTTAATGCCGAGGAGGTAACTTATGTCTGAAACAAGAGAAGCTAGATGGTATGTTGTTCATACCTATTCGGGATATGAAAATAAGGTAGCAACCGACCTTGCAACTATGGTTGAAAGCCGCGGTATGCAGGACCTTATTCACGAGATTAAAATTCCAACCGAAACCGTAACCGAAATAAAGGAAGATAAGAAGCGCGAGGTTGAGCGCAAAATTTTCCCTGGTTATGTTTTAATCAAAATGATTGTTACTGATGACAGCTGGTATGTTGTTCGAAACATACGCGGTTGTACAGGGTTTGTTGGTCCGGCTTCAAAACCGGTTCCGCTTACCGATGAAGAGGTTGCCGCACTTGGCGTTGAAAAGCACAGCGTTGAGGTTGGTTACAGCGAGGGTGATTTGGTTAAAATCATCAGCGGACCTCTTGAGGGCTACTCAGGAACTGTTAAGACGGTTGATACCGCTAACAACAATGTTTGCGTAGTTCTTTCTATGTTCGGCAGAGAAACTCCGGTTGAGTTAGAGCTTGACCAGATTGCTTTGGCTGACTAAGTTCGTTAATCAGCAGAAATGCTTATTAAAATTGACAGATAACTGTCCCCATGGCGTAAGGGTAATGCGCCACGGTGGGAGGGACGGAATATGACCGTTCCGCCAGGTGTTTTTAAAAAACACTGTTACCACGAATAATGGAGGTGCAAATAAATGGCTCAGAAAATCACAGGTTACATTAAGCTTCAAATCCCTGCAGGTAAGGCTACACCGGCTCCCCCGGTTGGTCCTGCTCTTGGTCAGCACGGCGTCAACATTATGGCGTTCACCAAGGAGTTCAATGAGAGAACTAAAAATGATGCAGGTCTTATCATTCCGGTAGTTATTACCGTTTATGCAGACCGCTCATTCAGCTTCATCACCAAGACTCCTCCCGCAGCAGTTCTTATTAAGAAGGCTTGCGGTATTGAGAGTGCTTCGGGCACACCGAATAAAACTAAGGTTGCCAAAATCACCAGAGAGCAAATTAAGAAAATCGCTGAAACCAAAATGCCTGACCTTAATGCAGCAAGCATTGAGACCGCTATGAGTATGATAGCTGGTACTGCTCGCAGCATGGGTATTGAAGTAGTCGATTAATTCTCTCTCGTGGGAGGAAAATTCCGATTTAACCACTTATTGGGAGGTAAACAATGAAACACGGAAAGAAATATAATGAAAGCGCAAAGCTTATTGAAACCGGTAAGCTTTACGATGTAAACGAAGCAGTTGAGGTTGCTGTTAAGACCGGTACTGCTAAGTTTGATGAAACGGTTGAAATTCATGTTCGTTTGGGTGTTGATTCTCGTCATGCTGACCAGCAGGTTAGAGGCGCAGTTGTTCTTCCAAACGGAACTGGTAAAAAGGTTAGAACCCTTGTTTTAGCAAAGGGTGATAAGGCAAAGGCAGCTGAGGAAGCAGGCTCTGATTTCGTTGGAGCAGAGGAACTCGTTGCTAAGATTCAGAACGAGAACTGGCTTGATTTTGATGTTGTTATCGCAACACCTGATATGATGGGTATTGTTGGCCGTCTTGGTAAGGTTTTAGGTCCGCGCGGACTTATGCCTACTCCTAAGGCTGGTACCGTTACTCCTGATGTTGCTAAGGCTGTTACTGAGGCTAAGGCTGGTAAGATTGAGTATCGTCTTGACAAGACCAACATCATTCACTGCCCCATTGGTAAGGTTTCCTTTGGTCCTGAAAAGCTTCAGGAGAACTTTGATGCACTTATGGGTGCTATCATCAAGGCTAAACCTGCTGCAACAAAGGGTCAGTACATTAAGTCTTGCGTTATCGCAACAACAATGGGTCCTGGAATTAAGCTCAACGTAGCTAAGTTCGGCGTTTAATTAAAATTTTAAAGGCTATCGCTTTAAGCGATAGCCT